>PQAJ01000001.1 GCA_003105185.1 Holophagae bacterium
TCGCCCAGGATCAGCCAGCCGAGCACGACTGCGATCGCCGGGTTGACGTAGGCATAGGTCATCACGACTGAGGTCGGCAGCACCTTGAGGGCGTACACGAAGCACGAGAAGGCGACCAGCGATCCGACGACCATGAGGTAGGCCCACGCCGCCCAGGCCTCCGGGGTCGGCCGCGGCAGCGGCTCGCGCACTGCCAGCGCGASGACGGCGAAGCCGATCCCGCCCGCCAGCTGCTGCCAGCCCGCGACCACGATCGGATCGAGCGGGAGCTGCCGCCGGTTGAGGACGATCGAGCCGTACCCCCAGCTCACCCCGGCAACGGCCAGTCCAGTCACGCCGAGCACGTCGGCGGTGACGCCGGCGCGCAGCATCGGGTAGGTCAGGACCACCAGGCCTGACATGCCGACCGCGAGGGACGCCGCGAAGCGCAGGCTCGGGGGCCGGCGGTCGATCGCCGCCTCCATCGCGGCGACCGACAGCGGCGCGGTGCCGACCACCAGCGCCGCCAGCCCGGAGTCGACCCGCTGCTCGGCCCAGTTGACGAGCCCATTGCCACCGACCCACATCAGGACGCCGGTCGAGGCCAGGGTCAGGAGCTCGAAGCGGCTCGGCCGCAACCGCGCCCCGCGCAGCCGGCTGAGGGCAAGAAGCACGGCCGCGGCCGCCAGCACCCGCGCCGCGCCGAGCCAGAACGGGCCCCAGCCGGCGCCCTCGCGGACCGCCACCCGGATCGCGAGGTAGGTGCTGCCCCACGCCACGTAGATGGCGAGCAGGGAAAGCAGGCCCGAGACCGGCAGGCCGTGGAGGTGGCGGCCCGTGTCAGGACCGCTCGCGGCTATGCCCATACGCCCGGAATCGCCCGCTGGCACTTGGGGCAGTGCCCGTCCTTGAGGAGGTTGTCGAGGATGCGGAAGCCCATGCGCCTGATCACGACCTCGCCGCAGCCCGGGCAGTGGGTGCTCTCCGCCGCGTGCCCGGGCACGTTGCCGAGGTAGACGAAGCGCAGGCCTTCGGCGGTCGCCGCGCGCCACGCCCGCTCGAGGGTCTCGACCGGCGTCGGCGGCAGGTTGGTCAGCCGGTAGGTCGGGTGGAAGCGGGTGAAGTGCAGCGGGACCTCAGGCCCGAGGTGCTCCTTGACCCAGGCTGAGAGCCGGCGGACCTCGTCCTCCGAGTCGTTGAGCGTCGGCACCAGCAGCACCACGATCTCGAGCCACAGGCCCGCGCCGCGGATGATCTCCAGGGTCTTGAGCACCGGCTCGAGCTTGCCCCGCACCTGCTCCTGGTAGAAGTCTTCGGTGAAGGCCTTGAGGTCGACCTTCACGGCATCGAGCAGCGGCAGCACGTCGCGCAGCGGCTGCTCCTGGATGAAGCCGTTGGAGACGATGGTCGGCCGCAGCCCGGCCGCCTTGGCTGCCGTGGCGACGTCGCGGACATACTCCCAGAAGACCACCGGCTCGGAGTAGGTCGCGGCCGTGAGCTTCGACCCGGAGCGCTTCGCCATCTCCACCAGTGACTCCGGCGGCAGCCAGTAGGACTGCACCTGCTCCGGCCGGAACTGCGAGATCTCCCAGTTCTGGCAGAACTTGCACTCGACGTTGCAGCCGGCGGTGGCGAAGGACAGCGCCAGCTCGCCAGGCAGCACGTGGAAGAACGGCTTCTTCTCGATCGGGTCGGCGTGCAGGCTGCAGGCCAGCGAGTGGACCAGGGTGTAGTAGGTGCCGCCGCGATTCTCCCGCGCCCCGCAGGTGCCGCGCTCCATGTCGGCGACCTTGCAGCCCTGCGGGCAGAGCTGGCACTCGACCTTGTTGCCGTCGAGCTTCTTGTACCAGGACGCCTCGCGCGCCGGCAACTCGCTGCCCTCGACGAGCTCGCCGGGCCGGGGCGTGCCGCCGGCGCGCAGCCATCCCGGGGTCGCCGCCGCGAGGGTGCCGCCGGCCGCGAGCCAAGCGAGCCGCCGCCGGTCGAGGCTCATCCGGCCACCACCTTCAGCTGCGCCGGGTCGCCGACGCCGAGGCCATAGCGCGCGGCGGTGGCGACGAATGCCGGCGCCCTGCCGTCCACCGCCAGGGTCGGCAGGGCGCGCCGCGCCCGCTCCGCGTCGATCACCTGCCACGCCCACAGGTCSGCGGCCACCGGGTCCGCGCTCACCGCCACCAGGCCGAGCGGGAACAGCCCGCCGGCGAAGAAGGCGGGGCCGCCCTGGCACTGCGCCTCGACGCCGTCGAGCACGGTCAGCCGGTGCTTGCCCGCGATGAAGGGATGGCGACAGACGTCGGCCAGGTAAGGGTTGCAGTTGGTGCCGTGGTACTTGTTCGGGTTGTGGATGACCCCGTACCAGTTCTTCATGCCGGCAGAGACCCCGGCCAGGTCGTGGTCCTTGACCACGCCGAACGAGATCAGTGCAGTGCAGGTCGTGGACACCTCGCGCGCGAAGCAGGAGCCGATCGACCCGGAGGTCGAGGGCTCCGGGTCCCACTGGTTGTCGGTGCCGTAGCACAGGTAGGGGCCGCCCGAGCGCCGGATCGCAAAGCCGGCGCGCTCGAGCTCCCGGCTCGAGCGCTCGAAGACCAGGATCCGCGACCGCGGAACGCCGGCCTCGGCGAGCAGGTCGACCAGGGCCTCGACCACCTCCACCCGCGGCGACAGCCTGGGGGCGCCGAGGCAGTTGAGCTTGAT
>PQAJ01000002.1 GCA_003105185.1 Holophagae bacterium
TACCCGAAGAACATCGTGAACACGATCAGGGCGACCAGGGTCAGCCCGATCGCGAGGGCGGTGAAGCCGACGATCCGCGCCGCCTTCTCGATCTTGGGGCTGGCCGGGCCGGTCAGGCGTTGCGCCAGCTCCTCCGGGGTGGCGCTCTCGATGAACTCCTCGTACTCGGCCGGCTTGTCGTGCCTCAGTTCGTCCGCCCGGACGCGACCGGTGAAGATCACCGTGTCGATCGGGAACTTGTCCGGCCGGAAGTGGGTGTTGAAGAAGTGGATCGTGAAGATGAATGCGACTGCCAGCAAGGCCTCGTCGGAGTGGATGATGGTGGCGACGTTGATCGTCCAGCCGGGAAGGAACAGCGTGAAGAACTCGGGGAACCACAGAACCAGGCCGGTGGATCCGATGACGAACACGCCCCAGAAGACCGCGAAGTAGTCGAACTTCTCCCAGTAGGTGAAGCGGCCGTAGTAAGGCCTCGGCCCGCGGCCGAAGAACCACTTGATCGACTCGAACACCTGTCTGACGTCAGTGAGGTTGAACATCAGCGAGTTCTTGGAGAAGATGAAGCCGATCAGCCCCTTCTTCTGCGCCCGCAGGCTCACCCACATCTGCTGCAGGTGATACGCAAACAGCCCGATCAGGGTCAGCGCCGCGATCCGGTGGAGCACACCCATCGTGTCGAAGCCGCCGAGGACCCTCGACAGCGCAACCGCCCAGCCCATGTAGGAGAACTTCAGCGTCATACCGGTCAGTGCCAGCGTGAAGAAGCACAGGATCATGACCCCGTGCATGATCCGCTGGGTGCTGGTGAAACGCCGATAGTAGCGGCCCGTCGCGGCCTCCTTGAGCGGCAGCCACTGCTCGCGCGTCCGCAGGAGACGCCACAGCCAGGCCAAGGTGTGGAGCAGCGCGAACGACATCGTGCCGACCAGCAGGATGGTCATGAACCAGAACGAGTAGAACAGGAAGGGGTACTTGTCCTTGTCGTGGTGGGTGGCGTGGGTCAGGTAGCCGGCGAACTGACGATGGGCCAACGGGTGGCACTTGCCGCAGGTCTCAACGCGCTTCCAGTAGCTGAGCGACGACTCGGGATTGTCGGTCGGCAGGATGTTGTGGGTGCCGTGGCAGTCGTAGCACTTGGCCGCGCCCTCGGATCCGAGCTGGGTGACCTTGCCGTGGTAGGTCTCGAAGAAGGTCTTCGCGAAGTCCTCGTGGCAGCGCCCGCACTGGTCCATCATCGTGAACCGGAAGCCCTGCTTGTCGACCCGGCTGATCGTGTGCGAGCTGTGGCAGTCCTCGCACGACGGCAGCCGTTTTGTCGTCACCACATTGCCCGGCCAGTGGACGCTGGTCTTGAACTCGTCCTCGATCCCCCGATGGCAGGCCCCGCAGGTGTCCGCGAGGTGCTCCCGGTTGACCGACGAGTTGGCGTCGGTGGCGGCCAGAGCGCGGTGGGCGGTGTGACAGTCGATGCAGCTCGCCGACACCACCAAGCCGCTCTCGAGCAGGCCACGCCCGTGCGCCGACTGGATGTAACTCTCGACGATGTCCGGCATCTCGCTGTCGATCCGCTTTGCTGCTACGCCACCGTGGCGATGGCAGCGCCCGCACAGCTCGGGCACGTTGCGGACGAAGGTCGGCGAGGTCGGAAACTGATGCCCCTGGGTGGTGTGGGCGCTGTGGCAGGTCAGACAGACCGGGACATCCGCGTCGCCCTCTTCGGCCAGCTGCCCGTGCCGGCTCAGCTCGTGGTCATGCACCTGCTCGGCGTGGCAGATCCCGCAGTCGACGCGCGATGTGATCGTCGCGCACGGACGCTCCGGATGCCCCGGGTTGACCTCGGTGTGGCACTGCGCACAGGCCGTCCGGTTGTGCATCGACAGCTCATACGCTTCCTCGTCGATGTACAGCGAGATCGACCTCCCGTCGCGCACCATCGCGAGCTCGGGCTTGCCGTGGCAGCTCAGGCAGTTGCGGTTGGCCGCGCCCTCAGTGGTCGCCGAGCGGCGGCGAATCTTGTGCGACTGGTGGCACTCGACGCACGACGGCACCTTGTGGGGCTCCTGCTCCCACAGGCGACCCTCGATCACCTTGAGGTGGACCTCCTCGATCCGCCCATGACACTGCATGCAGGTGCGCGCAACGTTGTTCCGGTTGATGCTCGAGGCGGGGTTGTTGTGATCGAGGATGTCGTGCGAGGTGTGGCAGGAGGTGCACACCGCGGCCACCGTCAGGCCCTTCTCGTACAGAGCCTCGCCGTGCGCCGACATCGAGAAGTTCTCGAGGATCGCCTGCTGCGGAATCGCCTTCTGCAGCGACACCGCGGTCCCCTCCCGGTGGCAGCGCCCACACAGGAAGGGAATGTTCATGACCGCGGTCGGCGAAGCCTGATCGGTGTGCGCGAGGATGGTGTGGTGCTCGTGGCAGAAGACGCAGCTCGGGGCCAGCGGATCGCCCTGCACCGCTGCCTTGCCGTGGAGGCTGCGCCGGTGCTGAGTCGCCTGGTCCTTGTGACACCCCCCGCACGTCTCGAGCTGGCCGATCGGGTCGGCAGGCGCCACCACGCGGTGGCCACGATGGCAGTCCGCGCAGCCAACGCGGTGCTCGCCGCGATGAACGCCGGCCTCCACGGCGCGACTCTCTTTTTCGTGACAGCCGGCGCACTGCGCCGTCACCCTGACCGGGGTGGTTGCGGACGCAGGGTCGCGCGCCGGCAGCACGTCGTGGGTGCCGTGGCAGCGAACGCACATCGCGGACGGTGACCGCGGGTCGGCGGGCAACCGGCCGTGCGGCCCGGAGGCGAGCTCAGCGGCAACGTCATCGTGGCAGATGGCACAGACGACCGGCTTGAGCTCGTCTCCGTGCGGCAGCTCCACCCCCTCGAGGTCGG
>PQAJ01000003.1 GCA_003105185.1 Holophagae bacterium
TCGAGGATCGCTCTGGTGATTCGCGCCTGGTCGCCGCCCCCGAAGAAGATGCCGCCGGCCGCGGCCGCGAGCTCGACGAAGTCCGGCCGCGCCGCGTCGGCCCGGTTCTTGATGTCGAGCGTGACCACGTTCGGGCAGCCGTAGCTCTCACGGAAGAGGTCCGTGTAGTAGTAGCCGACGTCCGCGTCCTCGGACGCGGTCGGGATGGCCACCATCGGCGCCTGCGGCCCGCCSGCGAGCTCRATGAACTTGGCCATCGCGTCGTCRGGCTTGTCGCCGCCGCCGATCAGSACSAGGTGCCCCTGCGGCRKKGYKCCGGCGMYCGCGSTSGYGSYGASCAGCGCRSCGAYRGCRAKKRCTGTCAGRAASCCGARCGCRGMTCGCATCGCCGCACCACCCTTTCACCGYCCCCGGACCAAAGAAAAGGGGCGGCCGGGGAGCGGCCGCCCCTGACTCACGCTGGGACCGCCGCTAGAACGACAGCCGGAGGCCGGCCCGGATCTGCCGCGGCGTCTCGATGTTCTCCGCCTCGCCGTACGAGCTGCGCGGATACCAGCCGTCCGCACCCTCCGACGGGTAGTAGTTGGCGTAGCGGCCGTAGACCTCGCGCACGGTGTCCGAGTTGAAGACGTTGAAGCACTCGAGCGAGAGGACCATCTGCATCTTCTGCGACAGGCTCGCGTTCCACGCCAGGCGCAGGTCGAGCAGGCTGCGGTCATCGTACTGCTGCGAGCCGCGCGGCGTCAGCCAGATGTAGTTGCCGGTCGAGGAGTTGTAGTCGAGCTCGTAGATCCGCGCGTAGGGCGTCCAGTACCAGCCGGAGAGGAAGGTGTACTGTCCGCCGATCTGGAGGTTGAGCGGCAGATCGAGCGAGCCGGAGAGCTTGTACTCCCACTCGCTGTACTTCTCCATCTTGCCGTAGTCGTTGGTGAAGCCGTTGCGGTCCATCCACTCGTACTCGTAGGAGTTGTTCTTGAGGATGTTGCCGTTCATGTCGGTCCACACCAGCGAGGTCTGCATCTGCCAGCCGTGCGAGTAGCGCTTCTCGAAGCGCAGGATCGCCGCGTTGTAGTCTCGGTAGCCGCCGTTGTCGGTGGTGAGCACGAACTCGGGGTAGGACAGCAGGTTCCAGACCGGCAGGTCGCCGCCGCCGAACGGGTTGTTGGGGGCATTCCACAGCTCGTAGTCCTCGTTGACGTTGAGCATTGCCATGATGCTGCGGAACCGGCGGTCGATGTAGTCGACGCCGATCATCATGTCCTTGCCGAGCTGCTGCTCGAGGCTGACCAGGAACTCGTCGGCGTAGGGGTGCTGGGCCGTTCCCATGGTCCCCATCGCAGCCACCGGCTCGTTGCAGTCGGTGTAGTCCTGGGTGTCCTCGCTCCAGTAGCACTCCTGGTCCGGCAGCACGCCGTTGCCGGAGATCTCGCGGTCGAACAGGTAGTTGAACATCTTCTCGTGGTAGCGGCCCCAGTGCATCTTGAGCGCGGTCCGGGCGTTGCCGAAGATGTCCCACACGAAGCCGACGCGCGGGTCGAAGAAGTCGTCGTCATAGACCGAGGAGTTGCCGTGCCCGTCCTGCCAGCCGCCGTCGTAGGCGCCGTAGCGCAGGCCGAGGTTGATGGTCAGCCGGTCGATGCGCATCGAGTCCTGCGCGAACAGCGCCATCCCGGTGAACTTGGGGTGCTGGTTGTACTGGTCGGACTTGTAGATCGAGGCATCGGTGCTGACCCCGCACGAGGGATCGGCGAAGTAGGCCTCGGACGAGTCGCAGACCGTCGAGTCGTCGTAGTAGACCCAGCCGCCGTTGATCAGCCAGACGTCGGAGGACCTCCCATCCTCGAACAGCACGCCGAACTTGAAGGAGTGGGAGTCCTCGGGCAGGATCCACCCGTCCTCGAACAGGCTCCACGTGCCGTCGAGCGTGAGCACTCGGCGGTAATTGCGCTCGGTGTCGCTGGCATTCATCCACGCGAGCTCGGTGTCGTAGTAGTCGATGTGCTGGCTCAGGTCGGGGCCGTTGTACGGCAGGTAGTCGTCGCGGCCGTCGTAGCCGGTCGCCTTGATGGTGAAGAAGTTGTCGGCGTTGACCAGCGACTCCATGCTGAGACCGAAGGTCACGCCGGGCGCATCCTGCTTGGACGACGCCTCGGGCAGCGTGTAGGCGTCGATGCCGCGGCGCTCGTTGACGAGCCCCTCGTACTCGGTCATCAGCATCAGGCGGGTCGCGTCGCTCGCCTGCCAGGTCAGCTTGCCGAGGAAGCGCGGGATCTTGCGGTCCGACGTGTCGCTGGCGCCGACCGGCGTGGTCACCTGGTTCCAATACTCAAATGAGGTGAAGTACCACAGCTTGTCCTTGACAACCGGGCCGCCGAGGCTGAGCGCGGCGTCGTAGAACTTGAACTCCTCGTTGTCGTTCTCCGGGTCGTTGTCGCTGGTCCACGACGCCGGCTGGTAGTAGAGCTCGAGCTCGCCGTGGAACTCATTGCCGCCGGACTTGGTGACGCCGTTGATGATGCCGCCGGTGAAGCCGCCGTACTCGGCGGGAGCGCCCAAGCCACCAACCTGGATCTCCTCGAACCACTGGACGGCCGGCAGGATCCAGTGCTGGCCGGCGGCGGCGTCGGCGACGTTGACGCCGTCGAGGGTGAACGCGTTCTGCCGCTCCTCGGTGCCGCCGTAGGCCAGCATGGCGCTGCCGCTGGACTGGCCGTAGTCAATGTTCACGCCCGGCGCGGAGCGGATGATGTTGTAGTAGTTGCGGGGCAGCGGCTGGGTCGTCAGGAAGTCAGCGTCGAAGCTGTTGGACACCGTGTTTGAGACCACGCTCACCAGGGGGGCCCCCCCGGTGACGACGATCTCCTCGGACATCTCGCCCATCGTCATGGCGAGGTCCACGGCCAGCGCCTGGCCCAGGCTGACACGGACGCCGTCCTGCCGCGCCGTCCTCATGCCGGCGAGGCTGGCCTCGATGGTGTAGCTGCCCGGCGGCAGCGAGGGGAAGCGGTAGTTGCCGCCCTCGTCGGTGACCGCCACCAGCTGCCCGGTGATCAGCTTGTCCGACGTCGCGGTCACGGTGACGCCCGGCAGCCCCGCCCCATCCGGGTCTGTGACCACGCCCCGCACGCTTCCTGTCACGCTGCCTTGGGCGCCGGCCGGGCCGGCCAGTGCGAGCGCCAGCAGGACCAGAACCGCCATTCGCATCAGGTCACGTCGCATATCTCCTCCTCCAGCGCCGCGCCTTTTCGGAGCGGCAGCACAATGCCCGTTCGTTGAGTCCAATCGGATGAGTCGAGTGGCGTCGAGCCGCCCCCGGAGAGGCCTCGAGGCATGCGGGGTGCGGCGAGTCGTCCAGCCACCAAGGGAGCTTGCACTCCTGGGCATCTGTCCCGCCGAGGAACGCTCTGTGTCCAATTTCCTCCGCAGTTCTCGACTCGATTGACGATACGTGGGCGTGAAACCCCCTGTCAAGCGAGAATTTGCGGACGCCGCTGCTGATACGGGCGCCGGCCCCACGCGCCTGGCATCCTGCCTCGATCGCGGAGGGGTTCGCCGCAGGGCCTGGGGCGCAACACGCTGGTATCATGAGCGTTGCGTCCTCGATGAGAAGGGAAGCACGGGCGATGACCGACGAGACCAGGGAGCTGATTCAGAAGTTCCTCGCGGAGCAGCCGGCCGGGACCTGGACCGACGACTCTGAGCTGTCAGCCGTCGCCGC
>PQAJ01000004.1 GCA_003105185.1 Holophagae bacterium
GCGCGGCGACGGGTCGGTGCTCGACGCCGCGATCGCGGCCCTGGCTGCGGGCGCCACCATCGGCGCGGTCGCCACGGCACTTCGCGGCAGCGGCGAGCCGACCACGATTGCCGCGTTGCCCGCGGCCCGCGAGGAAGCAGCCCTCGAGGGACGGCGCGGACCGGGAGAGGCGTCAATCCCCTCGCCGGAGGCCGGCCGTGGCTGAGGTGCGGATTCCCGACTTCGCGGCCGTGCCGTTGGCCGCGCCCGGCGAGGTCGACCACCAGCCTGGTCAATCCGTCGACCGCGCCGGCTACGCGACTCCGGAAGGTATCACGATGCAGCCGGCGTACGGCCCCGACGATCTCGACGGCGTGGGCCACCTCGGCGGCCTGCCCGGCCTGCCGCCGTTCGTGCGCGGGCCATATCCGACGATGTATGCGACCCGCCCGTGGACGATCCGCCAGTACGCGGGCTTCTCCACCGCCGAGGACTCCAACGCCTTCTACCGGCGCAACCTGGCCGCCGGCCAGCACGGGCTGTCGATCGCCTTCGACCTTCCGACCCACCGCGGCTACGACTCCGACCACCCGCGGGTCCGGGGCGACGTCGGCATGGCGGGGGTGGCGATCGACTCGATCGAGGACATGCGGATCCTCTTCGACGGCATCCCGCTCGACCGGGTGTCGGTGTCGATGACCATGAACGGCGCGGTGCTGCCGGTCATGGCGCTCTACATCGTCGCCGCCGAGGAGCAGGGAGTGCCGCCCGAGCGGCTCGCCGGCACGATCCAGAACGACATCCTCAAGGAGTTCATGGTCCGCAACACCTACATCTACCCGCCCGGGCCGTCGATGCGGATCATCGCCGACRTCTTCCGCTTCACRGCTYSGCGGATGCCGCGCTTCAACTCGATCTCGATCTCCGGCTACCACATGCAGGAGGCCGGCGCGACCCTCGACCTCGAGCTCGGCTATACCCTCGCCGACGGCGTCGAGTACGTGCGCACCGGCATCGCCGCCGGCCTCGACATCGACGGCTTCGCGCCCCGCATCTCCTTCTTCTTCGCGGTCGGCATGACAATGTTGCTCGAGATCGCCAAGCTGCGCGCGGCGCGGCTGCTGTGGGCAACGCTCATGCGCCGCCTGGGCGCGAAGGACCCGCGATCGCTGGCCCTGCGCACCCACTGCCAGACCTCGGGCTGGAGCCTGACTGCCCAGGACCCGTTCAACAACGTCGCGCGGACCTGCCTCGAGGCGCTYGCSGCCRCGCTCGGCCAGACCCAGTCCCTCCACACCAACTCGTTCGACGAGGCGCTCGCSCTGCCCACCGACTTCTCGGCCCGGATCGCGCGCTCGACCCAGCGCCAGCTCCAGGAGGAGGCGGGGATCTGCAACACCGCCGACATCCTCGGCGGCTCGTGGGCGGTCGAGAGGCTGACCCACGATCTCGCGAACCGCGCCTGGCTGCACATCAACGAGGTCGAGGAGCTCGGCGGCATGGCCAAGGCGATCGCCGGCGGCCTGCCCAAGCTGCGGATCGAGGAGGCCGCGGCGCGCACCCAGGCGCGCATCGACTCGGGGCGGCAGACCATCGTCGGCCTCAACCGCTACCGGGTCGAGGACGAGCGCGAGGTCGAGGTCCTCAGGGTGGACAACACCGCGGTCTACGAGGCGCAGCTCAAGCGGCTCGAGCATCTGCGCGCGACCCGCGACGGGAACGCTGTGGCCGGCGCGCTGTCGGCCCTCACCGCCTGCGCCGACTCCGGCCACGGCAACCTGCTCGCGCTGTCGGTCGACGCCGCCCGCGCCGGCGCGACCGTCGGCGAGATGTCGGACGCCCTCGAGGTCGTGTTCGGCCGCCACCGCGCCTCCACCCGGACCATTGCGGGCGTGTATGCTGCCGAGGTGAGCGACGATCTCGGCCAGGTGGCGAGGGCGCGGCAGCTCGCCGACGAGCTCGCGCGCCGCGAGGGGCGGCGGCCGCGGATCCTGGTCGCCAAGGTCGGCCAGGACGGCCACGACCGCGGCCAGAAGGTGATCGCCACCGCGTTCGCCGACCTCGGCTTCGACGTCGACGTCGGGCCGATGTTCGCGACGCCCGAGGAGACGGCGCGCCAGGCGGTCGAGAACGACGTCCACATCGTCGGCGTCAGCTCGCTCGCCGCCGGCCACCTGACCCTGGTGCCGCTGCTGAAGCAGGAGCTCGAGCGGCTCGGCCGCGGCGACATCCTGATCGTGGTCGGCGGCGTCGTTCCGCCCCAGGATCACGAGCCCCTGCGGGCCGCCGGGGCGGCCATGATCTTCGGCCCCGGCACCGTGATCGCGACCGCCGCGATCGAGCTGCTCAGCGAGCTCGACCGCCGGCTCGGCCACGCCGACTGACGCCTGCTCGGAGCGCGCAGGTCATGGGCCCCGGCAGGCATTGCTGGTGCCGACTGGTATGGTTGGCCTCTGCCCTGCACGCTCCGAGATGGATGCGCTGCGCGCATCCTTCGGGGATAGCAGAAAGTCCCTGTCCACGCACGGGCAGTTCGTTCCTCAATGGCCGTTCAACTCCGGTCCGATCCGCCGCGGCCACTGAGAAGCCCAAACAGCATGGCCTCCCAGCGGCTGGCCCCCCTATAATCAGCGTGGTCCGCCACGTCGCTCTCCCGCACGAGGCGGCCGCAGATGAAGAGAGACGAACGGTGCCATACCAGCTGACCGCCAACGAGTACATCAGCGGCGTGCTGCGCCACGACCGCGCCGTGCTCGGGCGCACGATCACCCTGGTCGAATCCAACAGCCCGCGCCACCGGGCGCTGGCGCAGCGCGTGCTGACGGCCCTGCTGCCCCACACCGGCGGCGCGCACCGCATCGGCATCTCCGGCGTGCCGGGGGTCGGGAAGAGCAGCTTCATCGAGGCCTTCGGCTGCCGGCTGCTCGACGCCGGCCACCGGGTCGCGGTGCTCGCCGTGGACCCGAGCTCCACGGTGACCCGGGGCAGCATCCTCGGCGACAAGACGCGAATGGAGCGGCTCGCGACCGCCGACGCGGCGTTCGTCCGGCCGTCGCCGACCGGCGGCTCGCTCGGCGGCGTCGCCCGCAAGACCCGCGAGTCGATCCTGGTCTGCGAGGCCGCGGGCTTCGACGTCGTACTGGTCGAGACGGTCGGTGTCGGCCAGTCCGAGACCATGGTCGCCGAGATGGTCGACTCCTTCTTGCTGCTCGAGCTGACCGGCGCCGGCGACGAACTGCAGGGCATCAAGCGCGGCATCCTCGAGCTCGCCGACATCATCGCCATCAACAAGGCGGACGGCGACAACCTGGCGCGCGCCGAGCGGGCCCGGGCCGAGCTCGAGCGGGCGCTGCACATCCTGCGGCCCGCTTCCCGCGACGAAGCGTGGACGCCGCGCGCGGTCGTGTCGAGCAGCCTCACCGGCCTCGGGCTCGACGAGATCTGGCAGCTCATTGTGGAGCACCGTCGCTCGCTCGAGGAGCGCGGCCTGCTCGACACGCGGCGCCGGCAGCAGCGCCTGGACTGGATGTGGTCGCTGGTCGACCAGGGCCTGCTGGCCGCGGTCCGCGAGCACCCGGAGGTCGCGGCGATGGTCGGCCGGTTGGAGGCCGAGGTCCTCGACGGCCGCAACTCGCCGACGGCCGCGGCCGAGACGATCCTCGAGGCCTTCGGGACCGTCCCAAGGGGATAGGGGCTGGGTTGTCGGGGCTGGCCCTCCACCCGTTCCCCTCCCCGTTCCCGTTCCCTTCTCAGTATCCCTTCCAGGACACGTGACTTGGCCCTTCGACCGGGCGTGCCACTCCTGACAGTTTCGGGGCTGAAATGTGCCCTCAACCTGGATTCACGAGGCCCGAAAGTGTCAGGGTGCGCAACCTGCCGGCGGCAGCGGAGGTGGCCGTGGCCGGGGGGGTCGTCTCGAGGGCGGGGGGCGGCCTTACGGCCACCCGCTGGTGACGGCTGGTCACTGCGGCCGCAGGCCGCATGTAACCTCGGCGACGTCCTACCCCGCAACCTCGCGGCTCACCACCCGCCGCAGCAGCAGCCACAGGAAGAACGGGCCGCCCAGAAACGCGGTGATCACGCCCACCGGCAGCTCGGCCGGGGCCAGCACCAGCCGGGCGACGGTGTCGCAGGCCGCGAGGAAGACGCCTCCGAACAGGCAGGAGGCGGGCAGCAGGTGGCGGTGCTCGGCGCCCAGCAGCAGCCGGCAGATGTGCGGCGACATCATGCCCACGAAGCCGATCGGGCCGCACGCCGCCACCACCCCGCCGACCATCACCGAGGTCGCCAGGAAGATCACCGTGCGCTGGTGGCCGACGTCGACGCCGCGGCTGGCGGCGAGGTCGGCGCCGATCGACAGCAGGTCGAGCTCCCGGGCTCGCCAGGCGAGGACGGCGATGCCGATGGCGACGAACGGCAGCAGGTGGAAGACCTCGCGCGTGCCGACGCCGGCGAGACCGCCCATCAGCCAGCGCACGATCTGGTAGGAGTCGCCGAGCGAGGCCGTGTACTGCAGSAGCAGGATCAGGCTCGAGAAGAAGAAGCTCATGGCGACRCCGGCGAGCAGCAGCACCATCGACGAGGTCGCCGGCCGCACCCTGGTCAGCAGCCAMACCACCGACACCGCGGCCAGCGCGCCGGCGAGCGCGGCCAGGGAGTCGGTCGCGATCCCCAGAAACGCCACCGCCAGCCCGAGCCGGGTCGCCAGGGCGACGCCGAAGGCCGCACCCGAGGCCACGCCGAGGGTGAAGGGGGTCGCCAGCGGGTTGCGGAACAGCGCCTGGAAGGCCGCTCCGGCGATCGCGAGCCCGCTGCCGGCCAGCACCGCCGCCACCACCCGCGGCACCCGGATCTGCCAGAAGATCACCGAGGCGACGCTGCTTCCGCCCGGGTCGCGGAGCACGCCCAGCGGCAGGGCCTCGATGCCGATGAACGGCAGCACCACCACGACCGCGGCGGCGGCGCCGGCGAGCAGCAGCAGGCGGCGGTTCGCGCTCATGACCCGTTCCTCGCCGGCAGCACGAGCGGCAGCGGCCGGCCGCCGACGGCGACCAGATCGAAGCGCGTCCCGTAGATCTCCTCGAGGCGGCCAGCGGCGAACAGCCCGGGCGTCGCGCCCGCGAACGCCACGGCGCCGTCACGCAGGGCGAGCACCGAGTCCGACACGGTCAGGGTCCAGTTGAGGTCGTGAGTCGCCGTCACCACGGTCAGGCCCTGATCGCGGTGCAGGCGCTCGAGCAGCTCGACGATCCACATCTGGTGGCGGTAGTCGAGGAAGGTCGTGGGCTCGTCGAGCAGCAGGATCCGGCCGCCCTGCGCGAGCGCGGCGGCGATCAGCACCCGCTGCCGCTCGCCGCCCGACAGCGACTCCATGGATCGCGCCGCCAGGTGGGCGGTGTCGGTCTGGGCCAGGGCCGCCTCCACGGCCCGCACATCGCTGGCGCCGAGCGCGGCCCACGGGCCGAGGTGCGGGTAGCGCCCCATCTCGACGAAGGACCGCACCGAGAACGGCAGCGACCGTGCGTCCGCCTGCGGCACGTAGCTGATCGACCTCGCGAT
>PQAJ01000005.1 GCA_003105185.1 Holophagae bacterium
CGGTTCTCGAGGCTGCCGCCGTAGTCGTCGGTGCGCTGGTTGCGGGCCGGCGACAGGAACTGCGCCAGCAGGTAGCCGTGCGCGCCGTGGAGCTGCACCCCGTCGAAGCCGGCGGTGCGGAGGCGGCCCGCCGCTGCGGCGAAGCAGCTGACGAGGCCGCGGATGCCGGCGACCGACAGCTCGCGCGGCAGCTCGGGGTACCCCGGGCTCGCCACCGCGCTCGGCGCCACCGGGTCCTGACCGCCGCTGGCGGCGCGCACGGCCTGGCCGCCGCAGTGGACGATCTGGCCGACCACCCTGCCACCGTGATCGTGGACCGCAGCCGCCAGCTCGGCGAGGCCGGGGACCAGGTCGTCGCGGTCGGCGCCGAGCTGGGTTTCGTGCTGGCGGCCGTCCGAGCGCACCGCGAGGTAGCCGGTGATGATCAGGCCGACCCCGCCGTCGGCGAGCCGGCGGTAGATCTCGAGCAGGCCCTCGTTGACCCGCCCGTCCGGGCCGCCCAGGCCCTCCCAGGTTGCGGACCTGACCAGCCGGTTTGACAGCTTCAGGCCGTTGATGGTGGTGGCTTCGAAGACTTCCCTCATGGACGCATCCCCTCTTCCCGTCGCACGCCAACAGGATAGACGAGGCGATCGGCAGGCGCGCAGTGGCCGGTGTTGCTGACTCCCGCGTTCCAGAGCGCCGGGGTGGAAGCCGTGGCGTACCGTGTCGCCGATCCGGCGGCGGCCGGCGCGGGGCTGTACCTGATCCCCGAGTCCGAGGTCGAGCGAGTGCTGCTCGCCGAGCGGATCGTTGCCGACGCGTTTACACGGGCCGCCTTCTGAGAAGCTGCGTCAGGGTGAGAGTCCGGCCATCCGGACGGCCGGGGTCGAGATCCCTCGAGCTTCTGCTATCCTCCGCAGGCATGTCGATCCGAAATCTGCTGCGTCGCAAGTCGCTCGACGCGATCATGGCCGAGGCGGGCGCCCACCGCGAGCGCCAGCTCCGTCGGGTTCTCGGCCCCTTCGAGTTGATCGCCCTCGGCGTGGGTGCGGTGATCGGCGCCGGCATCTTCGCCTCGATCGGAACCGCGGCGGCGGGCGGCGCCCACCACGTGGGGGCGGGGCCGGCGCTGGTGGTGTCGATGGTGATCACCGCGGTCGGCTGCGGCCTGTGCGCGCTGTGCTACGCCGAGTTTGCCGCGCTGGTGCCGATCTCGGGCAGCGCCTACACCTACTCGGCCGCGACCCTCGGCGAGCTGGTGGCGTGGATCATCGGCTGGGATCTGATCATCGAGTACGCGATGGGCAACGTGGCGGTCGCCGTGTCGTGGTCGGGCTACTTCTGCGAGCTGCTGCGCGGGCTCGGGATCGACGTGCCGGCGTGGTTGCGCACCGACCTGGCGGCGGCGCTGCGCTCGCCGGAGATCATGGCCGACGCACCGCGCGTGCTCGGCGTGCCGGTGATCTTCAACCTGCCGGCAGTCGCGATCGTGGCTGTGCTGACCTGGCTGCTGGTGCTCGGCGTCAAGGAGTCGGCCCGCATCAACACGGCCATGGTCGTGCTCAAGGTGGCGATCCTGCTGTTCTTCATCGTCGCCGGTGCGGTCTATGTGCGGCCCGAGAACTGGCAGCCCTTCGCTCCCAACGGGTGGACCGGAATCGGCGCCGGTGCAGCGATCATCTTCTTCGCCTACATCGGTTTCGACGCCGTGTCGACGGCCGCCGAGGAGTGCCGCAACCCGCAGCGCGACATGCCGATCGGCATGATCGGCTCGCTGCTGCTGTGCACGGTCTTGTACGTGGCGACCGCCCTCGTCCTCACCGGCATGGTCCCGCTGTCCGACATCGCGGGCTCCACGGAGCCCCTGGCCCGCGCGTTCTCGGTGCTCGGCATGAACAAGGCGGCGGGGCTGGTCGCGGTCGGAGCGGTGATTGCGACCACCGCCGTGCTGCTGGTCTTCCAGTACGGACAGACCCGGATTTTCTTCTCGATGGCGCGCGACGGCCTGCTGCCGCCCTCCTTCGCCCGCGTCCACCCGCGCTACCGCACGCCGCACGTCACCACCATCTGGTTCGGGGTGGTGGTCGGCGCGCTCTCCGCCTTCGCCAACCTCGACGTGTTCGTGGAGCTCACGAACATCGGCACGCTGTTCGCGTTCGTCCTGGTTTGCCTCAGTGTGCTCGTGCTGCGGGCGCGGGAGCCGGAGCGGCCGCGGCCGTTCCGGACCCCTCTAGTGCCGCTGGTCCCCGTGGCCGGGATCGCCGTCTGCATCTACCTGATGGTCAACCTGCCGACGGCGACCTGGATCCGCTTCGGGGTGTGGCTGGTGCTCGGGATGGTTGTGTACATCTCCTACGGGCGTCGCCACAGCCGTTTCGGCGAGGGCAGCTGATCTCGCCGCGCGAGGCCGTTGTTCAGGGCCGGCTCTCGAGCTCCTGAAGGAACGCAGCAATCCGAGGGCTGTCGGGGCTCTGCTCGGCGGCGATCCGGCAGTAACGGAGAGCCTCCTCGCGGTGGCCGAGCTGGTCATGGGCGATCGCTAGGTCGTAGTTCGTGTAGTAGGCGTAGGCCGAGTCCGGGTACTCGACGAGGCTGGCCTCGAGGAAGCGCACGGCTGGCTCGACCTTCCCCTGAGCGAGCAGCTTGTCGCCGATGACCAGCAGGTCGGTGTCCTCAAGGCGGTAGTCGCCGGGCTGCTCCCGCCGCAGCGTTCGGTAACGGGCGAYGGCCGCGTCCGCACCGCCCTCGGAGTAGGCCTCGTAGAGGGGATCGAAGATCTTCGATCGCGGCGGCGCGGTGCCCAGGAGGCCGGCGGCCAGGGTGTCGATCCACTCGTCGGCACTGACGTAGCTGCCGGCGTAGCTCGACCAGGCGTCGAGCACCTTCTCCGCCTTCATGGCCTCGGCGTCCTTGCCGTCGGCGAGACCGGCGCGCACGATGGCGGTGGTGGCCGCGAGCATCTCGCGGTAGGCGCGCAGGTCCTCGATCGTGCCGTTGCGGTTGTGGCCCGACACGATCAGCACGTCGGGCGGCAGCAGCTCGATCGCCTTTGACACGAGCTCCTCGAACCGCAGCACGTCGCCGTCCGCGTCGACCGAAGGGAAGTTGAAGCCGTTGGCCAGCGAGCTCAGGTGCACGACCTTTGACTTGGTGAAGTGGACGATGATCTCGTTGTCGTCGTG
>PQAJ01000006.1 GCA_003105185.1 Holophagae bacterium
GTGAAGGTCCTGAGCAGCGTCCGCGGGTGGAAGTAGAAGCGGTTGTTGACCGCCTTGAAGACCCGCAGCAGCTCGGCCTTGTCGAGGTGCTCATGCCAGGCGGTGGGCAGGTCGTGGTCGGGCGTGGGGTCGAGCATGAAGCGCTGCCAGCAGTCGGCCGGCCACAGCCCCCGCTCGACCCCCTGCTGGAAGATGGGCGCGTCCGGGTAGGGTGTGAACAGCGAGTACACCACGTAGCTCGGCGCGAGCCGGTGCATGAACGGGATCACCTCCAGAATCTGCTCGGCCGTGCGCTCGTGCGGGCAGCCGATGATCATGTAGGCGATCGGCTTGACCCCCTCCTCTCGGGTCAGGCGGAAGACCTCCTCGATCTCCTCCACGGTGGCCCCCTTGTTGAGCGCCTTGAGCCCCTCCTCGGTGAAGGTCTCGACCCCGTAGTGCATGCGGTAGCAGCCGGCGCGGCGGGCGAGGCGGACCATCTCCCGGCTGGTGTGGCGGACGCTCGCCTTGTAGCCCCACCACACCTCGAGGCCGCGCCGGAGGATCAGCTCGCTGATCTCCATCACGCGCTGCTCGCTGACGTTGAACAGGTCGTCGACGAAGTGGATGTCCTGGATGCGGTAGCGGCGGACGCACTCCTCGATCTCGTCGACCACGTTCTCCGGGCTGCGCGAGCGGTAGCGGGTCGGCACGTTGCAGAACACGCAGCGGTTGGGGCAGCCGCGGCTGGACATCATGGTGGTGGTGCGGAAGCCGCGCATGCCGGGCGTGAAGTAGCGCCGCGGCGGGCACGCCTCGCGGTCCGGGAAGGGCAACGTGTCGAGGTCCTCGACCGGGTGGGCCGGGGCGCCGCGGAAGACCGTGCCGTCGGCCTCGAGGAGGAGGATGCCGGGCACCTGGCGCGGATCGCCGCCGGCTGAGAGGGTGTCGAGCAGCAGGCGCAGCGGCTCCTCGCCGTCACCCTGGATGGCCGCGTCCACCCCAGGCAGGCGGACGGCCAGCTCCGGGAACGAGTTGACGTGGGCGCCGCCGAGCACCACGAACGCCCGCGGGCAGGCGGCGCGGACCGCCTCGATCGACCGCCGCACGTCGACGAGCGAGTGCGACGAGGTGGCCGAGACGCCGACCACGTCTGGCGCGAGCTCAGCCGCCCGCCGCCCGATGTCGGCGTAATCGAGGTCCTCGGCCACGGCGTCGAGCACGTTCACCTGGTGGTGGCTGCGCTGCTTGAGGTAGGACGACAGGTACATCACCGCCAGCGGCGGGAAGAGGTAGGCGAAGCGGTCGTTGAAGACGTTGGGCACGCCGGCCCACACCTGGTTGCGCTTGGGCACGTGCAGCAGCAGCAGCTTCATCGGCTCGCTCCTCGCTCGACCGCGGCGGGCACCCGCACGCGGCTCGCGCCCTTCACCTCCCCGAGGCGGATCGGCTGGCGCTGGGTCGCCCCGGCCGCCGACGTGACGGTGACGAAGTGCAGCCCGCGGCAGGGCTGACCGGCGTCGTCCAGGGTGTCCCAGACGTAGCGCGCGAGCCCGGGTGCAGCGTGCTCGCGCACCGCCGACCGCACCGTCCGTTGACGCAGGTCGACGATGTCGATCCGCACCGTGCCGGGCTCCTCGACCCAGTAGTCGACCGGGTAGCCGTCCACACCGGCCGAGGCCGGGGACTCGGCCGGCAGCAGGGCGGAGACCAGGCCGAGGCTCACGGGTGTCGCCCCGGCTCCGTCCACCGGCGCCCAGCGCAGCAGGTAGTGGGCGGTGATGCCGGCCGGCACGTCGGGGTCCACGAGCTCCTTCCGCCCGGGTGTCGCACCGACGGTCTCGAGCAGCCGGAAGTGCTCGACCGCGCCGCCGCCGTCGTCGCCGAGCCGTCGCCAGACCTCGACACGGCCCGGCCCACCCGGCCCCACCTGCCACTCGACGTGGACCTCCCGACCGGCCGGGAAGGCCCGCAGGCCCTCGACCCCCGGCACCGCCGGCGATGTCACCCACGCCGGGCTCGACCAAGCCATCTCGCCGTCGCGCTGCACGACCCGCAGGTAGTACCAGCAGACGGCCGCGCACGGCGGCATCTCGACCGTGGTGGCGAAGTCGAGCGCGGCCGGGGCGAAGCCGGCCACGACCCCGCCCGCGCCGACCACCTCGACCCGATCGAGCAGTTCGACGCCGTGCGCCTCGAGGCGCACTTCGACCGGCCCGGCGGCGACCACCTCGCCCCCCATCGGCTCGCCCGCGACCTCCAGGTCGAGCAGGATGCGGGCGCCGGTAGTGGCGTAGACCCGCCGGGAGGACAAAGCCTGCCAGACCGCGTCGCGGTCGAGGCGCGGGGCGAGGATGGCGGTCAGCCCGCCCGGCCAGCGGCCAGACAGGCTACGGCCGGGGTGGCCGTCGTGGCTGTCGCCGCAGGCGATGAAGCCGAGCCGGTAGCCGCGCGCGAGCGCCGCCTGCGCCGAGCCGCGCTCAACGAAAGGCGCCACCGGCCGCGGCGAGGCGGCCGCCTCGTCGCTGCCGTGGGCCGAATAGATCTCGACCAGACGGACCAGGGACGGGTCGTGCGCGTCCCAGTCGTTGCCCATGTGGCTGGTGGCGGAGGTGTGTGGCACGATCAGGGTGTCGGTGCCGCGGTGGTCGGCGAACAGCGCCGCGGAGCTGGCGAAGTCCAGCAGCGGGCGACCGTCGCCGCCGCGGGTCCAGCTCCTGATCGGGTCGTGGTTGTACTCGACCTGCCACAGCTCCTTGGGGCCGTCGAAGGCGGCGGCCGGCGGAGTACCGGTACAGCTCTTGGAGTAGACCACGCGGTGGCCGCCGAGGGAGTACTCCCAGGCGAGCAGCGGCACCAGCTCGCCGGGGCGGTCGTGGTCGCGGCAGAGGCGCTCGACCGTCGCCCACTCGCCCGCGTCAAGCTGCCACTCGTGGTCCGACAGGGCGACCACGTCGAGGGCAGCCGGGCCAGAGGCGGCGCGGTAGTACTCCTCGCCGCTGCCGCTCCCGTCGGACATCGCCGAGTGGCCATGGAGGTCGCCCCAGAAGTGGCTGGCGACGGCCGGGCCGTCGCTCACCCGGACCGGGTTGGAGCGCACCGTGCCGCCGCCGAGGGCGGAGGTGGCGACCACGCGGACGACGCCGCACGCCGCCGCGGCCGGCCCGCTGACTTCCTGCCAGCCCTCGCCGTTCGGGGCGAACCTCACCACGGTCGAGGCGGCGGCCGCGTCGGCGCCCTCGAGGCGCAGCTCAACCGCAACCTCCTGCCGGGCCGGCGCGACGTTGCCGAAGCGGTCCTCGAGCCGGACCGTCAGGGGAATGGCCTGGCCGCGACGGGCCTCGGACGCCGCCAGCAGCCGGCAGCCGACCGGAGCGGCCGCGCGCACCTCGAGCGAAGACCGTGCCTCGGCCGGCGCCAGGACGCCGCTCGAGTCCGCGTCGACCAGCAGCAGCGGCACGAAGTCGCGCACCGCGTAGCGGGGGGCGAGCGACGGCCGCTCCCCCCCGGCCGAGCCGACCACCAGGGTCAGCTCGTCGCCCGCGGCGAGCCCGGCTGGCAGCTCTACCACCACCGGCCGAGGGTGCCAGCCCCGGTCACCGAGACGGGCCCGGACCTCGGTCCCGGAGGCGGCGTGGGCTGAGACGGGCAGGGCCCCGTCGGCACCAGGCTCGGGCAGCCAGTTGAGCGGGAACATGAAGTAGTAGGGGTGGGGGAAGCGGAGCAGGAGCGAACCGCCCGGCGCGATCCCGGTCTCCCCGGGCCGGTAGTGGAAACGCCACACCACCGGCGACCCGGCCTCGACCGCTCCCGACGGCTCGAAGCGGTAGCTCCCGACCGACGCCCCGGCCGCCGACGCGACCAGCAGCGCCAGGCCGAGGGCCACAGCGGCGTGCCTCGCTGACCGCTGGCTCACGACTCACTCCTCCTGCCGCGCGGTCAGGTTCGACCACCGCGCCTCGACCCGGTGGGCGCCGGTCAGGCCGCCGACGGCGTACACCCGCAGCGCCCGCTTGACCGGCGCCAGCAACCGCAGCAACAGGTCGCCGGCCGGCGACTCGTAGACCCGGAACAGCAGCGCCTTGCGCAGCGAGCTCCGACCGTAGACGCGGAACGGGAAGCGCCGCACCTCCCGCGCCACCTCCGCGGGCGGGAAGGCCGGCATGTCGAGCAGCGCCCGGCGGCGGGAGACGAAGGCGTCGTCGAGCGCGACCGGCCCGGGCAGGTAGCCGCGCTCGCGGGCGTAGTCGTACAGGGCGGTGCCGCGGAACGGGAAGTAGATGCTGATCGAGTACAGGTCGGGCTCGAGCTCGCGCAGCAGCTCCGCCGTGTCACGGAAGGAGGCCGGGGTCTCGTCCGGCAGGCCGGCCATGACGAACGCCTCGACCTGGTAGCCCATCGCCCGGGCGCCCGAGAAGACCTCGACCACCTGCCGGTTCGAGAAGCGCTTCTTGAGCACCGCGTAGCGCAGCTCCTCGTTGCCGCTCTCGATGCCGAAGCTGACCCGCCGGCCGCCGACCCGCCGCAGCTTCTCCAGAACCCTCAAGGTCGACGGCCCGATGTGGGAGAAGAACTCGAACGGCAGGGTCGAGACCCGGGGGTAGGCGTCGACGAAGCCGTCGACGAAGCCCTCGTCGAGGGTAAAGGTGTCGTCCTCGAAGTAGACCTCGCGCGGGGAGAAGCGCGCCACCACCTGCTCGATCTCCCGCACCACCGCGTCGACCGAGCGGAAGCGGGTGAAGCACCCCTGCTGCGCCTCGCCGAGCCGCTCGTTGCTGCAGAACGAGCAGCGGTACGGGCAGCCGCGGCTGACGCGGAAGCTGTTGCGGTGCGAGATCTGGGTCAGGCCGACGTGCTGGATCTCGGGCGCCGAGGCGAAGACCTCGCGGTCGACCGGCGGGAGCGCGTCGAGGTCCGGCAGGAAGGCCGGGCTCGGGTTGCGCACCAACTCGCCGCCCCGCCGCACCACCAGGCCCGGCACGTCGCCCGGGTCCCGGCCCTGCCCGAGCCGCTCGAGCAGCTCGACCAGCGGCAGCTCGCCCTCGCCGACGCACAGCGCGTCCAGCGCCGGCTCCTCCGCCAGGTAGTCCGGGTTGAGGGTGGCGAACGGGCCGCCGAAGACGGTGAAGGCGTCGCCCACCACCGGGTCGTGCAGCAGCCGCCGGACGAAGCGCAGCTGGTCCTCGGTGGTGTAGAAGCCGATCACGTGCGGCGCGAACGCTGCCACCCGGCGGCGGAAGGGCCGCGGGTCGAAGCGCGGCCCGGCGTAGGCCAGCGCTACCTCGTGGCCGGCCCCCTTGACGTAGGCCGCCAACGCACCCA
>PQAJ01000007.1 GCA_003105185.1 Holophagae bacterium
TCTCCTCGTACTCGCCTCGCCTCTCGGGCGGGGATGCGGAAGCGGGCAACTGACCCCCCACCCCTACCCCCTCCTTCTCACGGCGTGCATGGTGAATCCGTCGCCGTCGAGACCGGGCAGGACCCGGACGCCGCCCGCCACAGTCGGCACGGTCGGCACCCCCGGCGGGAGCAGCGACACCATGTCGACCACCTCGAACCCCGCCGGCGCCCGCTCGAGGAGGGCCTCGTTCTCCTCGGGCTCGATCGAACAGGTGGTGTAGAGGACCGCGCCCCCTGGCGCCGCGAGCTCGAAGGCCGCGGCCAGGATCCTCCCCTGCAGGGCGGCGAGCTCGGCGATCCCCTCCGGCCGCAGCCGCCACTTGAGCTCGGGGTGCCTCCGCAGGGTGCCGGTTCCTGAGCACGGCGCGTCGACCAGCACCAGGTCGAGGCTCCCCGGCGGCAGGGGCAGCGCCGCCGCATCGCCCACCACCAGTGAAGCGCCGCCGACGCCGTCGAGGAGTCGTCCAGCCAGGAGCAGCCGTCCGAGGTGCCGGTCGAGCGCGAGCGGCCTCAGCCCGCCGCCGAGGCGGCGCCACAGGGCGAGCTTGCCACCGGGCGCCGCGCACACGTCGGCCAGGCGCGCGCTGGCGCCGCCGAGCCGCAGTGCGACGTGGGCGACGAGCTGCGAGGTCGGGTCCTGGACGTAGGCCTCGCCTGCCGCCACCGCGGCCAGCAGCTCGCGGGCCTGCTCCGGCGCGGACCAGGCGCCCGGACACCACGGGTGCGGCTGCAGGTCGATGCCCGACGCAGCGGCGGCGACCCGGGCCTCCTCGCCCCGCCACCACACCCACACCGGCGCCGGCTGTTGGTCCGCGGCCATCGCTCGCTCTGCCGCCTCCGCGCCCAAGGCGCGCAGCCAGCGCCGGTAGAGCCACTCGGGATGGGACAGCCGCAGGTCAGGGGCCGCCTGCTCCAGCAGCTTGGCCCACGAGGGAGCGGCCCGCCGGAGCACCGCGTTGACGAGCCCGGCCGCCGAGCTCTTGCCGAGCCGGCGCACCGTCCGGACCGCGGCGTCGGTGGCCACCGCCACCGGGACGCCGAGCACCACGGCCTCGAGGAGAGCGACGCGCAGCACCGCCCGCACCTCGGCATCGAGCCGGTCCAGCGGCCGACGCAGCGGCGCGGCGAGGGCCGCATCGAGCGCTCGCTGCCAGCGCAGCACCCCGAGCACGCGCGCCCGCACACCGGCCGGCAGCGAGCCCGCGAGCAGCCGTGACGAGTACGCACCGTCCTCGACGCGGACCAGCAGCCGCGCCGCCAGCTGGCGGTCAGCCGAATCTCTCACCCCGGCTCACCCGTTCGCCGATCTGGAAGGCGTCGGCCGGGAGCCGTCGCCGTCCCTCGCGCTGCATCTCGGTGATCCTCGCCGCGGACATGCGGCCGCAGCGCACCATCACGCCGGTGGCGTCCGCGACCAGCACCGAGCCGGGCGACTCGTCCCCCGCCGGCGGCGGCATCACCTCCTCGAGGCCGAAAATCTTGAGCCGGCTGCCGCGGAAGGTGGTGTAGAGGCCGGGCCAGGGCGTCAAGCCGCGCAGCCGGTTGACGAGCTGGCGCGCCGGCATCGACCAGTCGACCTTGCCGAACTCGCGCCGCAGCATCGGCGTCTGGTTGGCGCCGTCCTCGGGCTGCGGGCGCGCCGTGATCGTCCCGGCCGCGAGCCGGTCGAGGGTCTCGACCACGAGGGCGGCGCCGAGCTCGGCGAGCCGCGGCGCCAGCTGCTCGGCGGTGTCGCGGCGGTCGATCTCGACCCGCTTTTGGAGGAGGATCGGACCGGTGTCCATGCCCTCGTCGAGCAGCATCGTCGTCACGCCGGTCGAGCGGTCGCCGCACACCAGCGCCCACTGGATGGGCGACGGCCCGCGGTGGCGCGGGAGCAGGCTGGGGTGGAGGTTGACGAAGCCGTGGCGCGGGACTGCCAGCAGCGCCGCCGGGATCAGCCGGCCGTAGGCCACCACGACGGCGGCATCGACGCCGAACGCGGCGAGTTCGGCTACCGCCTGGTCGCCCTTCAGCGAGCTCGGCTGCCAGACCTCGATGCCGTGGCGCAACGCGGCCTGCACCACCGCCGGCGCCGTCACCACCTGGTCGCGGCCGACCGGCTTGTCCGGCCGCGAGACCACGCGGACGACCTCGTGGCGGCTGGCAACGAGCTGGTCGAGGGTCGGCACCGCGAACTCGGGCGTCCCGAAGAATACGACTCTCATCCGGCGCAGTGTACACCACCAATCGAGACCCAATCGCGGCGCGGATCGTGTTCACATTCTTGACATGAACACTCGGGTGTGCAGCACCGCCTCCGGACCTGAGGTGCAACCTTCTTCAGAAGAGTGACTTGGCAGTGTCCAGGCCGACCCGTGCTCCTGGCACGGTTCCTGCGTAGACCGACCCCGGGAGGCCACTATGCAAGGGGAGACCATCCACAAACCAACTGTCCTTCTCGTCGATGACGATCCCGCGGTGCGCGAGTCGGTCGGCCAGGTTCTCGAGGACCGGGGCGCCTGCGTCACGTCCGCCGCCACCGTCGGCGAGGCCGATAACCACCTGCAGCGCGAGTGCTTCTCGCTCGTGCTCACCGACCTCCGGCTCGACCAGGGCACCGAGGGGCTGGAGGTCGCCCGGATGGCCCGCGAGCGCGCACCCGGGGCCAGGGTCGTGCTGTTCTCGGGCCAGGACCTCTCCGAGATCGCGAACGAGGCGGCCGATGCCGGCGTCGACGAGATGCTCGCGAAGCCGCTGACGATCGACGCGCTGGCCCGGATCCTGACCGACCTCGGTACCGAGGTCGAGGCTCCTGCAGCGGTCACGCGCGGCGCGCGCCTCAGCGACGCCGAAGGCCAGCAGCTGCTCGCGGCCTTCGTCGCCGGCGACCAGGGCGCCTTCACCCGGATCTCCACCAGCTACCGGGCGATGCTGTTTTCGGTCTTCCTGCGCTGGTTCCGCCTCGGCGAGCAGGATGCCGAGGACCTCTGCCAGGAGGTGATGCTGCAGCTGGTGGTCAAGGCCGCCGAGATCCGCAACGTCCGCACCTGGCTGCTCGGCACCGCGATCAACCAGGCCAAGAAGCGGATCCGCCGCTTGATCCGCGAGCGCACCCTGGCCGAGCGCTACCTCGAGGACCTCGAGCTCCACGAGCCGGACCACGACGAGGACGTCCGCGAGCTCATCTCACGCGGCCTCGACCTGCTGCGGCCGCCCGACCGCCGCCTGCTGGCGCTGATCTACATCGAGGGCCTCAGCTACCAGGAGGTCGCCGACTGCCTCGAGCGTCCGATCGGCTCGATCGGCCCGCTGCGCGGCCGCGCCCTCAAGCGACTGGCCCGCGCCGTCGCCGAGCTCGAGCGACCGCCGCAGGAGATGGTCGCGTAGGATTTCGTGGCGCCCTGGCCTTCGACGCGATCACCGTGACCCCGGGCCGGGCACGGATGGCCACTGCGCCACGAAACCCCTCTTGATAGAAAGATGCGCGCAGCGCATCGTTCTCGGAGCGCGCACGGCGTGGGCCAGGACCACAAACTGGGCTCGCTCTCGCATGTCGGCCCATGACCTGCGCGCTCCGAGCAGGAATACCTATCGCAGTCGCCAGCATTCGTGTAAGGTGAGCAGCCCCAACACGATGGGGAGGAGGTCTGGATGAGCGAGCCGCGGCCGTCCGCCGAGATCCGGGCGGCGCTGGATAGCTTCCTGCCGGTGGTCCAGGGGCCGGCCAGGTACCTCGGGCTGGAGCGCAACCTGATCCACAAGCCGTGGGATGAGGTCGCCGTCCGGGTCGCCCTCGCCTTCCCCGATGCCTACGAGATCGGCATGTCGCACCAGGGGACGCGGATCCTCTACCACCTCATCAACCGCCGCCCCGACGCGCTGGCCGAGCGCTGCTTCGCGCCGCTGCCGGACATGGCGGCGGCCCTGCGCGAGCGCGGGCTGCCCCTCTACACCCTCGAGTCCTACCGGCCGGTGCGCGACTTCGAGATCGTCGGGATCTCCCTGCAGAGCGAGCTCAACTACATCAACGTGCCCTACCTGCTCGACCTGGCGGGCATCACGCGCCGCGCCGTGGCGCGGGCGCAGGACGAGCCGCTGGTGCTCGGCGGCGGTCCCTGCACCGCCAACCCGGAGCCGGTCGCCGACTTCTTCGACGCGATCCTCATCGGCGACGGCGAGGCCGCGCTCGACGAGATCCTCGATGTCGTGCTCGCAGCCCGCGCCGCCCGGCTTGAGCGCGCCGAGATCCTGCGGCGTCTCGCCGCCATCCGCGGCGTCTACGTCCCGCAGCTCTACCGCTGGCAGCCGGCGACGGCAGACGGCGCCGCGCGCTGGGAGGCCCTCGATCCGGCGGCGCCGCTGCCTGTCACCCGGGTGTGGGTGGACCGGCTCGACCCTGCCGACCAGCCGGAGCTGCCGATCGTGCCCTTCGCCGACGTCATCCAGGACCGGCTCGGCATGGAGATCATGCGGGGCTGCACGCAGGGCTGCCGCTTCTGCCAGGCCGGCTACTGGTACCGGCCGGTGCGCGAGCACGACCCCCAGGTGGTGGCGGAGCGGATGGAACGGCAGGTCGACGAGACCGGGTTCGAGGAGGTCGGGCTGCTCAGCCTGTCGACCGCCGACTACTCGCAGGTCGGGCCGCTCGTCCACCACCTTTCGGAGCGGCTGCGCGACCGGCGGGTCTCGATCAGCCTGCCCAGCCTGCGCGCCGACGCGTTCTCGGTCGGCCTCGCCGAGGCGGTGTCCACGGTCCGCAAGTCGGGCTTCACCTTCGCTCCCGAGACCGGCTCCGACCGCCTGCGGCGGGTGATCAACAAGACCTTCACCAATGCCGACATGGTGCGCGCCGCGGAGGCGGCGTTCGCGCGCGGCTGGCAGCTGATCAAGGTCTACGCGATGATCGGCCTCCCCACCGAGACCGACGATGACCTCGAGGAGCTGGCGCGGCTCGCCGAGGACCTGGTGCGCGCAGGGCGCCGGGTCAGTGGGCGGCGGGTCGAGGTCAAGGTCTCGGTCGGCTGCTTCGTCCCCAAGGCATGGACGCCGTTCCAGTGGCAGCCGTTCGTGCCCCCGGACGAGCTCCAACGCCGCATCCGGTTGCTCAAGGATCGCTTCCGGCGGATCCGCGGCACCCGGCTGTCGTGGAGCGAGCCTGACGAGGCCGCGCTCGAGGCGCTGCTGTCGCGCGGGGGCAGGGAGCTGTCGGCGACGATCGAGCGCGCCCACGACCTCGGCGCGGTCTTCGACGGCTGGTCCGACCACTTCAACCTCTCCGCCTGGCAGCAGGCGATCGCCGACACCGGCGTCGACCTCGCGGCCGAGCTCGGCGGCCGCAAGAGCGGCGCCACGCTGCCGTGGGACATCATCGACGCCGGCGTCCGCAAGAACTACCTCAAGGCCGAGTGGCGGCGGGCGCTGCGCGAGGTTGCCACCATGGACTGCAAGTGGGGGCACTGCTACTACTGCGGCATCCCCGGTGACGGGGCCGACACGCAGCTTGCCGAGGTGACCCTTCCGGTTTTCGGAGTGCCCGCGGCCGCGGCCCCCTCGCTGCGGTCCGAGCTGCCGCCGCCACGGCCGGACCCCGGGCAGTCACAGCCCCCGATCTACCGCCGCTATCGCTTCGGCTTCGCCAAGACCGGCGACGCCCGCTTCCTATCGCACCGCCAGGTGATGGACGCGCTCGGGCGCGTGCTGCGCGCCGCGGGCGTGCCGGCCCGCTACACCGAGGGCTTCAACCCGCACATCCGGGTGTCGATGGGCCCTGCGCTCGCCGTCGGCCAGGAGGGCCTCGCCGAGGCCTTCGACGTCGACTGCACCGCGCCGGTGCGACCGACCCACCTGGCCGCCATGAACCGGTTGCTGCCCGAGGGGCTGCGGATCCTCCGCGCCGACGCCCTGGTCCCGCAGGCGCCGTCGCTCGGCAAGCTGGTGGCCGCGGCCGGCTACCTGATCGGCGAGCCGGGCAACGGCGGGTGGCCGGCCGACCCGGCGGGGCTCGCCGTCGGCGTGACCGGGGCGGTGCGGCGCTGGGAGCCGCTGGCCGACGGCCGGCTGCGGGTCGAGCTCAACCTGCGCGAGGGCGAGGGCCCGATCGCAACCGCCAAGGAGCTCCTGATTGCGGCCGGGGTCGACGAGGCGCGGGTCCCGCTGGTGCGCGTCACCCGCGAGCGGCTGGTGCTGCGGCCGCGCATCGCCGGCGGGGGTTCGCCGGTGGACACGGACCGGGACGACAGCGCCACGGAGGGCGAACCGTGACCCGCTGGGTCGTCCATGCCCGGGCGAGCTTCACCGCCCGCCACGCGCTGACCTCGTACCTCGGCGAGCCCGAGGCGAGCCACAGCCACCCCTGGCAGGTGGCGGTCCGGGTCGGCACTGACCGGCTCAACGACGAGGGCTACGCCGTCGACTTCCACGCCGTGCACAAGGCCCTCGCCACCGCGGTCGCGCCGCTCGACGGCAGCGACCTCAATGCCCACTCGGAGATCGGGGCGCCGACCCCCTCGGCCGAGCGGCTGGCCGAGGTCATCGCCGGCTGGCTCGCGCCGGTGGTCCGTCAGCTCGGCGCCCGCCTGCTCTCGGTCAGCGTCTGGGAAGGGCCGGAGAACCGCGTGGACCTCGTGCTCGAGGACGAGAGGTCGAGGGTTGGGGACTAGGGATCACGTCCCGCTTCCGCGCCCCCGCCAAATCCCGACGAAGTGCCGCACCTGACTCCTGCCGCGACCGGGAGCGCGTTTGCGGCGGGGTCAAGTGGGCATCCCGCCTCTGGGAAGCCGACGGGAAAGCGCACGCGGGCGGGACAGGTCCCAACTCTCACCCTCCGGGATCGCCCAGCGGCCCATCGCCRCGGCCCAACGCACCTTCCGATCGCGGCGGGGCGCTGCCACCCCGTGTTGTGAGATYGTGATACCTGACACCGATTCGAGGTGCGCCGGAATGCGTCCGACCAGCGAGGGGGCGGACCGACGCTCGAACGCCGTGAGTCGAGTATGATCCCTGTCAGTTGCGATGCATCGCTCGAGATCGAAGGGTCGCGGGGGGTCGGATGAGCGTAGTCCGCGTGGGTGCATGGCTCCTCGTGGCGACGTCGATCGCCACGGTCGTGCCGGTGGACGTCCTGATGGCGGGAGGTCCCGGCCAGGAAGCGCGCGAAACCGGGACGGCCCCGGCCGATTCTCCGGGCGCCTTCGACCCGGTTGCGGCGACCGAGGCCTATCTCGCCAAGGTCAGTCCCGAGCAGAGGGCACGCTCCGACGCGTACTTCGAAGGCGGGTACTGGCTTCAGCTCTGGGGCTTCCTGTACGGTGCCGGAGTGGCGATTCTGCTGCTCGCCACCCGGCTATCGGAGCGGATGCGGGATCTCGCGGCGCGGATCGCCCGTGTCAAGAGCCTGGAGACGCTCCTCTACTGGCTGCAGTACCTCGTGGTGTCCGCAGTGCTCTCCTTTCCGCTCACCGTGTACCAGGGGTTCTTCCGCGAGCACAGGTACGGCCTTTCGACGCAGACGTTCGGCCCGTGGCTCGGGGACCGGGCCAAGGGCCTGCTCGTCGGCGCGATCCTCGGCGGGTTGGCGCTGATGGCCATCTATGCCGTGTTCCGGCGTGCGCCGCGGACCTGGTGGTTGTGGGGTGCGGGGGTGAGCGTCGTGTTCCTCGTGATCGCGATCGCGATCTCGCCCGTCTTCATCGAGCCGCTCTTCAACACCTACACGCCACTGCAGGACGAGTCGGTCCGTGGCCCCATCCTCCGGCTGGCGCGCGCCAACGGGATCCCCGCCACGGACGTCTTCGTGGTCGACGAGTCGAAGCAGAGCACCCGGATTTCGGCCAATGTCAGCGGGTTCCTCGGCACGGAGCGCATCGCGCTCAACGACAACCTCCTGAA
>PQAJ01000008.1 GCA_003105185.1 Holophagae bacterium
GAGGCGGCCCGAAGGCCGCCTCCAGGATGAGCAAAGAGCTTCGAGCTTAGTCGAACGGCGGCCGGTAGAAGGTGCCCAGCTGCGGCAGGACCTGGTCTTCGAAGCAGTTGTAGTTGGCCATCACGTGGCCGGTGCGGAACGACGAGTACTCGCCGCCCTTCACGTACTGCACACCCATCCAGGTCTGGTACCAGTCGGGCGCCACACCATTGGGGTAGAAGTTCGACGGCGGCCAAATGAACAGGAACCAACCGTACTGGTCGAGGATGTTGAACTGACCGGCCGAAACCTCCTGGGTCTCGAGCGGGAGGAGGTTGAGGATCACGCTCTCGCCACCGGGCATCGACCACGGCATGGTCGCGGTGGAGGTCACGTTCTCCTCCTCGTCCCAGACGTAGTAGGTGTACGCCAGGCAGTTGAGGGCCCACATCTCGTTCGGGGACTCGTCCGGATCGTCGAGGTAGAGGTCGGGGACGATGCGGTTGATGACGTCACCCTTGAACGCGCGGATGCCGGTGGTGAGGCCGAGAGCCGGATCCTGCAGGTAGCGGAAGGCCCACGCGGTCGGCAGCGGCTCGCGGTAGTCGGAGGTCAGGAAGCCGTTCGAATAGCGGGCATAGAAGCTCGCCGGGAAGCCGGCCGGGTCGATGGTCGCGATCAGGTCGAGCGCGCCGTCGGCCTCGATCTGCACCGCATTCTCAGCCTCGGAGAGGCGAGCGGTCTGGTTCACATAGATGACGTCGCCCATCAGGACGTTGTCGTAGCGGATCTCGCCGCCGGGACCGTAGTACGCGGACTCATCCGGGAACAGGGTGTTGCAGGTCTCCACCACGTCCGCCGTGATGTACATCCAGGTGTCGTCGGCCTCGGTGCGGGCCTCGAACCACGGGGTCGGCGACGGCACGTAGGGGTTGACGTCGCAGTTGTCGTGGTAGCGCGGCACGGTCTGGCTGCTCTTCAGCCAGCCCTCGAACAGCGCCAGGATGTTGGCCGGGATCGGGGTCGTGTAACGGCCCGGATAGGCCTGCGCGCTCGACGAGCAGCGGCTGCCGAGAGCCGAGGTCGCCTCGGGAAGCGGCAGATCTTCGGGATCCCACGCCGCATAGGTGTTCGCGCCGGAAACCGGACCATCCTCGAACACGCCCTCATCGGTGCTGTGGCCGCTGTTGACCGTCACCGGCAGCTGGCCGTTGGCGAGGATGTCGCGAATGCTGAGGGTCTGCACGTCGTAGCCCGTCAGCAGGATGTTGAAGTCGAGGATCGGGACCGAGAAGTCGGTCCACAGGGTGACGTGCACGATCTGCGCCTCGTTGGAGACGTTGGTGATCGCGAACAGGGTGTTGTAGCCCGACGCACCCAGATCGTAGTTGTAGGTGACGAACGGGAACAACAGCGTGGCGGCCGGGACGGGGTCAAACGCGCAGACGTTCGCGAACGCGACGCTGCCTGCCCCGAGCATAACCGCGCCGATCAGCGCCAGTGTCAGGAATCTCTTCATGCTCAGCTCCTTCCTTTCTTCGGTACCTTCACGACAGAAAACGAGACGATTTCGAACCGTCCTGCTCTCTTCTTCACCCCTCGTGGTTTCGCATCACCTCCCGTAAGTTCAATTCGTTCATCGACTTATTTCGAAATATGTCATGACAGCATAAAATATAGCATCCGGCCTCACGCACTGTCAAGGGCCTTTCAGCTCAGGAACCAGCCACCGGCGCATTATGTGACGGCAGTTACCACAAGTCAAGCGGTGGAGAGGGCTGGGATCCGGGACCTCGAGACGAGCTCCCTCACCCGCTTCCGCGCCCCCTTCCGCGCCCGGTTCCGACCGGTGGTACCCCAAGGCCCCGCACGCGATACGCCAGGGTCMGCTCYCSTGCCCSTRTCCSTMTCCGYMTCCGTATSCGTGCMCGTRCCCGCTCGTTSGCTCCGTCCTCGAGAGCGCATCGCGCCGGTTCCGTGGAGGCGYTCCCCGAGGTTGCCACCTTTGGMGATTTCAGGTCTCGRGCACCTCTTGAGGAAAATCGTCGTCCCGAAATCGCCAAAGATGGCACGCCCGCAGGACGCCCTCTCCTCGTACTCGCCTCGCCTCCGGTGCACGGKMGCGGAAGCGGGCCGCGGGCTCGTTGGGACCGGCGCTACAGCGTGCTCCGGCTCAGCCAGACGCTCACGCCGCCCCGGTTCCCTTCCTCCTCCGCGAAAGCGACCACGAGGTCGTCCCGCCCGTCGCCGTCGAGATCGACGAGCTGGATGTCGTACGGCCGGCCGCGGCTTTCGAGCTCCGCGCCCTGCTCACGGTAATACTCACCGGAGGGAGCCTGGATGTAGACCTCGAGTTCGCCGTCCCGACGCCCCGCCACGACGTCGACGAGGCCGTCCCCGTTGAGGTCGCCCACCCCGAGCCGGAACGTGGCGTTGAAGCGCTTGTCATCGAAGAACAGCGGTACGCCCTTGTCCATGATTCCCTGGGCCGTGACCGAGTACCGGACGACGCCGGTGCGGGCCACGTTCTCGCCGTTGACGATCTGGAACTGCACGAAGGCCGCATAGATCTCGGTGCCGGCCGCGCCGCGGCGGACCGCGACATCCGGGTGCTGGGCGTTGGCCAGCACGCCGCGCGGCAGCGGACCGACCCAGCCCTCCTCGCCCGCGCGGTTGAACGAGACCAAGCGGCGCCAGTCGTTGGTGTTGGACGAGAGCGCGAGGTCAGTGGTTCCATCCCCGTCGAGGTCGGCTGCGGCGAGGCTGTCGCCGATGACGCGCTGCGGCAGTCCGGAATGGGACACGCGCCAGCCGTTCGGGCTGCTGAGCACCGTCCACACCGTGACCGAGTCCTCGATTCGGTTGTTGGTCGCCGTGTCGTAGTCGATCTCCGCCAGGAAGGCCACGTCGTCGCGGCCGTCACCGTTGAAGTCGCCCACTGTCGGCGCCCGCGAGCTGATCCGTGGGTCCGGGCTGGGCAGCAAATCGGCGCGGACGAAGTTGCCGGCCCCGTTGCCATACAGCACGTACTGTCCCTTGAAGTGGATCGCGAGCACGAGGTCGCGGTGGCCGTCGGCATCGAAGTCGCCGGTCTGAATGCCGCCGTAGTCGAACGGCACCTGGCTCGGCCAGACGCAGCCCTTCCACACCTCGTAGGCGCCGCCCCCCTTGCCGAGGAAGATGGACGGATGGCCGACGCCCTTCCGCGCCGGCGGCAGCACCAGGTCATCGATCCCGTCGCCGTTCATGTCGTCGAGCACGAAGTTCATCTGCCAAAGCCCGCTATCCGGGAGGCCGCTCGTGACCGGCTCGAAGCGGATCGCGTCCATGAACGGCGGCGGCACGATCTCGGCCCCGAAGTCGAGGTAGAAGTCGACGACTCCGAACTTCTCTTCCCAGTCCCGCGCCGTCTTGTACGCCAACTCGTCACGCTCGCGCCGCCGCCACATCTCGTGGAGGGCCGACTCCGGGTCCTCCGGCGGCAGGCCACGCAGCCACACCGTGGTCTCGTCCTCACGGACGATCTCCATCTTGAGGGAGACGGCGGGATGCGGGTAGGCGTGCGTCTCGTCGATCCTGACGATGGTGTCCTTGGGAACCGGGCGCGGCGTCAGCCAGTCCGCGACCATCTCCTCCCAGCTGCGGAAGTTGGTGCGAGCCCGCGGGGCAGGCTCCTGCTGACCCTGATCGGGGAGCGCCGGCTCCGCGGCAGGGGTTGCCTCCGCGGCCGCGCCGGCCGGCGGTGTCTCTTGCGGCCAGCCGACGGACAGCCCGGCGACCATCGCGAGCACGCCCACTGAGAGCGAAAACTTGAGACTCATCGAATCCTCCACGACATTCTTGCGACCCGCCGTCACTCACAGCAGGTCGGCGATTGTATACCGCCAGCGATCGAGCGCCGCGGCCCCGATCACGACCAGCGCCACGCCCAAGGCAGCCACCGCCGCGACGGCGAGCGGCTCCGGAGGCGCCGCACCGATCAGGCCGGCGCGCGACGCGCCGACCAGCGGGGTCAGCGGGTTCGCCGAGACCAGGGTCCGCAGCACGCCTTCGGGCACCATGGCCAGCGGGTAGACGAGCGGCGCGCCGTAGAACAGCAGCTGCATTCCGAGGGTCAGAGCTTCGGACACGTCGGGCAGGACGGCGCCGAGCACGCTCGCCGTCAGGCTGAGACCGACCACCCACAGCGCGATCAGCGCCAGTGAGCCGCCCAGCCATGGCAGGTCGGCAAGCCGGCAGTGACCGCCGATCACGCAGATGGCGAGCACCACCACGAACGAGATCGCGTGATGGAGCACGGCGCCGAGCACGTCGCCGATGACCAGCACCTCGGCCGGCATCCGCACGCGCTGCACGAGCGTGGCGTGCGTGCGAAAGACCCGCGCCGCGCGCAGCACCGCGTCGTTGAGCGCAAGGAACGGCACCAGGCCCGTGATCAGGTAAATTCCAAACCCCACCGGAGGCCGTTTTGCAAGATCGATGCCAAGGCCTTCGACCCTGATCTTGAAGATCACCGAGAAGACCACCATGAAGAGTGCGAACTGAATCAGGGTCGCGAGCGGGGTCCACAGCCAGCCGAGGTACGAGCCGGCGTAGCGCGAAGCGAACGACCGCCACGCCAGCTGCGCCACCAGGAAACGGTGGCGCGCCAGGGTCGACGGCAGCCGCAGCGACGCAGACAAGTACTGGCTCATCTCCGATCCGTGGTCCTTCCTGCCGGCCCCCGCCGCCACCCGCGCGGACGGCGCCAGGATGGGGTCGCCGCCGTCACCAAGCGCCCGCTTGAAAGCGCTTGACGTGTCTGTTCAGGCCGCATAGAATAGTGTTTGCTGGGGCGTGGTGTGTCCACGCCGCGGCTGGATGGTACTACAGGGAAGGAACACTCGGCAAACCGTGATCACCAGGACCGGACCCACGAGCCCTCAGGTTGCGACGATCGGTGCGCGTCTGCGCCGGCTGCGCAAGGAACGCAACCTGACCCAGGCCGAGCTGGCACGCCAGATTGGCATTCAGCAGTCCGACCTGTCGCGGATGGAGAAGGGCGAGTACCGGGTCTCGCTCGATAATCTGGTCAAGATCCTGACCGCCCTCGACCTCCAGATCGCCGACTTCTTTGCCGGCCGCGCGGAGCCGCAGGCCGCCGCTCAGCGCCCCCTGAGCCACGAGGACATGCAGCTGCTGCACATGCTGCGCGAGCTGACTCCGGAGGCCCGCCAGGAGGTCCAGCAGTTCGTCGAGTTCAAGCTGCGTCGCGAGCGGGTCGAGCGGCGCGCCAACGAAGCCCGGCGCTCCAGCGGGGACGGTGGGTCATGACGCAGCGATGCGAGGACCTGCTGCTCCGCGCCCAGGCCGCACTTGAACGGGGCGAGTTCGATCGGGGCTACCGGCTCGCGATCGAAGCCGAGGCGCTGGCGAAGGAAGCCGGCGACCAGGATCTCGCCGACCGCGCCTTCTGCAATGCCTGTGCGTTCGCGATCGAGCTCGACACCGCATCCGGAATGGTGCCCCGCCTCAAGCAGATCCTGCTCGGATCGGGCAATCTCCGGAACCGCTTCCTGGCCGCTTACTACACCGCGGTCGCGTACGACCTTGATGACGACCTTGCCAAGGCCTCGTCCTACGCCCGGCGCGCGGCGGAGCTTGCGGCCGAGCTCCCGGAGCCCGAGCTGCGGGCAAGGTCGGCCAACCTCGCCGGCAACCTGGCGCTCCGCGAGGCCGAGTTCGACGCCGCCGAGAGCTGCTACGAGCAGGCGATGGCCGCGCACCGCGGCCGCGATGGCTATCACCGCCTGATGGAGGCCCAGGAGAAGGACAACCTGGGCTACGTGCTGCTGTGCACCGATCGAGTCAGCGACGGCCTGTCGCTGTGCGAGGCAGCGCGTGAAGCGCTGGAGGCCATGGGGGACGTGCACTACCTGCCGCAGACGTTGCAGGACCTGTGCTACGGCTACCTCCTCAACGACAACCTGGACCTGGCGCAGCGGCATGGCGAGAGAGCGCTGGATCTCGCCGCGGCGGCGCCCGATCCGCTGGTGGTGAAGAACTGCCTGTTCCTGCTCAGTGAGGTGGCCGTGCGCCGGGGCGACAGCTTCCGCGCCCGCCGCTACCTGCGCGAGCTCACCACCCACTACCCCGAGGTCGGGGTCAGCGAGGAGCTCATCGACGTCTTCCTCGCCACGGACCTGACCACGGTAGTGAACCTGCGAGGGTGATGATGAGAGTGCTCAAAATCACGCTGTCCGCCCTCGTCATGCTCGCCATGGCTGCGGTTGCCGCGGCCGGCGACATGACGCTCACGCGAGCCGGGGACCTGTACCGGATCGCGTCCACCGAGGCCGGGCTCGTCGTCACCGGCTCCCTCGCCGACGGCACCACCGTCGTGCTCACCGTGCCGCAGACCGCAGGCACCGCCACCAGCGCGCGCAATCTGGCGGTCGATCCGGTCTCCGGCGCACTGTTCGTGGTCTGGCAGCAGGGCGAAGGAACGTCCGCCGAGGTCCTCTTTGCGAACTACGTCGGCCAGAGCTGGACCGGACCGGTGGTCGTGGCTGCAAGCGCAGCGTCCAACCCGCAGATGATGTTGTTCCGCGCAGTGGACGTCGTCGACGTCGAGGGCGATGACGGCCAGATCACACAGGTCGAGGTCGCGACCAGCTTCCTGCATATGGTCTGGTGGAGCTACGACGAGTCGGTCAACGACGGAGCCGCGGTCTACCTGCCGGCGCCGATCGACGATGAGACCGGCCTCGCCGACCTCACCGCCTACGACCCGGTCGTGCTGAGTGATCTCCTGCCATACGGCCTGCCCTGCGACGGCATCGAGGATGCCACGGCGCTGGCCGCGCCCAAGCTGTTCTCGGATCCGCAGAGCGGCTTCCCGCACCTGTTCGCGAGCGACTTTGCCCAGTGCCTGTTCTACGTCCTGCAGATCGGCCACGACGTGATCGTCGATCCGGTTACCGAGCGCCGGCGGCACACGATCATCCTTCGCGAGGGCGGCACCTACGTCGTGAGCGAGGAGCTGCCGCTCGCCACCGCCAGCGTCGAGGTAGGACACGGTCTGTCCCTGGTCCTGCACTGGGACACCGTCACCGACACCGGGACCTCTGTCGACTACCTGCAGTTCGATCCGAACGGCGTGCACGACGTGCAGTCGCTGCCGCTCGGCGAGAGCCTCAACCACGAGCAGGCCGTGCAGCTGATCCGGGGCCTCCTCAGGTAGCGACCGGCACAGAACAACCACCCAACGCCCACCGCAGCGGTGGGCGTTTTTCATGACCTCTGGGATCAGCGGGACGTCGATCGTGATCGGAGCCGCCTGCGCGCCGCGCGCGCCTCCCGCGATCAGCTGCCGCCGCCGCGCGCCACCCGCTCGAGCAGCCCCTCAAGGGCCGCGGCGTAACCGCTCCAGGTCAGCCGGGACACCGTCCGGCGCGCCCCGGCGGCGAGGGCGTCGAGCCGCTCGCGATCGAGCGCGGCCAGCGCGGCGGCCACTGCCTCGGCCGAGCCGGGCGCGACCAGCCGGCCGTTGACGCCGTCCTCGATCACCTCGGCCAGCCCGCCGACGCGGGTCGACAGCACCGGCACGCCCGCGGCCAGCACCAGCGGCGCCATCGCCGACTGCGACCCGTCGCGGTATGGCAGCACCACCAGGTCGGCGGCGGACAGCAGCGCCCGCAGCTCCTCCTCCGACTGCCACCTCAGGTCGAGGCGGACCCGGCCGGCCAGGTCGGGCTCGGCCGCCCGCCGCTGCAGGCGATGCCCGAGCCCGCCCCACGCTTCACCCGCAACGACCAACCGCCAATCGGATGCCGCCGGCAGGCTGGCGACTGCGTCAAGCAGCAGGTCCACCCCCTTGTAGGGCCGGATCAGGCCGGCGAAGACGGCGACTCGCCCGTCGGCAGGCAGCCCGAGAGCGCGCCGCGCCGTTGCACGATCGAGGAAGTCGCCGGTCGCGGTGGCCGGCAGGGGGTGGGCCGCACATGCCAGGCCGGGGTAGTCCCGCCGCAGGCGCCCGGCCAGCGTCTCGGCGTGCGTGAACAGCCCGTCGCAGCGGGACAGCACCGAGCGGGCCGCCAGCCGCTGCGTCCAACCGGCGTCGTGGTCCGCCGGGTTGTGCACGATGGCGACCACCGCCGGCCGCTCGCCGGCGAGGAAGTAGCGCCAGCAGCCGGCCCAGGCCCAGGTCCAGTATGGGAGCAGCCACGCGTCCGCGCCCGCCCGCTGCGCCGCCCGACGCGCCCGCGGCCAGGCCGGGGGAAACACGGGGTCGAGCACCGCCTCGCTGCCGGGCAGCAGCGGACAGGCCTCCGGATCGCGGCCGCCGCCCCGTCCGGGAAACAGCCAGGCCGGGTACTGCCGACGCGGGGTCAGGAATGAGACCTGGTGGCCGCGGGCGCGCAGCGCCGCCACCGCCGCCGTCGTGGTGGTGGCGATGCCGCCGCGGAAGGGGTGGCCGGGGCCGAGCACGACCAGGCGCATGCGGCGATTGTAATCCCGGGAGATGTCGCGGCGCTCACGACGTCTATCGGAAGCGGGCGCGGAAGGGGAAGCGGGTCGGCGACACGCCAGGTGTCGGCGAGACTCCTAGGACCGCATCCGCTCTTCGAGGAGGCTGCGGATCGGCTCCGGGACCAGCCCGGTCACATCACCGCCGAGGGCAGCAACCTCCCGCACCATCCGCGACGACAGGTAGGAGTACTCCTCCTTCGGGGTCAGGAACACGGTCTCCGCGCTCGGCGACAGCCGGCGGTTCATGAGCGCCATCTGGAACTCGTACTCGAAATCGGAGACCGCCCGCATGCCGCGGATGATCACGGTGGCCTGCATCTGCTGCAGGAAGTTCACGAGCAGACCGCTGAACAACCGCACCTCGACGGCGGGATCGCCGGCGTACAGGCTGCGCACCATCTCGAGTCGCTCGTTGGGCGTGAACACCGGCTGTTTGCTCGGGTTCTCGAGGATGCCCACGATCAGCCGCGGGAAGATCTGGGTGGCCCTGGAGATGATGTCGGCGTGGCCCAGGTGGAACGGGTCGAAGGAGCCCGGAAACACGGCGACCGGCTGCTTGGAGAGGCCCACGCGCTGATTGTAGCAAGCGCCGGCGATCAGCGTCCGCGACCGCAGCGCTCGATCACTCCTCGACCGCGCCGGCCGTGGTCCGGTTGTGGTGGCGGTCGACGGCCATGATGACCACCAGGTGGCGGCCCTGCGCAGCCGGCAGGCTGAAGGTCTCGCGCTGCCCGTCGAGGATGCCGTCCTCCGGCGCCAGCTCCTGCCACCGCGCGCCGTCGCGCGACCATTCGACCCTGGTCACCGCGCTGCCATCGTCCTCGACGACCACCCCCCAGCGGTCGCCCTGCCGGGTCAACGTCGTCCGCGGGGGCGTGTTGTCGACCACGAACCAACCGCTCGAGCGGGTCGCGCTCAAGGCGTCACCCGGATTGGTGGGGCCGTCGCTCGCAGTGAGGCGGAAGCGGTAGCGGCCGTCCGGCAGCGCCGTCGTGTCAACCCCGAGCTGGTCCACGGCGAGCTCGTCGCGGACCGTCATCAGGAAGCCGTCCTCGCGCTCGACCTCAAGGCGGAACTGCAGGGCGTCGTCGTTGAGGTCCTTCGCCGTCCAGCTCACGGTGCGGTAGCCAGTCCGGTAGTACTTCTTGCCCTTGGCGCCGTTCTTGGCGGCGCCGCCCTCGGGGTCGATGACGGTGAAGATGCCGTTGAAGTCCGGGTGGTCGCGGTCGATCACCGGGCCCGACGGCGGCGGCGAGGCCAGGTAGACCACCCCCGGCTCCTCGACCGCGAGATCGACGATCTGCGGGGCGAGGTTGATGTCGCGCAGCGCCACCTCAACCCGCTCCACCGACGAGCCGGCGGCGAGCTCGACCTCCCACTGCAGCGAGCGGGCGGGCGGCAGCGGCACCGTACCGCGGGAGGCCGGCAGCCACTCGGTCCACGGCAGCCAGCTCTCATCGGGCTTCTCGGAGGCGCCCGAGCGAAACCGGATCCGCACCCCGTCGCCCGACGGCAGCACCTGGTACTCGCCGAACCGAACCGGGATCGGGAACGTCTGCCCTTCGGCGCGGTAGCGAGACTCACGCTTCCCGTCGCCTCGCCACAGCACCTGGCCGGGTCCCTGCGTGAGCAGGGCGGCACCGCCGTCCACCACGCTGACCACCTGGACGGCGTCGACCGTCGTCAGCCGCGTGCCGCCGTCGCTCACGAACCGCCAGACCTCGCCCTGGTAGCCGGTGCCCACCAGCACGCCGGAGCCGTCCCAGGCGATCGCGGACGCCACCTGCTTGGCGAACCGGTGCACCGACAGCAACGCCCCCTCCGGGGTCAGCCGCAGCAGCTCGGAGGTGGCCGTCGCGCCGTCGATCTTGGGCAGGTCGAGGTCGACCGCCGAGCTCTCGCCCCCGCCACCCTCCACGCCCGGCTCTCCGCCGTCGTTCGTGGCCTTGGCGGTCTCGACCGGCTCGCCGACCAGCGCCACCGCCCACACCGACCCGTCGGGGACCGCCACCAGATCGGGAATCTCGGTGAACGGGCTGTCCGCGAGCAGCGCCAGCTGGCCGGTCGGGCCGACGCTCAGGATCAATCCCTTGCCCGAGGTGCCGACGATCAGCGCGTCCTTCATGGGGGCGAGCGAGCGCGCGTAGGCGTCCGGGATCTCGACCCAGCGCTCCATGCCGCGCGGGCCGAGGCGGTACAGGGCGGCCGGCGAGCCGGCCGCCACCACCACCGTGTCGGCAAACCAGGCGAGGTCCCAGATGCCGCCCTCACCCAGCCGGGCCACCTCCGCGAGCTCATCGCCGTCGAGACGGAACAGCACTCCAGGGGAGAGCGACGCCACAAAGACGTCCTCGGCGGGCGTGACCAGCACCGCCGTTACCTGCTCACCCGGGACCTCGGCGAGGAGCCTGGCGGCGTTGCCGGTGACCCGATAGAGCCGGGCCGGATGCCCGGTGCCGACGACCAGCGATCCGTCCGCCATCCGGCCGCCCGCAACCACGACCGGCTCATCCATGGCGACCGCGTCGGCCCACGCCGCCACCGGCACGAGCGTGCCCTGCTCGGTCACCGCCACGCCGTCGCCGCGTCCCCGGAGCAGCTCCTCCGCGGTGTCGGCCACCCAGCGCCGGGCCTCGGTGGCCCAGGCCGCCGAGTTGGCCACGATCAGCATCAGCACCAGCGATCGCACGATTCTCATCGCGTGTTCCGCTCCTCCAGCCGAACCGTCAGCGGCAGTCGCTCGGCGCCGAGCACCGCGGTCGGCATGTCCAGCTTCACGCTCGCGACCACGCCGTACTCGGTGGTCTCGAGGTTGGCGCCGAGGGCCGACCGCAGCTGCACCGCCACACTCGGCGGCACCGACAGCGTCCCCCCTGGCAAAGCCAACCCGACCTCGCGCCGCTCGAGCGCCAGCACGAGCTGCCGCGACGACACCAACCGGCCGAAAACCGCCAGCTCGTGGGCAAACGAGGCGGCTCGCGGCGGCCGCATCGCGAGGTCGTACATCGTCCACGCGCCGCCGTCGGCCACAATCAGATCGAGACGGCCCTCGGCGACGCCGGCGGGAATCGGCACCTCCACCAGCTGCGAGTACTCGGCGCCGCGGTGCGGCCGCAGGCGCAGGCGCACCGGCAGCGACTCGCCGGGCTCGACCACCCACCGGGCCGGGGTGGCCGACACCAGAGTTGCCGACTCGAGCGCCTCGGCCGAGGCGAGGGTGACGCGCACCGACTCGAGGGGCGGCGGCTGGAAGGGCGAGTTCTCGAGGTAGCCGACCGCGGCCGCCGCGAGCCCAGCCGCCTGCAGCCCGGCCTCGGCCCCCGCGAAGGTCTCGCGGACGGTCGCACTTCCACCGCCCTGGTAGCGCAGGACGAGCTCGAGGGCGACCGTCTGGTCGCCAAAACCGCGGCCGCGGGCGCTCAGGCTCGAGCTCGTCAAGAAGCCCACGATCGAGGGCAGCACGATCCCGTGCCTCAGACCGCGGAACGAGTAGCCGCGGCCGTCGACCGCGACCTCGATCGGGACCATCGGAGCCGTCCGCCCGAGCCGCCCCCACACGCCGTGGGTGCGGTCCGCCTGGAGGCTGCCCAGGCGGTCGCCAACGGTGAAGAACTTGAACGACTGCATCAGGCTGGGCAGCACGGCCACGACGCGGGCCCGTGACAGCGGGATCTCAACCTGCCCGCCGCCGAGGAACGGGTGCCCGAACGCCCACACCTGGTCGCCGCGGACCTCGGTCACCGTGCCGCCCGCCCCGAGCACGACATCGCCATCCACCAGCAGCCCGGCGACCATCGCTCCCGGCTCGAGCGGCCCGAGCGATCCATCCCCGATACCGGCCGCACCCGGACCGCTCACCCACCCCAGACGCTGCCACATCTCGGAGATCCAGCCCGACGCCGGCAGCGCCCCGAAGCCGGCCATCGACAGCGCCAGCGGCAAGCCCTGCGGAGCGCCGGCAGATGCCGGGGCGAGCCAGTTCAGCAGCGATTCGCCGAGCCGTCGGGCGTGCTGCGCCTCGACCAGCTCGGCCAGGGTCGGTCGGGCGGCCACCGCGCCGGCGACCGGAGGCGAGTCACCCGCCGCGAGCGTGAGCATCCGAACGAAGGGCGTCACGCCGCCGATCGGCTCCCGCGAGAACGGCCAGCCGTACGCCAGCGCGCCCAGCAGGCGACCGTCGACATAGACCGGCGAGCCGCTCATGCCGGCGATGATCCCGGTCTCCTCGAAGCGCGGATCGTCAAGCCGGACCAGCACCACCTCGAGCTCGGGCGCCCACGGCCCGACCTGGCCGAGCACGGTGACCGGGATCTCCACCATCTCGCCGCCGTCCATCTCGGTCCGGCACACCCCCCGGCTGCCCGGCGGCACCTCAGACGGTTCGACGAGCTCGACCGCCTGCAGCAGAGCCGGGATGAGCAGGCCGAGCACGCAGAGGAAAGGACAGATCCCCCTCATGGTCCACACATTGTAGCCTTCACGATCCACCTCCCGGCGCACCCTTGCCCGATCTCGGCCGGCACTGCCGCAGGACCGCGCCGCGGCCGCACCCACAACATAGCGAAAGCCAGCGGCATTCGGCCTGCACGCTGAAGAGCGCGGGCTCCATGAGCTACGCGGCGTTTGACGCAGCGGTTGCAGATTCCATACAATTGGAGATCCGGAATTGTCGATGAAGGAGTCAATCCTCGCCCACCCGTCACTCGTCGAGCGACTCGTGGCGGTGGCCCGCAAGCTGCGGTCGACCCACCGGCCGGGCGAGGCCGCCCAGCTCCTGGAGATCGCCGCCGCCCTGTCGCCCCACGGGGCGAGCCTCCGCGAAGAGGCCCACCGGCTGCGCGGCGAGGAGGGCATCGAGGACTTCGACCGCGAGCTCAAGCGCCGCAACCTGGAAGCCTCTCATGCCCTCGGCATGGCGCGCATCTACCAGAACCGCGGCGAGTTCGACCGTGCGGTCGAGATGATCGAGCTGGCCAAGAACCGGACGCCGTTCAACTACCTCGCCTTCGCCGCGGCCGGGTACCTCTGCCAGCGCAACGGCGAACCGGAAGCCGCCCTCAAGGAGTTCACGCAGGCGCGGCGGCTCAACCCCCTCGACTTCAGGCTGGCCGTCGAAACCTCGCGCGCCGCCCTCGAGAACGAGAGCTTCGAGACTGCGCTCGAGAGCGCGATCGACGCCATGTTGCTCGCGTCCTGGCGCTCCGAACGGCAGCTCGAGCAGGAGCGGCGCCGCGTCGAGACCCTGGCCAGGCTGTGCCACCGCGAGCCGGCGGACGTGGAGGTTCTCGTCCGTTCCCGAACCGCGACTCTCCAGAAGGCGGCCGACCACGTCGCCCTCAGCCACGCCCGGCTGTTCTCCGCCGCGCCGCCGACCGGCGACGCTGCAGTGCTGGCGCTGCGCGGCCAGGGCACCCGCAGCAATCTGCTGCAGCGCGCCAACGAGCTGCGCACGATGGGGCTGTTCCGGCACTTCGCCGACGACCAGCTGATCGCGCTCGCGAAGCTGCTCGAGGTCCAGCCGTTCAGCCACGACGAGGCGATCTTCCGGGAGGGCCAGGAGGGCAGGGACCTGTTCATCGTGCGCGAGAGCACGGTCCACGTCACCCGCCAGACCGCCATCGGCAGCCAGGTGCTGAGCACCTTCGGCTTCGGGTCGCTGTTCGGTGAGGTGTCGTTCCTCGATCGCCGCGAGCGGACGGCGACGGCAGTCGGCGTCGGCTCGGGGTCGCTGTACCGGATCCCGGCGGGGGCCCTCGAGGAGGCGGTCCGCCGCAGCTCAGAGTTCACGGTCAGCCTGCTGTGGAGCTTCTGGCAGACGCTCGCCGAGAAGATCCGCTCCGCCAACGCGCAGATGAGCGAGTTCTTCAGCCTGCCACCCGCGAGCTGGGGCAACGAGCGCGGCCAGGTCGGCTCCCGCGCTCACGTGCCCGAGCAGGAAAAGCTCGACATCCTCCGCAGCCACGGCCTGTCGGCCCAGGAGCTGCGGTTGCTCGCCACCTACTCGGCCGAGGAGCACTTCCCCCCCAACGCCATGATCTTCGCCGAGGGTGAGAGCGGCGACACGCTGCACATCGTCGTCGACGGCTCGGTCCGCATCTCGCGCATGGTCCCCGGCATGGGCGAGGAGTGCCTGGCGATCCTCGGCCGCGGCGAGGTGTTCGGCGAGATGGCGCTGATCGACGGTCAGCCGCGCTCGGCGGATGCGCGCGCCCACCGCCAGGGCTGCACGGTGTTCTCGATCAGCCGCTCACTGCTCGAGGAGGTCCTGTCGATGGACCCCGACGCGGCGGTCCAGTTCCTCGGCCTGCTGTGCCGGCTGCTGTGCCGTCGCATCCGCGCCATGAACGAGCGCCTGGTGGCCTGGCGGGTGATGGCCTCGCACGAGTAAACGCCCACCCGACCACCGGGCCAAAGATCGAAGATGGAAGATCCAAGATCACGGACCCCGGGCCAACCGGGAAAGCTCGCGCGTTTCGGGGCAGCTGGAGACTGCGCGAACCGACCTTCACCAAGGGTGAGGCCGAGTTGCGCGGGCTCTGAGCCGGGCCCGCCGACCCACCGTCAGCCGGCCTGAGCACTCACCGCTCCCGCGCAGTCTCGTGCTGCCGTTCCGGCCGCGCGGGCAGGATCGTCCTTCTTCCCTCTTCCTTCGTCGATGGCTATGGCACGGTCACGATCAGGCGGTCGTACGACGCCTGGCGCGTCACCACGTCCAGGACGCCCACGCCGACGCGGTGCTGTCCGGCACCCATCAGCAGCTGCAGGTCGATGCTGAAGCGCTGCCCGACGGCGGTCTCGATCTGCGCGGCCGGAATCCGGATCTCGTGCTCCTGACGCTGCATGTCGGACTGCCGGCCGTCAACCTGGCGCGCCCCGACGAACAGCACGAGCCGGCCCACGTAGTCCTCGCCCTCCGGGACGAGCGCCACCCGCGACAGCGGGAACGACACGCGCACGGGCATCGTCCAGCGGTCGTCGGAGGCCGGGACCCGGCTCGCCGCGGTCAGGCTCAGGTCCATCGGGTTGTCGGCGAGGTCCACCATCAGCGAGCTGAACACGCGATCCTGGACCTGCGTCTCGCGCGACTTCTCGACGAAGCGCCGCCGGTAGCGCAGCTCATAGTCGGAGTGGCCGGGGAGCTCGACCTCGATGCGGTGCACGCGGTCGTCGCCGGTGGCCGAAATCGTGTAGCCGATCGAGTAGTAGCTGAAAAGATCGTCGCGAATCAGCTCGAGCCCGGCCGAGACGTCGTTGGTGTTGACGATCGCCTGACCGCCGGTCTGCTGCGCCATGTAGGTCAGCGAGTCCTGGTACTCCTTCCTCCCGATCGACATGGCGGTCGGGTCGGTGACGCCGAAGCGGGTGTCCGCGCCGTACCCCTCGAGCGGGTTGAGCCCACTGGCGTCGATGGTGTAGATGCTGATGTCCTGGCCGTTGGCGGTCGAGGTCAGGGACTGGAAGGCGTGAGTGCGGTCGGTCTGGCTCCGACGCCCGACAAACGCGGTGTCGTGGAATGCAGACGCGTACTCGCTCATGAGACCGAACCCTGGAGACATCGACAGGCCGCTCGAGATGTAGATGATGCTCTTGCGGCCGTCGAGCCCCGACATCAGCGCCATCACCTCGCGCAGGGCGTCGAGCGTGAAGTTGACGCTCATCGCCTCCTCCTCGGCGAAGGCCATGATCTGCTGGCGGAGCGTCATCTGGAGCCTCTCGCCCCCCTCGCCGCCCTCCCCGCTCGGCTCTGCGACGGCCTCCTGGATGCGCTCGAGGATCTCCTGCCGGTCGCTGTCGCGGTCAGCCTTGCCGCCGCTCACCGTGGTCATGTCACGCAGCGCATCGTTGATCGCGAGCCCGCTGTCGGTGAAGGGCTCCACCACCTTGAGTGAGCGGTCGTAGCTCACGACCATCATCTGCACCGGTGGCCGCAAGTTGTCCATCACGAACTCGCGGACCCGGCGCAGGACCCGGTTGCGGTCAAGGGGGTTGAGGTTCTCGTGATCGACGTAGAGAACGGTGTACACCGGACGGATCTCCACCGCCGG
>PQAJ01000009.1 GCA_003105185.1 Holophagae bacterium
TCATCCCGGCGGATTTTGCCCGTGCTTGTAGCGCAGCCATCCTGGCTGCCTTGTGCGCACCCATCCTGGCCGCGTTTCTGGAGCTCCCGGATTGCAGGCTGTGAATCCGGCGACGGGAGCGGTCTGTGGCACAGGCCGGTGAGCGGACTGGTGGGATACCGGCCATGTGCCACCCGCTCGCGGCGCCGCGTCGCCGCGGCCGGAGGCCGCGAGCAAGCCTGCGCCGCAATGCAGGCTGGAAGCCTGCGCTACAAAGCGGGCTGGAAGCCGACGCCACAGCGGAGGAAGAGAGGCCCGGGCAAGAACTACCGTATGGGCATATTGCTTTCGAGCGCCGCAGGTGTCATGATCCGCCGAACGGCTCGTCCGTTGAGGGAGGAAAGGTCATGAAGGTTCGTGCTCGCGCTGCGTGGTATTCCCGTGCACAGATCCTGGCTGTGGCCGGCATCCTGCTCCTGGTCCCGCTGGTTTCCGGCGCGGTCGAGGGTGCACCGAAGGTCGCGAAAGGGGAGGCTCCTGCCGAGGCCTGCGCGATGCTCGACGACGTCGAGTTGCGCGGCCGGATGGACGGGCTCCTGCTCAAGCTGATCATCATGTGCGACCGGCAAGACCTGCTCGGTCTTGTGCCGCCGGAGCCGGCCTCAGAGCCAGGGCCCGGCGAGCCGGATGCCGGCGGCGTCGACATCCCGGTCAACAACCCGGCCGGCGACACCGGCTCTACTACGCACACACAGAGCGAGACCTCGATGACGCGCAACGAGGTCACCGGCACCATCTGCTCGGGGTACAACGACTCCTATCACGGAGTCACCCAAGGCACTGGCTACGCGGGCTTCAGTCGCTCGACCGACGGCGGCGCCACCTTCACGGACCGCGGCGGGCTGAACAGCTCCTCGTGCTACGGCGACCCGTCGATCGTGTGGCGCCGCAGCGACGGCTACTTCTACTACGCGACCATTTACGGGAGCGGCCTCGCGATTTGGCGTTCGACTGATGACTGCAACACCTTCATTTACCTGGGGCTGATTCACAACGGCAGCAGTGATGACAAGGAGCTGATGACGGTCGACAACAACCCGGCCAGCCCCTACTACGGCCGGCTGTACGTTGTCTGGACCGACTTCGGCGCCGGGCAGGTGATTCGCTCCACCTACTCCGATAACGGCACGAACTGGTCGTCGCCCGTCACGCTCAACAGCGGCTCCGGCCCCCAGGGCGCGTGGCCGGTGGTCGCGCCCAACGGCGACGTCTACGTGTCGTGGGCCAACGGGCTCTTCACGGGCACGATGAACATCGCGGTGGCGCGCTCCGCCAACGGCGGCGCCGCGTACAGCTTGGTGACGTCGCCCGCTGCCAACAAGACGGAGCCCAGGGACGCCGCCGCCTCCAGCAGCTGCGGTCGTCCTTCGCTGCGCGGCAACATCCGCTACCTGCCGTCGCCGCAGATCGCCGTCGGCCCGGACGGCGCGGTGCACGTGGTCTACAGCTACGACCCTGACGGCTACAACACCGGCGACGTCATCGACGCCTTCTACCGCCGCTCCACCGACAGCGGCGCGACCTGGGGTCCAGAGGTGCGGCTCAACACCGACGCGACCACCCGCGACCAGTTCTTCCCGACCATCTCGATCGGCGCCGGGAACATCGTCTCAACGACTTGGTACGACCGCCGCGAGGATCCGGGCAACACCCTGTTCAAGTACTACCAGCGCTTCTCGTTCGACGGCGGCGTCAACTGGGAGCCGGACGAGGCGATCTCAGATGTGGCATCGCCGGTCTACATCGATCCCCAGCTCGCGTACTGCTACCACGGCGACTACGACACCCACGTCCAGACCGGCACCCACGCGATCGCGCAGTGGTCGGATGACCGCTACCAGCAGAGCGGCCACAACGACCCCGACGTGTTCGCGGACCGGCTGCCGATCAGCACCGACTTCCTGCTGCTGCCGCAGACCACCAGCCTCGCGGTCTGCTCGCCTGACAGTGCGGTCGTGACCATCGACGTGCCGCAGTTCTCCGGCTTCTCGCAGCCGGTGACCATGTCGACCGGCGCGCTGCCGCCGGGCCTCGTCGCCGGCTTCGTCCCGAACCCGGTGACACCTCCCAGTTCGACTGTGCTGACGCTGAGCGGGACCGGCGGCGTCGCGGCCGGCAGCTACGACATTCTGGTCGTCGGCACCGCGAGCCCGAGCGGCATCGTCCACGACACCACCATCACCCTGGACGTTTTCACGTCGGCCCCCGGAGCCATCAGCCTGCTGACGCCGGCCAACGGCGCCCTCAATCAGCCGCTGCGGCCCGCCTTCACGTGGTCCGCGGCCACCCAGGCGGCGAGCTACACCCTCGAGGTCGACGACGACCCGGCCTTCGGCAGCCCGGCGCTGCTGGAGTCAGGCATCACCGAGACCACCTTCACGCCGAGCACGGACCTCGCCTCCAACACCACCTACTACTGGCGGGTGACCGCAGAGAACCTCTGCGGCACCGGAGCCGTCTCCACGGTCTACTCGTTCACGACCGAGGCCCTGCCCGGTGACTGCGGCGTCGGCACAATCCCGCTGGTCGCGTTCACCGAGGACTTCGAGTCGGGCGCGGCGGGCTGGACGCACAGCGGCACCGGCGACAGCTGGGCCCTGTCGGGCGCGCGGGTGCACGGTGGCGCCTTCTCCTACCACGCCAACGGCACCGGCACGACCACCGACCAGCGCCTGGTGTCCCCGGAGATGACGCTACCCACCGAGGTCCCGGTGACCATGCAATTCTGGAACTGGCAGACCATGGAGTCGGCCGGCGCCGGCAGCTGCTACGACGGCGGCATCCTCGAGATCTCGACCGACGGCGGCTCGAACTGGACCTACCTGCCGACGGCCGTGATGCAGACGGACCCCTACGACGGACCGGTGTCGGGGCTCGGCAGCCTCGAGGGCTGGTGCGGCGATCCGCAGGACTGGCTGCGCTCGGTGGTCGACCTCGACGCCTATGCCGGCCAGACCGTTCGTTTCCGTTACCGCCTCGGAACCGACGGCTCGGTCAGCCGCGAGGGTTGGTACGTCGACGACATGCACGTCCAGTCGTGCGTGCCGGCGGCGCCGGACTTCTACCTCGGCGCGACGCCCGGCAGCGCGACGATCTGCGCCGGGGACAGCGCCGACTACACGGTCAACGTCGGCGCCTACAGCGGCTTCTCGAACCCGGTCACGCTGGCGGCGAGCGGCAACCCGTCCGGCACGACCGCCGGGTTTGTTCCCAATCCGGTGACGCCACCCGGCTCGAGCCTGCTGACCATCGGCAACACCGGCGGGGTGGCCGGCGGCAGCTACGGCATCACGATCAACGGCACCGCCTCCGGTAGCGGCGGCCATTCGACCGGCGTCACCCTCAACGTGGTGGTGCCGGCTGCGGTGCCGACCCTGACCGCGCCGGCCAACGGCGCCGTCAACCAGCCGCTGCGGCCGGTCTTCCAGTGGTCCGCTGCGGCCGGGGCCACGAGCTACGGCCTCGAGGTCGACGACGACCCGGCGTTCGGCAGCCCGGCGATCGCGGTCACCGGCATCGCGGGGACGACCTACACACCGACCACTGACCTCGACGACGCCACCGTCTACTACTGGCGGGTGCGGTCGGAGAACCTGTGCGGGCCGGGAGGGCTGTCAACGGTGTTCTCGTTCACGACCGTGAGCCTGCTGCCGTTCTCAGACGGCTTCGAGTCGGGCGACACCAGCGCCTGGTCGACGACCGTGCCGTAGGCCGGCCGCCACGGGTTCGAATTGCAGGCTGGAAGCCTGCGCTACAAGCCTGCGCTACAACAACCACGACCGCCCCGGGGCAACCCGGGGCGGTTTCTTGTAGGGTACCCATGAGAAGGCCCGTG
>PQAJ01000010.1 GCA_003105185.1 Holophagae bacterium
GGGATGCGCTGCGCGCATCCGGCCGAATTCAAGAGGCTCCTCTGGTGCCACTGATGGAGTGGGTACGGCACACCACGGGTCGATCACCGAAGGCTGGTGGACGTTCCCCTGCACCTACAAGGGGAGCCGGCACGAAATCACCAGCCTGGATACCGCGTGCAACGCCAAGAACCCGCGGTCGTTCTGTTACACTCCGCGCCTGGACATGCGCAGACACGGTCTCGATTTCCCAGCCCTCCTCGTCCATCCGACGCCCGGCCGCACCACCGTGACGGCCGGGGTCTGGCTCGCCTCCGGATCCGCCCACGAGCCGCGGGCGCTGGCCGGGGCGACCCACATGGTGGAGCATCTGACCCTGCGCCGGTGCGGCGGCCGCGATCGCTTTGCCCTGGCGCGGCTGGTCGACCGGCTCGGCGGCGACGTCGACGCCTGGACCAGCACCGAGCTGATGGGCGTCACCGTGCAGACCACGGTCGATGCTCTGATCGAGGGTCTCGAGCTGCTGGTGGACGCGATCCTCGACCCCAGCTTTGAGGAGGAGGACGTCGAGCTCGAGCGCCGGGTCTCGCTCGCCGAGCTCGAGCTGCTGCAGGACGACCCGGCGGAGCGGGTCGAGGAGGACGTGCTGCGGGCGGCGTGGGGCGACCATCCGCTGGCGCGGCCGGTCATCGGCACGTCGCGATCGCTGGCGGCGCTGACGCGACACGCCCTGCGTCGCCATCACGCCACGATGGTGCAGCCCGGCCGGGTGCTGGCAGCGGTCACCGGTGACGTCGATCGTGCCGAGCTCGCCGAGCACCTGCAGCGCCTGCCGCTGGCCGCGCCGGTGTCGCCGCCGAGCCTGCCGCCCCTGCGCTGGCGCGGACGGCACCACGAGGTGCGGCGGCCGTCGGCCGACCAGGCCCATTGCCGGCTCGCCTTCCCGGCGGTGACCGCGGCCGACCCGGAGGCGCCCGCGGTCGGCGTGCTCAACCGGATCCTCGGCGTCGGTGCGTCGAGCCGGCTCTTCCAGCGGCTGCGCGAGGTCGAGGGCCTGACCTACGACATCTGGTCGAGCACCATGCTGCGCCGCGGCGGCGGCCTGCTCGAGATCGGCTGGGCCTGCGCCCCGGCGGTCCTCAACCAGGTCTGGACCATGGTCTCCGAGGAGCTGCGCCGGGTCGCGATCGATCTCGTCGACGACGAGGTGGAGGTGGCGAAGGAGGGCCTCGCGCGCGGCCTCGCCATGGATGTCGAGATGCCGGCCGCCTACTGCGCGATGGACGTCGCCGAGGTGCTCGACCGCGGGCGCCGCTTCGACACCGAGTTGGCGCGCGGCGAGATCGCGGCGGTCACCCCGAAGCAGGTGCGGCGGATCGCGGCCGACATGCTGCGGCCGGAGCGCATGGCCACCGCGCTGTGCGGCCCGGACGGGGTCTCGGTGCAGGTCGCCTGATGGTCGCCATCCGGGTCCGCCGGCTCGGGCACGCCGAAGGGCTCCCCCTCCCCGACTACGCTACTGCCGGGTCCGCCGGCGCCGACCTGAGGAGCGCCGAAGCCGGAGTCGTCGAGCTCGCTCCGGGCGCGCGCCGGGCCGTCGCCACCGGGCTCATTCTCGAGATCCCCGAGGGCTTCGAGGGGCAGGTCCGGCCCCGCTCGGGGCTCGCGCTCCAGCACGGGCTGACGGTGGTCAACGCGCCCGGCACCATCGACGCCGACTACCGGGGCGAGGTCAAGGTGCTGCTGATCAACCTCGGCGCCGAGCCGGTCGTCATCCAGCGCGGCGACCGGATTGCCCAGCTGGTGGTCGCTCCGGTGACCCGCGCCTCCTTTCGCGACGCGCCTGAGCTCGCAGACAGCGACCGCGGCGCCGACGGCTTCGGGTCGACCGGGAGGTAGCCGGTGGAGGTGCTGGTGCTCGCCTCGGGCTCGTCCGGCAACGCGGTGCTGGTCCGCTCGGGCGACGCCGCGCTGCTGGTGGATGCCGGCATCACCGCCCTGCAGGTCCGGCGGCGCCTCGAGGTGTTCGGCCGCAGCGCCGACGACATCACGGCGGTGCTGCTGACCCACGAGCACTCGGACCACGTGCGCGGCCTCGACGTCCTGGCCAAGCGCCACCGGCTGCCGGTGTGGGCGACTGCCGGCACCTGGTCGGCGATGACGGCCCGCAGCACCGGCGGCGGCGAGCTGTCGTCAGGGCGGGTGGTCGCGTTCGGCTCGCTGCGAGTGACGCCGATCGCCACCAGCCACGACGCCCGCGAGCCAGTTGCCCTGCTCATCGAGGACGGCCGCCATCGGCTCGGGCTGTGCACCGACACCGGCACCTTCACCTCGCTGCTCGAGCATCGCCTCGCCGGCTGCGAGCTGCTGCTGCTCGAGGCCAACCACGACGCCGACTTGCTGCGCGCCGGCAGCTACCCGTGGCCGCTCAAGCAGCGCATCCTGTCGCGGCTCGGCCACCTCGGCAACCATCAGGCGGCCGAGGCGGTCGACCGGCTGCGCTCGCCGGCGCTGCAGGCGGTGATCGGCCTCCACCTGTCGGCCGAGAACAACCAGCCGGAGATGGTGCTGGAGGCCCTGCACGACGGCGTCGGCGGCGCCGTGCCGGTGCACTGCGTGCCGCGCACCGAGATGCTGCGGATCGAGCTCACGGAGCGGCCCACCTTCGAGCGCCACGAGCTGCCGCTTGGGCAGTGAGATGAAGGACGGGCATGGAGGCGGACCGCCCTCCCGCCCGACGTGAACACCGAGAGCGCGGAGAGCGCTGAGACCAGGGCCGCGCAGTTCCATGACCGTTCTCCGTGTTCTCGGCGCCCTCCGCGGTTCTATTCCTCCGCTTCTGCGTGATGAAACCGTCCCACGAAGAAGAGCGCCTGGGCACCGAGGCGGGCACGGGCGCCGGGGCTGGCGACTGCGGTGACGGAGGCGAGCCGAAACGCGGTATCATGGACAAACAGACGACGGAGGAGCGAGCCATGAGAACGGCGCGCCGGGTGACGTTGGTGGCGATCGCGGCGCTGGGCGTGGCGCTTTCCGGCGCGGCCCAGACCGCCAGCCAGAAGTGTGTCGGCGAGGTGCACACGGCCTTCCCCGAGGAAGCGACGGTGTGGGTGGTCGCGGCCCGCACTGCGGCCGACCACGTCGAGCTCGAGTGGCGCTCGGCAGCGGGCCGCCTCGGGGTGTGCCGGCTCGAGCCGGACGGACGGATCACGGACGTCAAGGCGACCGGTTTCGCGCAGCCGGCGGCCGCCGCGGCCGAGCCGGCGGCAGTGGAGCCGCAGGCGTTCGAGTCCTACCAGCTGCAGTGCTCCTCCGAGCACGGCGGCCGCCAGGAGTGTGCGATCAAGCCGTCGGCGACCGTGGCCATGATCGAGCAGCTCGGCGACGTCGACTGCGTCGAGAACCTGAGCTGGGGCCAGGCCGGCGACGCGATCTGGGTCGACGGCGGCTGCCGGGCCGTGTTCGAGGTGCGGCCCCGGCCGCCCAAGCTGGAAGCAGGCGCCCTGGCCGGCGCGCCGGCCGCCGAGCCCGCGGCCGCCGAGGGGATGGCCCACCCGCGGTTCCGCGAGACCCGCGCCCAGGACCAGTGCCGGAGCGCGGCTGCCGCGAGCGGGATGATGGTGCAGCGTTTCCTCGGCACCCGGATCGACGGCACCGCCGTGGTCGTGCTCATGGAGGTGGAGAGCTGGAGCCAGCGCCAGGAGCTGACCTGCCGCTGGGACTCCACCACCGACCAGGCCGTGATCGCGAGGTAGCCGCGACGACTGGGGGGGTGCCCGCGCTCAGAGGGAGGGCCACCACCCACCCCCCCTCCGCTTCCGCGCCCGCTACCGCGCCCGTGCCCGCTCGTTCGCACCGTCTTCGAGATCGCTTCGCGCCGATGCTCTGGAGGCGCTTCCCGAGGGAGCCACCTTTGGCGATTTCGGGCCTCGAGCGCTTCTTCAGAAGGCACGCCGCCCCCGAAATCGCCAAAGATGGCACGCCCGCAGGACGCCCTCTCCTCGTACTCGCCTCGCCTCCGGGATGCGGAAGCGGGCGGGAGAACCCCTAACCCCTACCCACCCGGCACACCATGCCCTTCAGGTACTCGGCCTCCGGGAAGCTGAGCAGCACGGGGTGGTCGGCCGCCTGCCCCAGCCGCTCGACCACCTGCGCCTCGACCCCGGCATCCAGGGCAGCCCCGGCGACGATGCTCTGGAAGAGCTCGCCGCTGACCGCGCCCGAGCACGAGAAGGTCGCCAGCACGCCGCCCGGCGCCAGCAGCTTGAAGGCCAGCAGGTTGATGTCCTTGTAGCCGCGGGCCGCGCCCTGGCGCTGGCTGGCCGTGGCCGCGAACTTGGGCGGGTCGAGCACGATCAGGTCGAAGCTCGAGCCGCGGTCGCGCAGGCCGCGCAGCACCTCGAACACGTTACCCTCGGCCAGCTCGCAGCGCTCGGCGGCGAGGCCGTTCAGCTCCAGGTTGGCGCGGGCCATCGCCAGCGCCTCGGCCGAGCCATCGATTGCGAGCACCGACGCGGCGCCGCCGGCCAGGGCGTGAACCGTGAAGCCGCCGGCATAGCAGAAGGCGTCGAGGACCCGGCGGCCGTTCGCCAGCTCGCCGATCCGTGCCCGGTTGTGTCGCTGGTCGAGATAGGCGCCGGTCTTGTGGCCGTGGTGCACATCGACCCACAGCCGCACCCGCCCCTCGCGGATCTCGAGCCGGGGTGGCGGCGGGTCGCCGGCGAGCGGCCCGACCCGTGGCTCGAGCCCCTCGAGGCTGCGCACCTCGACGTCGGAGCGCTCCCACACCCGTTGCACCCCGGTCACACCCGGCAGCAGCCCGGCGATGGTCGCGCGCCAGTGCTCGGCGCCAGCCGTCAGGAGCTGAACCACCAGGGTGTCGGCGTAGCGGTCGACGATCACCCCGGGCAGGCCGTCGGACTCGGCGTAGACAAGCCGGCAGGCGGCGGCGTCGGGCGCGCCGGCTGCCGGACCGCCGCGGGCCGCGACCGCGGCCGCCAGGCGGCGGGCGATCAGTCCCTCGTCGACCGGCTCGTCGACGAAGGTCCAGACGCGGGCGCGGATCTGCGAGTGAGGGCTGAACGCGGCGCGCGCCAACAGCTCGCCGTCGGCCGACCGCAGGTCGACCGTGTCCCCGGGGCCGGGGGCGCCGTCAACCCGCGCGACGGCGCCCGAGAACACCCACGGGTGGTGGCGTTTCAGCGACCGCTCGCGGCCGCGGTGCAGCCAGAGTGTTGGCAGGTGTGAGGGCATGGCTGGGCGCTCCGTGATGAAGGAGTCTACTCCTCCTCACACCACTCGCGGGCGTTCTGGAACAGCCGCAGCCAGGGCGAGGAGGCAAGCTGCGAGCGCCATGCTCGCGGCATCCAGCCCCACTGCCACTTCAGGAAGGTCCGCTCCGGGTGGGGCATCAGGGCGAGGTGGCGGCCGTCGGGTGACGTCAGCGCGGTGATGCCGTGCGGCGAGCCGTTGGGGTTCAACGGATAGGCCTCGGTGGGCGCGCCCGCGTCGTCGGCGAAGCGGACCGGCGCCAGGCCGTCGGCGAGCACCCGCTCGAGCACCGCCTCCTCCGGGAAGCAGGCGCGGCCCTCTCCGTGCTGGACCCAGATCCCGAGGGTCGATCCGGCCATGCCGCGCAGCATCACCGCCGGGCTGTCGAGGATGGTGACGGTGGCGAAGCGCGACTCGAAGCGGCCGGAGGCGTTCTGGATGAAGCGCGGCTGCGCGGTTCCGTCAAGGCCACGCCACGGCAGCCAGCCGAGCAGGGCGAACAGCTGACAGCCGTTGCAGACGCCGAGCGAGAAGGTGTCGGGCCGCTCGTAGAACTCGTCGAACTGGCGGCGCAGGCCGTCGTGGAAGCGGATCACCCCGGCCCAGCCCTTGGCCGAGTCGAGGACGTCGGCGTAGGAAAACCCGCCGACCGCCGCCAGGCCGCGGAAGCGCTCGAGCGTGATCCGGCCGGCCAGCAGGTCGGACATGGTGACGTCCCACGGCTCGAAGCCGGCGAGGTGGAAGGCGGCGGCCATCTCGCGGTCGCCGTTGGAGCCCTCCTCGCGCAGGATCGCCACCGGGATCTTGTCGCTGCGCTCGAGGACCGCCGGCGCGGTGGCCGCGGGTGAGAAGGAGAGGTCGTAGGCGGGAGGCCGGCGCCGGCGCAGGCCGGCCTGCTCCTCGGCGACGTGGGCCGGGTCGGCCTGCAGCCGATCGAGCTCGAACGAGGTGGCCTCCCAGAGGCCCCGCAGCTCGCGCAGGTCGTCGTCGAGCACGAGCTCGCCGCCGAGGCGGATCCGCACCGCGGGCTCCGCCAGGGTGCGTCCGATCGCCACGCACGGCACGTCATTCTCGGAGAAGACGGCGAGCGCCTCGTCGAGGTCGTCGGGCTCGACCTCGAGGACCAGGCCCAGCTCCTCGGCGAACAGCACCGCGAGCGGGTCGGCGCCCGCGCCCTCGGTGTGGATATCGACGTCGATCCCGCAGTCGCCGGCAAACGCCATCTCGAGCAGGGCCGTCACCAGCCCGCCATCGGAGCGGTCGTGGCCAGCCGCGACCAGGCGGTCGGCGAGCAGCCGCTGGACCGCGGCGAAGGCGCGGGCGAGCAGGTCGGCGTCGTCGACGTCGGGGGGCTCGTCGCCGACCTGGCCGAAGACGTGGGCCAGGGCCGAGCCGCCGAGCCGGTGCCGGCCGCCGCCGAGGTCGACGTAGAGCAGCACGCCGCGGCCGGGCAGGCCGAGGTCCGGGGTCACGGTGGCGGTGATGTCCGGGCAGCCGACGTAGGCCGAGACCACCAGCGAGCCCGGTGCCTTGACGGTCTCGCCGTCGGGAGCCAGCGCGGCCATCGAGATCGAGTCCTTGCCGCCGTCGATCGCGATGCCGAGCGTGATCATCAGGTCGCGCATGGCGGCCGCCGCGTCGTGGAGCGCGGCGCCCTCGCCGGGCAGCTTGGCGGCCCACATCCAGTTGCCGGAGCAGCGCACGTCGGGCAGCGCGCTGACCCGCGCCCAGACCAGGTTGGTGAGCGCCTCGCCGACGGTCATCCTCGCCATCGCCGCCGGGTCGAGCAGGCCCTTGATCGGCTGCTCGCCGATGGCGGTCGCACCACCCATCGTGTCGAGGTGGCTGTGGGCGATGACCGCAACGTCGGCGACCGTGAGCTGGAGCGGGCCGGCGCACTGCTGGCGCGCGATCAGGCCGGTCACCGCGCGGTCGACCTTGGTGGTGAGGAAGCGCTTCGAGCCCACCGACAGCAGCCGCAGCACCCGCTCGAGCGCGGCCCGCACGCTCAAGGCTTCGGGCAGGCGCAGCGGCGCGAGCGCCGGCTGCACGCGCGACGACGTGAAGGTCTTCTGCGGCATGTCGCCGAGTATTGCGGCCAGGGCGAGGTCGACCGGGGTCGAGCCGTCGCGCTCGTCGTGGACCAGGATCCGTCCGTCGCCGGTGATCCGGCCGACGAAGGCGACCGGGACCTTCTCCCGCTCGCATAGCGCGCGGAAGCTGTCGCCGTGCTCCTCGCGCAGCAGCAGCGCGTCGTTCTCCTGGTACTCGGCGCCCCAGATCTCGAGCACCGACAGGGACTCGTCGCCGACCGGGATCTCCCGGACCTCGATCCTGGCCCCGGCGGGATCGACGATCTCCTTGAGGACGTTACAGTTGCCGCCGGCGCCCTGGTCGTGGATGCTGACGATCGGGTTCGATTCGCCGAGCTCGGAGCAGGCGCGGATGACGCGGTTGAGCTTCTGCTCCATCTCCGCATCGCCGCGCTGCACGGCGTTGAAGTCGAGCTCGGCCGCGTTCTCGCCCTGGACCATGCTCGAGGCCGCGCCGCCGCCCATGCCGATCCGGTAGGCCGGGCCGCCGACCTTGACCACCAGCATGCCGGGCTCGGGAGGCTGCTTCGCGGTGTGGCGGGCGTCGAGGCGGCCGATGCCGCCGGAGAACATGATCGGCTTGATCCACTCGCGGCGCTCGCCGTTGGGAAGGCGCATGCCGAAGGACCGGGTGTAGCCGGCGATCACCGGCTCGCCGAACTTGTTGCCGTAGTCCGAGGCGCCGTTGGAGGCCTCGATCTCGATGGCGAGCGGCGAGGCCAGGTTGGACGGGTACTCGAAGCCCGGGTCCTCCCAGGGCAGCTCGTAGCCCGGGATGCGCAGGTTGCCGACGCAGTAGGCGGCGGTGCCGGCGGTGAAGAGCGAGCCCCTCCCGGTGGCGTGAGTGTCGCGCAGCCGGCCGCCGGTGCCGGTCTCGGCGCCCGGGAAGGGCGCGACCCCGGACGGGAAGTTGTGGGTCTCGGCGGTGAACAGGAGGTGCTCGTCGATCTCCCTCGGCTCGAGCGGCGAGGGCGCGCCGGGCGTGGCCGGGTGGAGGACGCGCACCCGGTGGCCGCGGATCGCGCTCGAGTTGTCGTGGAAGGCGATGACGCTGTTGTTGGGGTTGGCCTCGAGCGTCTGCCGGACCATGCCGATGAGGTGGTCGGGGGCCGTGACCCCGTCGATGACGAGCCGGCCCTTGAAGAACCAGTGGCGCGAGTGCTCGCTGTTCGACTGGGCGATGTCGAAGCACTCGACGCTGGTCGGGTTGCGGCCGAGCCGGTGGGCGAAGAGCTCGGTGTAGTAGTCGAGGTCCCAGTCGTCGAAGGCGAGACCGAGCTCGCGGTTGATGCGCTCGAGCGCCGGCCGGCCCTCCGCGAGCACCGGCACCTCGAACACTGGCTGCGGCTCGACGCCGGTGGCGAAGGTCCGCAGCGGCTCGGGGTACCGGCACTCGGTCATGCGGTCGTGGATCGAGGCCAGGAAGGCCGCGAGCCGCTCCTCTGAGATCGGCCGCGAGCTGCGCAGCAGGTAGCGCCGCGAGCGCTCGATGCGGCGGACGTCATCGAGCCCGCAAGCCCGGCAGACCGCGACCGCGTTGGTCGACCAGGCGGTGGTGAAGCTCATCCTGGGGCCGACCTCGAGGATCGCRCCGGCCGCCGGGTCGAGGAAGCTCGAGGGCCGGCAGCGCTCGGGCTCGAAGGTCTCGGCGAGCAGCCACCTCAGGACCTCGTGATCGGCGGCGGACAGCGGGCGTGCGAGCTCGATGTTGAAGCAGTGCTCGGTGTCGACCGCCTCGACCTCGGGCCCGACCAGCCGGCGAGCGGATTCGAGCAGCGACCGCCGCTGGCCCTCCGGCAGGCCCGGCGCACGGTAGAGGTGCTGCAGCTCCATGGGCGAGGTTGTAGCAGGTCGCTGCCGCTTCTTCCAGTCTCCGTGCCCGTTCCCGCTTCCGCGCCCGCCTCCGCTTCCACGCCCGCGCCCGTTCCCGACCTCGATTCCCTACTCCTTTTCAATTCCGCTCGGGCGCCACCCGTGACCGGTTGCCACCGCGGCTTCGGACGGCTATTTTCTGGGAAGCGCGAGAGCGCACGAGCTCATCGAACGGGGGGCACGAGGCCGCATGACGACGTACCGCGATGCGGGGGTGGACATCGATGCCCAGGACCAGGCGCTGGCCCGGGTCAAGGAGCTGGTGCGGTCGACCTACACCGACGGCGTGCTGTCCGACCAGGGATCATTCGGCGGCATGTTCCGGCTCCCGACAAAGGGCCTCAAGGAGCCGGTGCTGGTGGCGTCGGCGGACGGCGTCGGCACCAAGCTCAAGGTCGCGTTCGCCGCCGGCCGCCACGACACGGTCGGCCAGGACCTGGTCAACCACTGCGTCAACGACAT
>PQAJ01000011.1 GCA_003105185.1 Holophagae bacterium
AGCGTCACCAACTTCAGCCAGGGGCAGGCCTCGGTGCGCGCCGACTTCTTCGCGCGCGGGACGCCGGGCGTGGCCCAGAGCACGAACTTCACCATCCCCGCCGGTCGAACTGTGGGCTACGAGGACATGGTGGGTGATCTGTTCGGGATCCAGGGGGTCGGCACCCTGCGCCTCACGTCCGAGAACGGCACCCGGATCGCTGCCACTGGCCGTGAGTTCGCCATCTACCGCAACCAGCAGGGCCAGGTGGTGGGGACCGCCGGCCAGGACATCCCGGGCATGCTGCCGGGCGAGCTGATCCAGCCCGGTAGGACCTACCACCTGCTCGGCCTGCGCGAGGTCAACGACGCGGGTGGCCGGGAGCGGAGCCACATCGCCGCCTTCAACCCGGGGTCGGCGACCGTCACCCTCACCGTGGAGCTCTACGACGGCGCCACCGGAGCGTCCGAGGGCGAGACCACGCTCACGGTGCGGGGCGGCGAGCTGGTCCAGACCAACAGCATCATCCCGGTCATCAACCCCAACCACGGCGGGCGGAACAAGCGGCTCGAGGTGAGGGCGACCGGGCCCCTCTACGTCAGGGCCTTCCGCGTGAACCGGGACGGCGATCCGATCACCATCCCGCCGCAGCGGGGGGACTGAGGCGCCGGCTCGGACGCTGGGCCGAAGGGCCGCCGCGAGGGCCTCCAGCCTCTCTCGCGTACGATAGGCGCCGGAGGAGCGATGTTCGGGTGGTGGCGCAAGCGGCGGCGGGCGAAGATACTGGCTGCACCCTTCCCCGACGAGTGGCGGGTCCGGCTCGAGCTGGACGTCGCGCTGTGGCGCGCAGTTCCGGCCGCRGCGAAGCCGCGCCTGATGGACGACCTGCGCCTGTTCATGGTTGAGCGCGACTGGGAGCCGTGCGGCGGGGYGAGCCTCGACGACGCCAAGCGGGCCGTCATCGCCGCCCAGGCTTGCGTGCTGACCCTCGGGCGCTCGGTGGACGCCTTCGACCACGTGCGCTCGATCCTCGTCTACCCGACCGGCTACCATGCGCCCGACGTCTGGGAGGACGAGGCCGGCGTCGTCACCGAGGAGATCGACGAGCGCGAGGGCGAGGCCTGGGAGCGCGGCATCGTCGTGCTGTCGTGGCAGGAGCTGGCCGGCGACGCGCGGGCGCTCACCGGCCGCAACCTCGTGCTCCACGAGATGGCCCACCAGGTCGACCTGATCGACGTGCTGACCGCGAACCCGTCAGGCTTCGAGGGAGGCCGCGAGGAAGCGGTGCGCCATATGGACGTCTTCCTGGCGGCGTTCGAGGCGCTCGACCGCGAGGTCGATGCCGGCCGCCGGGTCAAGGCGCTCGACTCCTACGGCGCCGAGGACGAGGCGGAGTTCTTCGCCGTGGCCACCGAGTCGTTCTTCGAACGCGGGGCGTTCCTCAAGACCCATCATCCCGAGCTCTATGACGTCCTCGCCTGGTACTACAACCAGGACCCGGCGTCCTGGCCGCCGCCGTTGGCGAGCCCGCCGCCGGTGGGCACGACCGGCCGCGACCGCCGGCGCCGCCGGCGCGAGGCGGAGCGGAAGCTGCGCAAGGGAGGGCCAGGCTGAGCCGCCGAGCGACGACGCGACGGCTCAGGGGACCGTCAAGGACCACGCGCTCGTGTCGCCGCTCTCGAAGCCGTCCCAGAAGATCTCGTTGGCGCCGGGGTCGCCGAAGACCCCGGTGTTGCGGGCGTTGACGTTGCGCATGGGCCAGTCGGCGCGGCCGGGCAGTGCCTGGCCGGGGGTATCCCAGGCGTAGACGAAGCCGTTCCAGGTCGCGGCGACCAGCTCATAGAGCCCGTCTCCGTCGATGTCGCCCGCGGCGACGCCGGAGATCGCGGGGGCGCTCATCGTGAGCGGGAAGCCCGCGAGGAGCTGGCCGGTGTGGGAGATCGCCCGCACGTCGCCGCCATCGGTCGAGATGCACACCTCCTGATAGCCGTCATCGTCGACGTCAGCGACGGTCGGGAAACCTTCGGGCCAGTAGGGCAGCGCATAGGGCCAGCCCGCCAGGCTCGCGCCGGTGGCAATATCGAAGGCAAAGACCCGGTAGTCGGAGCTCAGGACCTTGCCGGTGACGATGAGCTCCGGCGCCCCGTCGGCCGTGAGGTCGCCGAGACCGAGGTAGAAGAGCTGGAGGCCGTTGCCGACGTCGATCGGGAAGCCCGTGTAGGTGCTGGCGTTGTGGTGGAAGGCCCTGACCCGCGAGGCGCCGCCGCTCCAGGTCCCGATCAGGAGCTCCAAGTCGGCGTCGCCGTCGAGGTCCGCCACGACCGGAGGTCCGAAGGGCAGGTACTCCCCGGCCAGTGTGTACAGCACGCGCGGATACCCGGGGAGGTCGTTGCCGTCGGCATCAAACGCGTGCAGGTTCACGGTGGAGCCGAGCAACGTCGCGGCGAACATCTCGCGGGTCCCGTTGCCGTCGAGATCGCCGAAGTAGAGCGACAGCGTGTTCTCGGTCGGGTCGAGGTCGCGGGTGAAGAGCCGCGTGCCGAGGTGATCGAAGGCCGAGATSCGGTAGTGGATGAAGGCGTTGCCGAGCGAGTGGGGCCCCCACGCCTCGAGGTCGCCGTCGTGGTCGACGTCACCGAGGACGAAGGGCACGTCGAGGGCGTTGGAGAAATCGTCCGGCGCCTCCTGGGGGAAGCCGGACATGTTGCTGCCGTCGGCGTTCCTGCCGTTGAAGCACCACATGTGGGCGCTGCCTGCGTACCAGTCGCGCTCCGACCACATGATCTCGACGTCGCCGTCGCCGTCGACGTCCGCAGCCGAGGGGCCGGGCTTCTGGTCGTTGGTGCCGTAGCCCATGTACTGATGCTCGGTGGTCGGCCAGCCGGGCAGGAAGGTGCCGTCGCCGCGCAGGCCGAAGGTGTCGCCGCCGGTGAGGAAGGCCTCGGCGGCGCCGTCGTGATCGACGTCGAACAGGGTGGGCGTGTAGGGGAAGCCCGCTCCCGGGGCGTTGAGGTTGACGGGCCACCCCGCCGCGAGGGCATCGCCGGGCACGGGCGGCGCGGCCTCGGGGCCGAGGGGGATCTCGGCCTCGCGGGACGGCTCCGGCGTCACTGTCTGCAAGGAGTCCACCTGGATACTCCCCGGCGGTGGCGCCACGCCGGCCGCTGCGGCCACGATGGCGCTCGTGGAGAGTGACAGGGACCCAACAACCGCGATCGACACGAGGATGGCCATCCGAAGGGCGCGTGACACGGTGTTGCCTCCTTCTGCGGATTCATGACCCATCTGGCAACCGGATCATTGTAGTAGCCTCGCGTCCAGTCGGCGCAGCCCAGGCCCGCAATGGCGAGGTAGAATCTCGCCCTCGTGGAAGCGCCCTTTCCCCACGCCGGTGAGCTCGCCGCGCTCGCAACTGCCTGCTGCTGGACGGCGAGCGCCCTCGCCTTCGAGGCGGCGGCCCGGCGGGTCGGGTCAGTGGCCCTGAATCTGATCCGCCTCGTGCCGGCGGCCGTGCTGCTGTCCGTCTACTCCTGGCTGGTGCGCGGCGTGGCCTTCCCGGTCGACGCCTCGGCGCACGCCTGGATGTGGCTGTCGCTGTCGGGGCTGGTCGGCTTCACGCTGGGCGACCTGTGCCTGTTCCGGGCCTTCGTGCGGCTTGGCGCGAGGGTGTCGATGCTGCTGATGGCCACAGTGCCGCCGATCACGACCCTCTTCGGCCTGCTGATCATGGGCGAGGTGCTGTCGGCTCGGCAGCTGCTCGGAATGGCCCTCACCGTGGTCGGGGTCGCTTCGGTGGTGATGGAGCGCCGGCCGGACGCCGCGGGGCAGCTGAGGCGCCTACCGCTCGACGGCGTCCTGCTCGGGCTCGGCGGCGCGGTCGGGCAAGCGCTCGGTCTCGTCCTGTCGAAGGTCGGGATGGGTTCCTACGATGCGTTCGCCGCAACTCAGATCCGGGTGCTGGCCGCAATCGTCGGCATGTCGGTGGTGTACACGGCCATCGGCTGGTGGCCGCGCGTCCGCGCCGCCCTCACCGACCGGCCGGCCATGGCGTCCACCGGCATCGGCGCGTTCTTCGGGCCATTCCTCGGGGTGTCGCTGTCCCTGGTGGCGATCAAGTACGCCTTCGCCGGGGTCGCTGCGACCCTGATGGCGCTGGTGCCGGTGCTCATCATTCCCGCGTCGGTGCTGCTGCTCGGCGAGAAGGTGTCGCGGATGGCCGTGCTCGGCGCCGTGGCGGCCGTGACCGGAAGCGCCCTTCTGTTCTGATGTCATTCCAGGACAGACACTTATGGCAGCTTCAGTCAGGGCGCAGCGGTCCGCACGCGGCCACAGTGTCGGTTCGGGTCCTTCTCTGGTAGACTGCCGGACCGCCGGGTCGGCCAGGGAGGGTCGGCGACGCCACACCATGAGCGACCGGGAGCTCTTCGCACCTGTGAGCCAGCTGCAGCTGCCCGCCCACTGCGGCCCCTGCAGCCTGTCCGCCTGCCTCTTCGTCCTCGGCACGACGGCAACCCAGCGGCAGCTGGCAAAGGCTGCCGGGCGCCCGATGCGGGTCTTCGCGCACGGGATCGACGAAGAGGGCCTGCGGCGGGCGGCCGGCACCTACGGAGTGGTCTCGGACTTCCTGCTGGTCGAGGAGCGACGCCAGGGCCGCTCCTTCGCCACCCGGCTCCGCCGCCACCTCACCGCGGGCAACCCCGCCATCATGCTGGTTGGCGACTTCGAGCACTGGGTGGCGGTGATCGGCTACCTCCGGCGCCGGCACCGTTTCATCATCGTCGACCCGAAGGACAAGAGCTCGGTCTTCCGGCTGTGGTCGGAGCAGACCCTGATTCGCAGGGGGTGGAACGTCAACGCGGCGGCGGCCTCGGCTGAGCCCGACCAGTTCTTCGCGATTCTCCTGGCGCGCGCCGACGGCGGGCTGCCGCGGTGGCAGGTCTCCGAGGCCTGGCTGCGGCTCTGCGAGCGGGGGTCGGACGACACCGCCGAGGGAATGGCCAACGACCTAGCCGAGGTGGCGCGCCTCGCGAGCCCCGGCGACCACGCGATCACGGATGGGCCCTACCTGGCAGAGCTGATCGAGGAGTACCGCGAGCGCATCCTCGACAGCATCATCCACTGGGCGCAGGGCAACGGCGCTCGCGATCGCAGTGATCTGAGGGCGTTCTTCCGCGACTACGAGACCGTGGCCAGCGCCACCGGCATCCGGGTCGCGAAGGACTGCGACCGCCACTACCTAGTGGCCCAGCTCACAGCCCTGCTTTGCAGCTACTGGTGGGGCGCCCTGTTCTGAGCCCACTCCAACAGCCGGCTGCCCATCGCGCCGTAGCAGAACCCGGCCTTGTTGGCGGCGAGCGCGACGCTGGCGTCGGCCGAGAGATCGGCGTTGGGGTTCACGTCGAGCACGTACATTCGGCCGTCGCGCTGGCGGACGTCGATGCGGCCGTAGTCGCGGCACCCCACCAGGCGGTACGCGAGGCGGCACGCCTCCTCGAGCTCATCGCGCTCGGCGGCGGTCAGGCGAGCGGGGATTCGGCTCCGGATCCGGCGGTAGGACGTCGAGTCCGGGCTGAACTTGGATTCGTAGGAGCAGAGGCGGTCGCGCACGTCGCCGAATGCCGAGAAGTCCATCTCGACCGGCGGTAGCATCTCGACCGCGTCGTTGCCCCAGAGCGGGACGTGGAACTCCCGCCCGTCGATGAAGTCCTCCACCAGGGCGGGCTGGCCGTAGGTCTCGATCACGTGGGCGATCCGCTGCACGAGCTCGTCGCCGTTCAGCACGACCGACCAGCGATCGACGCCGATGCTGCAGTGCTCCCAGGCCGGCTTGACGATCGCGGGAAAGATGTCCCAACTCACCTGACCCGGCGCGTCGTACTGCGCCCAGCACGGCACCGGCACCCCGTTGTCCTCGAGCAGCGCGCGGACCCGCGGCTTGTCGTAGCTGAGGCGGATCGTCTCGGGCGGGGCTCCGGTGTAGGCGAAGCCGAGCTGTTCGAGGACGTCGGCGACCTCAGCCTCGCCGCCTTCCACGCCGGGGAGGAATTCGCACCAGTTGAAGACCACTGCCTCGGCGGGGTCGAAGGGAGCCAAGGTGTCGACCAGGTGGTTACCCCGAATCTCCAACACCCTGACTCGGTGACCGCGTCGGCGGATGGCGGCCCCGAGTCGACGTCCCTCGCGGGCGACCCGGTGTTGTTCGTCCGGTTCCCACTCCGGGTGGACCCCGTAGAGGAGAAGGACACTGGCGGGGGATGGAGAGCGGGATGACGCCTCGGCAGGGACGCCCACTGTCACGTCAGTACCCGTGCCCGTGTGCAGTCGAGTCAGACATCACGACGTTCTTTCCTGATATGACCATACCACGAGTGAGCGCGATGTGTCAGCACGCAAGCTCGTGCCGGACTCGCACCACGCGGCAGCTCCGCCACCTCGCGTCGGCGACTCGTGCGCTCGAGGCGCGCGGGTCAGATTGCGCGCCGCGTCCCAGGTCGTGAGCGTGCGACCTCCGAGACGCGGCTCGGCTATGATTCACGACGAGCGAAGCCTCGATCAACGGAGGGGATCACGACATGGCGGACTTGACGGTTCATCGCTACGACCACGCGATGCCTGCCGCGCTGGCAGACTTCGAAGTGAGGAGCTACGTCGAGGGAGCCCGCGCCTGGGTCGACGCAGCAGTCGGCCCGGCGGAGAAGGTTGCGTTGTCCGCGTCCGGCGGCGTCGACAGCACGGCCGTCGCCTTCCTCCTCAAGGAGGTCCTTGGCGAGCGGCTCTACCCCTTCTTCATTGACGATGGGCTGAGGCGGCTGATCGGCGGCCGCGAGGAGTGGGAGGTGACCGCCGAGATCTTCAGGGACTTCCCGAACTTCACGGTGATCCACACCGCCGAGCTCGTCATCCCGTGGTTCGAGGGCGTCGAGGACGGCACGGCGAAGCGCGAGATGTTCCGGACCCTGTACACGCTGACCTCGAACAAGCACGTCGCCGCGCTCCAGGCGGACTGGATCGCGGACGGCACGATCCGTCCCGACATCGACATGACCGACCAGAACCGGCAGATCCAGCACAACGTGAACCTCCCGTACAGCATGAAGAAGCTGGAGCCGTTCTCGGCCCTGTACAAGCCCCACGTCCGCCGAGTGGGTGCGGCGCTCGGCATGCCGCGCGAGTTCGCGATGAAGATCCCGTGCCCCGGCCCGGCGCAGCTGCTGCGGGTCGGAGGGGCCTTCAGCGCCGGCAAGCTGCGCGTCTCGAAGGTGGCCACCGATGTCGTGGAGTCGATGGTGTGCGAGCATCTCCAGCGGCAGTGGGGCGCGCCGTTCCGCTACGACGAGGCGACCGGGGTGCGCACTCCGTTCCAGTACTTCGCGACCTGCCTCGATCCCGAGATGGAGGAGCGGCCGGAGCTGAGCCGGTGCGTCAGTGGCGTGGTCGGGGCCGACGCCGCCTGCTTCGAGATGAAGACCAGAGCGATGTGGATCGACCCCACGGTGGGCGCGCAGCGGAGCAAGCTCTATGCGCCGATCCTGTGGGTCAAGGGGCCGGCGGTGGACCACCCCCTTTCGACCACGCTCTACGAGGCGCTGAGCGCCGAGTCCCGGCTGCCGAGGATCCTCTACGAGGTGTTCGACTCCGGCCGCGGCGGCTACCCGTCCGCGATCAAGGTCGTCGAGAGCGACGACGTGCGGACGGCCCGCCCCCTGGCCCTCGACTTCGGCATCCTCGCCGGCATCGGTGAGAGGATCTGCGAGCGTGCGGGGGCCTCGAAGGTGGCCTTCGACATCAGCCGCCGGCCGCCGGCGACGATCGAGCTCTTCTAGCCCGCGTTTCTCACCGCCCTCCTGAATCGAGCGAGGGTGACCGGTGGGTGGTGCCGCAGGAGGTCGCTGAGAAATGCGGGCCATAGGGGGAGTGGGTATCTGGATGACTGAGCTGCTGCGGCGGGCAACCTCGGCGGCCTCTGCCCCACCCGCTCCTCGGGATGCGCTGCGCGCATCCTCGTGAGTTTCCTTCATCCGATCATGTCCGAGCCCGCAGAGAGCACCGGCCAGCCATCACGGCCCGGCCGAGAACGCGCCACCCGACTGTTCGGCACTCATCGACAGATCAACCACCAGAAGGGGTTCGTGCCAGTGGCCGCCGCCACCCACTGTCTGTCAAGCTTGACACCTCGGAAGGGCGATGTGGTGCGGACTCCTCGCTTTGGCGGCGTCGCTCGAGCGCGGCGCCCCGGATCAGTCGCCGTACAGCGAGGCGATGAGGTCCGCGTGGTGGGCGACGATGGCGGCGCGCCGGATCTTGAGCGTCGGCGTCAGCTCGCCCGCCTCGACGACGAACGGCGTGGCGAGGAGGGCGAAGCGCTTCACCTGCTCGAAACTGGCCAGCTCGCGGTTGACCTCGTCGACCCGGGCCTGGACCAGCGCCACCATCTCGGGTCGGCCGACCAGCTCCGCCGGCGACGACCACGTGACGCCCAGGCGCCGGGCCTCGGCCTCGAGCGCCGGGAACGACGGCACGATCAACGCCACCACATACTTGCGCAGGTCGCCGACCACCGCCGCCTGCTCGATCGGTGGCTTGGTGGTGAGCATGGCCTCGATGGCCTGCGGTGCGATGTACTTGCCGGTGGAAGTCTTGATGAGGTCCTTGACGCGCCCGGTGATGATGATACAGCCGGCCTCGTCGATGGCGCCGGCGTCGCCGGTGCAGAACCAGCCGTCGCGGAAGACCTCGGCGGTCGCCTCCGGCTTGCGGTAGTAGCCCGCCATCACGGTCGGTCCCTTGACCAGGATCTCGTCGCCGGCGCCGATCGACACCTGCACTCGAGGCATCGGTCGGCCCACCGTGCCAAGGCGGTAGCCGACCCGGTCGTGGAAGGACACGGTCGCGGTCGTTTCGGTGAGCCCGTAGCCGTGGGCGATGTGGATCCCCACCGCGTGGAAGAACTCCTCGACCTCGCGGCTCAGCGGCGCACCGGCGCATGGAACGAGGCGCAGCCGCCCGCCAAGAACGCCACGGATCTTCGCCAGCACGAGCCGGTCGGCGACGGCGTGCTGGAGGGACAGAGCCGGCGACACGCCGCGCCGCTCGTTGCGCCGCATCGCCACCTCGCGGCCAACCCGCATCGCCCAGTCGAACAGCCCGCGCCGCACAGCGCTCGCCGAGCCCATCCGTTCGTGCACCGCCGAGTGGACCTTCTCGAGCAGCCGGGGCACCGTGCACAGGCAGGTCGGCCGCACCTGCTGCAGGACCTCGATCACCTCGGTCGGGTCGTCGAGGTAGCTCACCGTGAGGCCGCGGTAGAGGCAGTAGGTGGTCCAGCAGCGCTCGAAGACGTGGCTCAGCGGCAGGAAGCACAGGGAGGTGTCGGCGTCCGAGAGCTCGGGCAGGCGCTCGTCGTGGATCTCCATGGCTGCCAGCAGGTTGGCCTGGGTCAGCATCACCCCCTTGGGCTCACCAGTCGTGCCCGAGGTGTAGATCAGCGTCAGCAGGTCCTCGGGCGTGACCCGGTCGAGCCGCTGGTCGACCTCGGCCGACCGCGGCGAGGATCTGCCGCGCTCGACGAGGGCCGAGAAGCGCACCTCCTGCAAATCCGGGTCCAACGCAGCCGAATCGTCGAAGCACACCACCCTCACCGGGCGGTGCTCGGCCGCGACCTCACGCGCCATCTGCAGCGATCGGCCGCCGTCGACGAACAGCAGGTCCACCTCGGCGTCGTTCACGATGTAGGCGGCCTGCGACACGGTGAGGGTCGGGTAGATCGGCACCGGCACGGCGCGAACCGACTGGATGGCCAGGTCGGCGAGGGTCCACTCCGGCCGGTTGGCGCCGATGATGCCGACCCGCGCCGCCTCCGCCACCCCGAGCTCGATGAGTCCCGCCGCCACCGCCCGCACCGTGCGGTCGACCTCGCCTCGGGTCAGCTCCCACCAACCCCCATCGCGGCGTCCACGCAGCGCGATCCGATCGGGGTCAGCGGCCAGCCGCTCGCGGAATGTCGCGATCATGTGCTTCGCCGGCATGGCGGTCTGACCCCCTTCCCTCTCGCGCGATGACGCGCTGCTGCCGCCACCCATGTGGCGGTGGGGTTTTTCACGGATCGAGGATGCCACGGTCAGCCGTCGATTGCACGGCCTGCCCGTGCCACGTGGCGATCGACCTCTTCGTCCACGACGCGTGGACCAGCGCAGCAGCAGCGGGCGTTGCCACGGCGAAGGCGCGCGGCATCCGGGGCCGCGACGAATCGCCTTACCGCCTTGACGAATGACTTCATGCATAATCCGGAGTGACATGACGGACCTCGGCCAGCGGCTTGATGCGATCGAGCGAGTGCGGTTGGCGAGCCTGCCCACCCCGGTCGTGGAGGCGCCGCGGCTCGCGGAGCATGCCGGCCTCGCGCGGCTGATGATCAAGCGCGACGACATGACCGGGCTCGCTTTCGGCGGCAACAAGGCCCGCAAGCTCGAGTACGACCTCGCCGGCGTCGTCCGCCAGGGCTGCGACCTCCTGGTCACGGTCGGGGGCACCCAGTCGAACCACGCGGTCATGACCGCCGCCGCGGCGCGCCGGCTCGGGCTCGGCGTGAAGCTGGTCCTCGGTGGCCCGGACTTCACCCGGTTCGACGGCAACCTGCTCCTCGATGTCGTGTACGGCGCCGAGATCCGCTATCTGGTCGACGATGACGACAACGACTCCCTCGCCGCGGCGATGGCCGACTGGGTGCAGGAGCTGCGAGCGGCCGGTCGGCGGCCATTCGCCGTGCCCCTCGGCGGCAGCACCGGGGCGGGGGCCCTGGGCTACGTGCGGGCGGCGCGTGAGCTGGCCGGGCAGATCGGTGACGGGCCGGTGCAGATCGTCACCGCAGTCGGCTCCTGCGGCACCTTCGCCGGCCTCAACCTCGGCGCGAGACTGTTCCTGCCCCGGGCGCGGGTGGTCGGGATCAGCGTCTCCCGCACGGCCGGCGAGATCGCGGAGCGCACGGTCGAGCTGGTGCGCGACAGCGCGCAGCTGCTCGGCCTTGAGACGCCGATGTCCGCGGCCGACCTCGAGTGCTACGACGCCTATGTCGGCGAGTACGGAGTCCCGAACTCCGCGGGCCAGGACGCGATCCGCACCGCGGCGAGGCTGGAAGGCCTCCTCCTCGACCCGGTCTACACCGGAAAGTCCATGAGCGGCCTGCTCGACCTCGCGCACCGCCGCGTCCTCGATCCGGCAGTGCCGACCGTCTTCCTCCACACCGGCGGCCTGCCGATCGTGTTCGCCTTCGAGGACGCCATCCGCGAGCAGGCCGTCTGCACGAAGATCCGGCGGTGAGTCCATGAACGGTTTCAATCGGGTTCTCGGGCGGGCCCTCGGTCATGCAGCGTTGCTGGCTGTCGGCTCGTTGCCCGCGGCCGCGGCGTGCGATCCGGCCGCCGTCGCCGCTCTCGTCGCGCAGTTAGATGCGGACGCCGATGCCGTGCGCTGGGAAGCCTCGATCTCGCTCGGCCGGTGCGGGGCCGCGGCCGTGCCCGCCCTGGAGCAGGCGAGCGCTGCCGATCGGGCCCGCGTTCGACTGGGCGCGCTGCGCGCAATCGGCCTGATCGGTCCAGAGGCGGCGTCCGCGTTGCCGCTGCTGACGGCGGCGCTGGGCGATCCCGAGCCGGAGGTGCGCGAGAGCGCGGCCGAGGCGCTCGGGCGACTCGGTCCGAGCGCCGCCGCGGCGGTCGAGCCGCTGATCGCCGCCTTCGCCGACGAGGATCCCTATCTGGGCGGCGCCGCCGCGATCGCGCTGGGGCGGATCGGCGCCGCCAGCGTGCCGGCGCTGGTGGAGGCGCTGGCCGACGAGCGCGAGAACGTGCGCTGGTGCGCGGCCATCGCCCTCGGCCGGCTCGGTCCGCCTGCGTCCGCCGCCGCGCCGGCGCTCGTACGCGCGCTCGGTGACGCAAATGGGGAGGTCCGCGCCTGCGCCGCATTCGCCCTCGGCGCGGCCGAGAGCGGGGCGATCGACGCGATGCCGGCGCTCGCCGGGGCGCTGTCCGACCGCGACGAGGACGTGCGTCGCGCCGCGCGGATCGCCCTCGCCCRGGTCGCTCCATCGTTCCGCGCGGCGCCACCCGCCCGCGAGGAGGTCATCGCGACGATCGACCGCCTCGTCCCGAGGCTGATGGAGGAGCACCACGTTCCGGGCGYYKCGATCGCSMTSATCGAYGASGGSMRRGTGGCGTGGTCAAAGGCGTACGGCGTCAGCGATGCCGCGAAGGGGACGCCGGTCACGGCCGAGACGCTGTTCGAGGCCGCCTCGATGAGCAAGCCGGTGTTCGCGATCCTCGCGCTGCAGCTCGCCGACAAGGGCCGGCTCGACCTCGACCGGCCGCTGGTCGAGTACTGGAGCGAGCCGGTCGTGCCGGACCAGCCGGGCCGCCGCCACATCACCGCGCGGATGGCGGTCTCGCACACGACCGGGCTCCCCAACTGGCGTCCTGGGGAAGAGGAGCGCGAGGGCCCGCTGCCCCTGCTGTTCGAGCCCGGAACGCGCTTCGGCTACTCCGGGGAAGGAGTTTTCTACCTGCAGCGCGTCGTCGAGCAGCTCACCGGCCAGCCGCTCGACCTGCTCGCCCGGGCGGCGCTCTTCGACCCGCTCGGGCTGAAGCGCTCGAGCTTCGCCTGGAGCCCGGAGGTTGAGCGTGTGCTCGCCAGCGGCTACGGCGAGGACGGGAGCTTCCTCACCAGGTCGAAGTACACCCATCCGAACGCGGCCTACACGCTCTACACCACCGCCGAGGAGTACGCTGGGATCATCGTCGAGGTCATGAACGCTGTGCGCGGCCGTTCGAAGGTCCTCTCCGAGGCCTCGGCGCGCGAGATGCTCCGGCCCCAGGTCGCCCTGGACGCGCGGGACCCGATCGAGCGGCCCTTCTCCGGCGAGGGACGCTCCGTGCAGTGGGGGCTCGGCTGGTCGCTGAACGCCACCGCCGGCGGCGACATCTTCCACCACAGCGGGGCCAACCGGACCGGCTTCCGCTGCTTCAGCCAGTTCTCGCTCGACCGGCAGTCGGGGCTCGTCATCATGACCAACGGGCTTGGCGGTGGTGAGCTGTGGACGCGGCTGGTCGCCACGATCGGAGACTGGTGAGCGGTCTCGACGCCGCTGCGCCGGCGGCCTTGACCGCGGGCTTCGAAGCGGCAGTCGATGGTAGACTCCGGACGTGCGTTCGACGGTCTGCGACCCCGTCTCACCACAGCGTGTTGCCAGTGACCTGGGGCGGCGTCTCGAGCCGTTTGGCCGGGATGGGGGAGAGCTGAGGTGATCCTGGGGATCGGCTGTGATCTGGTCGAAGTGGGGCGGGTTGAGCGCCAGCTCGAGAGCGAGGGCCGGGCGTTCCTTGAGCAGCTGTTCACTCCGGACGAGATCGCGTACTGCGAGGGCAAGCGCTATCCGGCGCGGCACCTGTCGGCGCGCCTCGCCGCCAAGGAGGCGGTCTTCAAGGCCCTCGCCCTGGAGCGGAGCGAGGGCTTCCTGTGGCAGCAGGCGGAGATCCGCAGCGACGAGGCCGGGCGGCCTTCGCTCGTGCTGCACGGCCGGTTGCGCGAGCTCGCCGAGCGGCGTGGTGTGCGGTCGGTTCACGTCGCGCTGTCGCACACCGACAATCTGGCGACTGCCAACGTCGTGCTGGAGGCGTGAGCGGCGGCCTTGAGGGGAGGAGGACTGGCAGGGTGAGCAACATCGGGAGCTACGAGGAGCGGCTGCAGGGCTTCGACTGGTCGATCGCGGAGCGCGAGCTCGGCTACCGCGCCGGCGACGTCATCAACATCGGCTACCACTGCAGCGACCGGATCTGCGATCTGGGCCACGGCGGCAAGCTGGCGCTGCTGTGGGAGGACCACCAGGGTCGCGAGAAGAGCTTCACCTTCGACGACCTCAGAGTGCTGTCGAACACCATCGCCGCCTTCCTGGTGCGGCTCGGGGTGCAGCCGGGCGAGCGCGTGTGCCTGTTCATGGACCGCGTGCCCGAGCTCTACATCGGCTTCCTCGGCGTCCTCAAGATGGGCGGGATCGTCCAGCCCCTGTTCTCGGCGTTCCGGGAGGACTCGCTCGCGACCCGCCTCAAGGACGCGGCGACCTCGGTGGTCATCACCCAGCGCAAGCACCTGCCGGTGGTCCGCAGGACGCGCGAGCAGCTGTCGAGCGTGCGCCAGATCGTGGTCGTCGACAGCGAGGGCGCACAGCTGAAGGCCGGCGAGGTCGCACTCGACCTCGAGGGCGAGCCGCGGGTCGAGGCCTTCGAGGTCTTTCCGTCGACCGCCGAGACGCCGTCGGTGCTCCACTACACCTCGGGCACGACCGGCCAGCCCAAGGGCGCCCAGCATGTGCACTACTCGCTGATCGCGCAGTACCTGACGACCAAGTGGGTCCTCGACCTGCAGTCGGACGACATCTACTGGTGCAACGCCGACCCGGGTTGGGTGACCGGCACCTCATACGGGATCATCGGGCCGTGGGCCAACGGGGCCACCCAGGCGGTGCTCGACGCGGGCTTCAGCGCCCCGCGCTGGTACGCCTTCCTGCAGAAGTACCGGGTCACGGTGTGGTACTCGGCGCCGACGGCAATCCGCCTCCTGATGCGTGAGGGCACTGAGCTGGTCCGCAACTACGACCTCAGCGCGCTGCGCCACCTGGCGAGCGTCGGCGAGCCCCTCAACGCCGAGGCCGTGCTGTGGTCGAAGGAGGCGTTCGGGCGTCCTTTCCACGACACCTACTGGCAGACTGAGACCGGCTGCATCGTGGTCACCAACGTGCCCGGCCTGCCGATCAAGCCGGGATCGATGGGCAAGCCTTTCCCCGGCATCACCGCCGCGGTCGTCGACCTCAAGACCTCAGAGCCGCTCGACACGCCCGGCTCGGTCGGGCTGATCGGCATCAAGCCGCCGTGGCCGTCGCTGATCCGCGGCTACTGGAACAACCCGACCGGCTACGCCAACAAGTTCAAGAACGGCTGGTACCTGACCGGCGACCGCGCGAGCAAGGACGGCGACGGCTACTTCTGGTTCGTCGGCCGCGACGACGACGTCATCAACACCGGCGGCCACCTGGTCGGGCCGTTCGAGATCGAGAGCGCGCTGCTCGAGCACCCGGCGGTGGCCGAGTCGGCGGCGGTGGCCACGCCCGACCCGACCAACATGGAGGTGGTGAAGGCCTTCGTGGCCCTCAAGGCCGGGCACGATGGCAACGAGGACCTCGAGCTGGAGATCATGAACTTCATCCGCAAGCGGCTGTCGCCGCTCGCCATGCCGCAGAAGATCGAGTTCGTCGCCAGCCTGCCCAAGACCCGGAGCGGCAAGATCATGCGGCGGGTGCTACGGGCGCAGGAGTTCGGCGAGCCGGTCGGCGACATATCGACGATGATGGACGACTGACGTCAATCTGAGAGACGGACGCACACCAATGGGGGACACGATGGACGAGATGGAGCAAACCGTTCTGGCGTACGTGGCGAAGGAGTACCTGGAGGAGGACGACGACCGCGAGCTGACGGTCGACACCCCGCTGATCAGCGGTGGCATCGTCGACTCGTTCTCGATGGTGTCACTCAAGCGCTTCCTGGAGAAGAAGTACCAGATTCAGATCCCGGACGCCGACGCCTCCGCGGAGGCCTTCGACACGGTCACCAGCATCTGCACCGTGGTGAGGAGATTCAGGCCGAACTGATGAGCCCGCGGACAGCCGGCGCGCCCCGCCGGCTCCCGGACGGTCGTGACCCGGCGGCCCGGCGTGCGGTCGCCACGAGGAGGTGACAATGGCTTTTTCGCAAGCGGCTCGTGACTGGTACCACCGTGAGCTCGCCGGGATCCGCGATGCCGGCCTGTTCAAGGAGGAGCGCTTCATCCACTCCCTGCAGGACGCGGACATCGAGGTCGAGTTTCCCTCGGGCGCCAAACCCGCCTCGGTCATCAACCTATGCGCGAACAACTACCTCGGCCTGTCGAGCCACCCCGAGGTGATTGCCGCGGCCCACGAGGGCCTCAGACACCGCGGCTACGGGATGTCGTCGGTGCGCTTCATCTGCGGCACCCAGGACATCCACCGTGAGCTCGAGCGCAAGCTGACCGCCTTCCTCGGCACCGAGGACACCCTGCTCTTCCCGTCCTGCATGGACGCCAACGCCGGGGTCTTCGAGGCGGTCCTCAACGAGCAGGATGTAATGATCGCCGATCGGCTGGTGCACGCCTCGATCGTCGACGGCATGCGGCTGTGCAAGGCGATGCAGGACACCTACAAGCACGCCGACATGGGGCACCTCGAGGAGAAGCTGGTCGAGCACCAGGACAAGCGCTTCCGCCTGATCATCACCGACGGGGTGTTCTCGATGGACGGCGACCTTGCCCCGCTGGACGAGATCGTCGCCCTGGCCGAGAAGCACAACGCGATGGTGTTCGTCGACGACTCCCACGCCTCCGGCTACATCGGCAAGACCGGCCGCGGGACGCACGAGCACTTCGGGGTCCTGGGCAGGATCGACATCATCACGACCACCCTCGGCAAGGCGCTCGGCGGCGCCTCCGGCGGCTGCGTCAGCGGCCGCGCCGAGCTGGTCGAGATGTGCCGCCAGCGGGCCCGGCCGTACCTGTTCTCGAACACGGTGGCACCGGTAATCGTGAGCGGCGCGCTCAAGGTGCTCGAGCTCATCTCGGCCTCGACCGAGCGCCGGGACAAGCTGGAGGCGAACACCGTGTACTGGCGCAAGCTCCTGACCGACGCCGGCTTCGACATCAAGAAGGGCTCGAGCTCGATCGTCCCGGTCATGCTGTACAACGCCAAGCTCGCCCAGGACGTGGCGCGAGACCTGTTCGCGGAGGGCATCTACGTGGTTGGGTTCTTCTTCCCGGTGGTCGCCAAGGGGCAGGCGCGGATCCGCACCCAGCTCTCGGCGGCGCACGAGAAGCACCACCTCGACCGGGCGATCGCTGCCTTCATCAAGGTCGGCACGAAGTACGACATCCTGGGCAAGAACAAGGCGGAGATCATCGCGAAGTACGGCACCTGACGCGAGGGCCGGCGCACCCTCCGGGGCAGACCCCGGAGGGCTCGGCGGGAGGAGACCCATGGCGAACACCCAGTTCATCGAGATCCCGCTGCCCGATGGCGCCCGGGCCTCGCGCATGGACCTCGAGCTGCTCAAGGCGATGCTCCATGCGATCGTCAACCTCCACTTCGAGTGGGGCAGCGAGAGCGAGAAGATGATCCAGGAGCTCGAGCACGACGGCTGGAGCGTGCACGTCGGCCCGACCTGGCTCGCCCTGTGCCGTCGCGGCGAGAGCCTCGAGCAGGCCACCGGCCGCACCCCGGACGAGGCGATCGCCAGGCT
>PQAJ01000012.1 GCA_003105185.1 Holophagae bacterium
GCCCGATCCGGGGCCGGACTCGAGCACGAGCTGCAGGCCCTTGTCGACGCCGCGGTGCGCGACCACCCCAACGTGCCCGCGGTGGCGCTCGCCGTGTCCGCGCCTCGGCTCGGTCTCGAGTGGGAGGGCGCGGCAGGCGTCGCCGATCCGGCGACCCTGGAACCGATGACCCCCGATCGCCCGGTCCTGGTCGCGAGCAACACCAAGACCTTCGTCGCGGCCGCGGTCCTCCGCCTGTGGGAGCTGGGCACGCTCGACCTCGACGACCCGATCGCAGACCGCCTGCCGGCCGAGCTCGTGGAAATGCTGCGCGGTGACGGCTACGATCCGCAGGCGATCACCGTTCGCCATCTCCTCACTCACACGTCGGGGCTCTTCGACCACACCGAGAGCCCGCACTACCTCGAGCGGATCGTCGCCGATCCCCGCCACCGTTGGACCCGCAGCGAGCAGGTCGCGGCCGCGATGGCGTGGGGCGATCCGCTCGGCAAACCGGGCGAGGTCTACTGCTACAGCGACACCGGCTACGTCCTGCTCGGCGAGGTCGTCGAGCGGGCCGCCGGGAAGCCGCTGCCGGCCGCGGTCCGCGAGCTGGTCGGCTTCGAGCGGCTCGGCCTCTCCTCGACCTGGTGGGAGTCCCTGGAGCCTCGGCCGGCCGGGGTGCCCGGTCGGGCTCACCAGTTCGACGGCGATATCAGCAGCTTCGACGTGGATCCCTCGATCGACCTCTACGGCGGCGGCGGGCTGGCCACAACGATGGGAGACCTCGCCCGCTTCATGCGGGCGCTGTTCACCGGGCAGGTGTTCGCAAACCAGGCGACCCTCGACACCATGCTGACAACCATCGAAGGCGCCGCCGCCGGGCCCGGCGACGCCGGACCGAAGACGACCCCGGGCATCTACCGCATGGGGGTGTTCGTGGTCGAGGAGGACGGCCTCACCCTTTACCGCCACACCGGCTACTGGGGAACGGTGGCCAGCTACGCGCCCTCACTCGACGTCGCGCTCGCCGCCGTTGTCACCCAGCGGGACGGCAAGGCCCTGCTCGGCGAGCTCGAGCACGGAGCCCTCGCCATCGCAGGGAGCCGCGACTGATGGCGCTCAGTGCCCCTCAGTGTGGTCAGCCATTCCTCGGCGGGATGGGTCACTCCTCGGGGTCACTGTACTCCTCGGAGTCGTCCCAGGATCCTTCCTCGGGCGATCCCTCGTCTTCGCCCATGGCCAACGTCAGCTGGTCGTAGTAACGGTCCATCAGGGCCCGTTCTCCGGCGGTCGGGGGCGGCAGCTTGCCCAGGGCCTTGAAGAGGGCCTCGCTCATCGCGTCGCCCGCGGCCAGCTCCTCCCGCATCGAGCGGCAGGTCTCGGGATCGGACTGTGCGCACTGCGCCTCGACCATCGCCTCGAACTCCCGGCGCTGCGCCTCGGCAGCCGGGCGGGACCTCTCAATGCTCGCGATCATGTAGACCGACGAGATGCGTGTCACGGTTCGGAGCCACACCTCGGGATCGAGCCCGCTCCGGCTGGCCCAGGTCCGGTACTCCGGCTCGGCGAGAACCTGGCGCATGTTGTCGTCGAACCGCGCCGGGTCGGTGACGCTCCACTCGGCCTCTTTCAGGTCGAGTGACTGCATCTCGGGGTAGCGCTCGATCAGAGTCGTGAGGTCCTCTTCGTCGAACTCGATCCCCCTCGTGAACTCGCCCAGCTTCTCCGCCCATGCCGAGTACGTCGCCGCGGCCCGCTGCACGGTGTCGTCCATCGACTGTGCGCCCAGCCCCGGTGCGAGCGCCACCACCGTGAGAGTCGCAACCCATGTGGCCAGTCTGCCCATCAACGTGTCCCCCCGATCGTCTCCTGGCTGAGCGGCTCGACGTCAGCGGTGGTCGATCCTCCGCGCAGCCGAAGCTCCGCGAGCCCGGAGCGGTTGAGCCTGCGCAGGCTCGCTAGTCTAGCAGTCGCGATCGTACACTTGCCGGAGGTTGTCCGGGCGGACGCCCAATCGCCGAGGCAGCCGAGAGTCAACGCGCGTATGATGACTCTCCGGAAGGGAGACGGTCATGCGACAGCTCGTGACGATCGGTGCGCTGGTGGTGATCGGTTTCGGACTGGGAGGCGCCGTTGCAGCCGACGAGCCGAAGCGGGACCAGGCCATCTACGTCGACGACTACGAGGACCCGGTGATCGAGGAGATGGAGCAGGTGAACCAGGCCCGCGCCGAGGCGGCCCGCGCCAAGACCGCGGAGCTGATCGCGGCCTACCGGGACGCCGAGAAGGCGCGGAATGAGCCCGAGCAGCGCTTGCGCTTCGACCTCTCAGGCCTCGTCAAGCCGCCGAGCCCCGACGCCTTCACGAGCAAGGTCTGGCACTTCCCGCCGACCCCTCAGTACAACACCGGCACCTGCTGGAGCTTCTCGGCGACCTCCTTCATGGAGTCGGAGATCAAGCGCCTGTACGGCGCCGAGATCAAGCTGTCGGAGATGTGGACGGTGTACTGGGAGTTCGTGGAGAAGGCGCGTGGCGACATCGCCTCGCGCGGCGAGAGCCTGTTCGACCACGGCTCGCAGGACGCGGCACTGCTGCGGATGTACCGCAGCCACGGCGTGGTGCCGCGCGCGGCCTACGAGGGGGTACTCGCCGACGATGGCCGCTTCGACCACGACCTCATGGTCGAGCAGATCCAGTCGCTGCTCGACTGGTGCCAGGCCAACAACTTCTGGGACGAGGAGATGGTGGTCGCAATGGTGCGCGAGCTGCTCGACGCCACCATGGGACGGCCGCCCGAGGTCGTGGAGTGGAATGGCGTCAGCATGACGCCGCAGGCCTTCCTCTCCGACGTCTGCCGGATCTCACCCGACGACTATGTGACCCTGATGTCGACGCTCCAGCAGCCGTTCTGGACCCGCGGCGAGTACCGGGTGCCCGACAACTGGTGGCACGATGCGAGCTACGTCAACGTGCCCCTGGACGTCTGGTACGGCACCCTGGTCCGGGCGGTCACGGCGGGGCACGGCGTGGTGCTGGGCGGCGACGTCTCGGAGCCGGGCATGAACGGCTTCGAGGACGTGGCGGTGGTGCCGACCTTCGACATCCCGGGCGAATACATCGACCAGAGCGCGCGCGAGTTCCGCTTCGACAATGGCTCCACCGGCGACGATCACGGGATCCACGTGGTCGGCCACATGAAGCTCGACGGCCACGACTGGTTCCTGATCAAGGACTCCAACCGGTCGTCGCGGCACGGGAAGTGGGAGGGCTACTACTTCTACCGCGACGACTACGTGCGGCTGAAGATGCTGACCTACACGGTGCACAAGGACGACGCCGCCGACGTCCTGGCGCGGGTCGACGGCGGGCAGTAGCCTCGGCGGCACCCATCCCCGTCGCCGTCCGGACCGGCGCAACCGGCCTCGGGGCGGCGCGTATCTCCAGCCAGCGCGACGCAGGCGCCCGCGCCCGCCGCGCCCCAGCGCCCGCGCTGGCGAAGGAGGTCACGTGAGACGGTCGTTGCTGCTCAGCCTGCTGGTCGTCGCGGTGTTCGCTCCCACCTTCCTGGCGGCGGACGGGCCGCCGGCGGCCGCGGCCAAGGGCAAGCCCGCGCTGGTCGTGATGGACGTCCAGAACGCCTTCATGCCCTACATGGACGCCGAGGACACGAAGATGGCGACGATGATGATCAACGCCACCATCGACCTCTTCCGAAAGCACGGCCTGCCCGTGATCAAGGTCTATCACACCGACCCGGAAGGGGGCCCGACGCCCGGCACCGAGCCCTTCGAGTTTCCGGCAACGATTCGGATCCAGGACTCTGACCCGATGGTGGTGAAGACCCACGCCAGCGCCTTCAACGCAACCGARCTCGACCGCATCCTGCGCGAGCAGGGCGTCGACACCGTCTTCCTGAGCGGCCTCTCCGCGGTCGGCTGCGTGCTGGCGACCTACTTCGACGCCGACCGCCTCGGCTACCGGGTGTTCATGGTCCGCGACGGCCTGATCAGCCACGACGCGGAGCTCACGGCGAGCGTCGAGGAGATGACCGGGGCGGTCGGCTACGAGGCGATCGCCTACATGCTCGACGCAGCGGCCGACTAGGAGTTCGTAGACGGTGCCTGGCACCGATCTCGGTGTTTCCGGAGGGCGGCTCACGCTCACCGCGGCGCGGGCGGCGGCGTCAGTCCTCGTCGGCGCCGCCGTGATCACCGAGCATCACCCAGCGATCACCCTGCTTGACCAGGACGTC
>PQAJ01000013.1 GCA_003105185.1 Holophagae bacterium
CGCCGAGCTCCGCTGCGACGACCGCCGTGCCGTTCCATGACACCGCGAGAGGGCTCGGGCCCGGGGCCGGACGGAAGGTCGCCGTGACAACGGTGCCGGCGGGGAGCGGCGGCAGCAGCGCCTCGCAGCCCGCTCCTCCCCATTGGAACGAGCCTTCGTCAGACGACGTCTCCACCGCCCACCACTCGCCGACCGGCAGCGCCGGCGCGCCGAGCACCCAGGCCTCGAGAAAGCGCTGCTGCGTGAGCGGCTCGAGATGGTCCGAGACACCGCCCCACGCCAGCTCGCCGCCGGCCAGCGGCTCGGCGTAGAGGTGGCGGTGGACAGTCGCGACCAGGTACGGGCGGTCAACGCCGGCCCACGGCTCGGGCGCCCACGGCGACAGCACGAGCGGCGGCGGCTTCCTGCCTTCGCGCTCAAGCAGGTGCCAGCGGTAGGACGCGAACGGGTGGAGCTCCGGCTCGACCACGACCGCCATCCCCCGCGCCATCGCCTCCTCGGAGGCGGTCAGCACCGCCCGCCAGCCGGGCAGCCGCGTGGTGTGCTGTTCCTCGAGCAGCGGGTACGCGGCAACGCCGAGCCCAACCGCGGCCGCGGCCAGGCCGGCCGACGCCAGCGCCGGAGGCAGGAGGGAGGCCGTCGCCGCGATCAGCGGGGCCATCGCGAGTTGGACCGGCACCGCGTACCTGGCGTAGCTCCGGTTCTGGAGGGCGACGAGCTGTGCGACCGTCAGGCCGAGCACGAGCAGCCAGGCCAGCGCGCCACGCCGCCCTCGCCGGCGCGCCCACACGCCGAGCCCGACCACCGCCGCTCCCATCAGCAGCGATGCGGCAACGCCACCGCCCAGCCCCTTGACCAGGCCCAGGTCGAGGACGCCGCCGAGGTTCTGGTCGAGCCGCGAGAAGTGCTTGTCGGTGTGCGCCACAAAGGGCTGCAGGAAGGCGTTCCACCCGCCCTCGGCGCGGACCATCGCCAGCACCGAAACGATCCCCATCGCCGCCGCTGCAATCACTCCCGCCAGCAGCCTGCGGCGCGGCCGCACCGTCGCCGCCCCGACCAGCCACAGCGCGGCAAGGCCGGGCAGCAGGATCGGCCGCACCAGGAAGGCTGCGGCCACCAGCACCGTGAACGCGGTCGCCCGGCGGCCCGTCAGGCCACCCGCAGCGAGCGCGGCCGCGAGCAAGGCGAAGGCCGCCGCCGGGGTCGACGAGAAGCCGCGCACCGCATAGAGCCAGGGGCCCGGAGCGACCATCACCAGCACTGCGGCTGCCGCCGCCACTACTGGGGGCGCCACTCTGCGGCCGAGCGCCGCCAGCGGCCACAGCGCCAGCACCGACAGCGCCGAGGATCCCCACTGCAGGGCGCGCAACGGCTCGCCGGCCAGCGGCATCAGGAGATGGCCGATCGCGAGCCAGCCTGGGAAGCCGGGGGGGTGCGGGAAGTGGGCGGCGAGTGAGAAGTGGAGCAGGCCCCGCGCGAACAGCACCTCGTCCCACTCCCACGGGCCGTCGGCCAGCAGGGAGAACCGGCTCCAGAAGAGGAAGGCAGCAAGGGCCGCGGTCAGCACGGCGTCCAGGACGCGGCTTCCCAGCCGGAACAGCAGCAGGCCGTCGAGCGCACCGCGCCGGGTCGCGCTCACGGTCCGCCTCTGGTGGCTTGGAGCAGCCGCTCCCGGATCTCTTGCTGGAGGTCGTGCTCGAGGACGAGCTCAGACACCTCGACCTGGCGGCGGGCCTCCTCGAAGCCCGCGGCGCACGCGGCCGGCTCAACTGCGCGCAGCCCGGGCAGCTCGTAGCAGTCGCCGTCCTCGAGGCGGCCCGTTCGCTGCAGAAACAGGTGGCTGCCGTCCTGCCAGCACTGGTACTCGCCGACCACCGGGTTGTCCCCCGGGCTGCCGAGCAGGTTGCGGCCGACGAACGGGTAGGCCGCCGGATCGACGCCGAGCAGGGCGAGCACGGTCGGCGCCACGTCCTGGTGGCCGGCCGGCAGGTCGAGTTCGCCGGTCAGTCCAGCCACCCCGGGAGCCCGGAGCAGCAGCGGCACTCGCTGGCTCAGGTACCAGCCGGCGGCGTCGTGGCGGCGGCCGGCCAGGGCGGCAAGCCGGGGCGTCCACTCGAGACCGGCGTCGTGGTCGCCCCACACGACCACGACCGTCCGCTCGGCGAGGCCGGACGCCTCAAGACCGGCGATGAGGGTGGCGAACGCGCGGTCGAAGAAGCGCATGGTGTGCAGGTAGTTGCCGAGCGGGCTGCCCTCGAGCTCGCCGAGCTCGAGCTCCTTGAGCCGATCCGGGAAGCCCTCGAAGGGGTGGTGGAGCGACAGCGTCAGCAGCAGCGCGCAGAACGGCTCTGGCCCGGCGGCGAGCCGCTCGACCATCTGGCGGAAGAAGTCGCGGTCGTTGAGGCCCCAGCCGAGGATCTCACCCCCCGCGAAGGCGTCGTCGAACAGGTTGCGGCTGAAGCCGTAGGACGGGTGCGTCAGGCGGCGGTTCCAGAATGCGCCGTCGAAGGCCACGGCGGAGACCGTGGCGTAGCCGCGATCCGCGAGCGCCGAGGCCAGGCCGGTGTAGTGGTTGCCGGCAAAGCGAAAGGCCGCCGCGCCCGCCGTCGGCGGCAGCAGCGACACCTGCGTGAGGAGCTCGGCGTCGGAGGACCGGCCCTGCGCGGTCTGGTCGGTGGCGTTGCGGAAGAGCAGCGCCCCCTCGGCCCACCGGTTGAGGAACGGCGTGACCTCCTCGCCACCGATCTCGAGGCCGAGCACGAAGCCCTGCAAGGACTCTGCCTGGACCATCAGCAGGTTGGCGCTCTCCGCAGCACCGAACCACGGCCCGACGCCCGCGCGACGCGACGTCCGCTCCATGAACCAGGCGGCCAGCCGATCGATCTCGGCAGGCTCGAGGGACGGTCGCCAGAGTCGCCCCGCCAACGTGCGTCCGGCGTCCACGGCATGGAAGTTGAGGACGCCAACCTCGCGGGCCAGCGCCAGGTTCTGGAACACCTGGTCGAAGCGGGCGCCGCCGCGGCCGACCAGCGCCGAGACCGAGACAGCACCTGCGACGAGCACGCCGGCCAGCAGCACCGCGACCACCGCCGTGGCCGCACGCCCGACCCGCTCAGGGATCCGCGCCACCGACGCCGCGATCACCGCTCCCGCCGCCAGGTCAACCCAAAACCAGGCATCGCCTGGTTCGAGCAGGCTCAACACGCTGGCGCGCACGTCGCCGACCTGGTGTGCGGCCCCGGCGATCGCCAGCGACAGCAGGTCGCCGAAGAAGCGGTGGTAGACCAGATCGGCGAACAGCAGCGCAGTCGCGGCCCCGGCCAGCGCCACGCAGCACCACGCCCGCAGCCGCCGCCGCAGCAGTATGAGCGGCAGCAGCACGATCGCCGCCCCTGCCGCTGACAGCAGCACCGTCCTCCCATCGCCCGGCTGCCCGCCCCGGTCGAGCACGGACTGCTGCTTGACGAGCAGCGCGCCGCAGCACCACAGGACGTCCGCGACCGCGGCCAAGCCGAGCCACCAGCCGCCGCGGCTGCGCTCGACAGCGATCAGCACGAGCGCCGCCGCCGCCAGGCTCACCAACGCCCACACCAGCGGGCTCGAGAACGGCGGGGCAACCACCAGCACCCTGCGGCCTTCGACCGGTGACGGGTCGCGCTCGCTGAACCAGGCGACGCCCTCGTGCACCATGTCCCACTGCAGGCGATAGCTCCCGGCCTGCTGCGGTGCGCGCAGCCGAACCTCGAGCGCCAGCTCGCCACCGGGGCCGACCGCTCGCGGCAGCGGCGTCCGGACGCCATCCCACACCACCGGCTCGCCGCCGTTGCCCAGCCAGTGATAGGCCACGGCCACGCGGTCGCCGGCGGGCCAGGTCGCGCTCCCGTCGTTGCGGATGAGCAGGCGGCGCGTCGCCTCGCGACCCGCCCGCAGCCACCGCACGGCCGCCCCATCGACCACCGAGAAAGCGTAGCCGGCGCGCAGTGTCACCGCGATCGGCGGTGGCGGCGAGTGATCGATCTCCGCGAGCCAGCGCACGCCCTCCTGGACCACGTCCCACTGCAGGAGGAGCTGCCCCTCGCGAAGCGGCACCTCGAGGACGGCGTCGAGCTGAAGACGGTCACCCGGTGCCACCGGTTCCGGGAGCGGCGTCCGAGCTCCGTCCCACACCACGACCGCCCCGGTGGCGTCAAGCCAGTGATAGGACAGTGCGTAGCCGGCGCCCGGATCCCAGGCCACGTCGCCTTTGTTGGCAAGCTCGACCGAAACCGTGCGGCGAACCCCCGGCTCGAGCTGCTCGGGAAGCGCGAGGGGCGCAACCTCGACCAGGCCCGCGGCCGCCGCTGCAGGTGCCGCGAACACCGCCAGCGCGACCAGGGCCCGGAACGAGGGCCTCAGCGCACCGCGAGCTGTCAGGGTCAGCTGCATCCGCGCCGCGAGTATACCGACCCTCCCCGCGTCCGCTTCCGGTTTCCTCCCAGCTCCCGTTCCCGTGCCCTGTAACGCGCCCCGAATCGCCATCTCGTCATCCAAACTACGGAGGGCGCAGAGAACGCGGAGCACATTCAGAAGATCCTTCTTGCGATGTTCTCTGCGGTCTCCGCGGCCTCCGTGGTTCGATGAGCTGGATGGGGTCGGCAGATCCGCGGTCGGGGAGTGGTCGGTTGGGCTTTCGCTTCCGCGGGCAGCCAAGATGGGTACCCTACAACGCGGCGCCTGTCTCCCGCTCGGTTCGCGCCTACAATGGATACGGAGGCACAGCGGAGGCATCGTGAAAGAGCCCGAGCTCGAGACCGCCGGCGGCCGACTCCTGGTGGTCGAGGACGACGTCCGACTCGCCCAGGGGCTGTGCCGCAACCTCGAGATCGAAGGGTTCCGCTCGTCCAGCGTCCACACCGGGGAAGCGGTGCTGGACGTATTCTCGGGGCCGAATCCAGGCTACGACCTCATCATCCTCGACATCATGCTGCCCGGGATCAACGGCCTGGAGGTGTGCCGACGGCTGCGCGCGCAGGGGAGCACCATCCCGATCCTCTTTCTCACCGCCCGCGGCAGCGACGCCGACCGGATCCTCGGCTTGCAGCTCGGCGCCGACGACTACCTCGCGAAACCGTTCGTCGTCGAGGAGCTGATCCTGCGCGTGCGCGGCATTCTGCGCCGCGCCGAGTGGGCGCGGACCCCCGCTCGGACCGGGCCCGTGGTGCGCGTCGGCGGTTGCACCGTCGACATCACGACGATGCGGGCCGACACCCCGGCGGGCTCCACCTCGCTCACCGAGCGCGAGGTGATGCTGGTCCGCTTCTTTGCCGAGAACGACGGCCGGGTGCTCACGCGGGGCGAGCTGCTGGAGCGGGTGTGGGGGTACACCTTCGACACCTCCACCCGCACCCTCGACACCTTCGTCCACCGGTTGCGCAAGCTGTTCGAGGCCGACCCCCGGCACCCGCGTCATTTCCACACCGTCCGCGGCGTCGGCTACCGCTTCACTGCCGCCCCGGAAGAGTGAGAATCAGGGCGCGGCTCGTGGTCCATCCGTTCCCGATTCCGCATACTTTCCTCATCTTCGAAAGCGCTTCGCGCCGATTCTCCGGATGCGCTCCCCGAGGGAGCCACCTT
>PQAJ01000014.1 GCA_003105185.1 Holophagae bacterium
GGCGCCTGCGCCGACGCTGCCGAGTAGTAGTAGGCGATCGTCCGGGCGCGAATCGGCGTCTGGTTGATCGGCCCGCACTCCAGATCGACCACGACCCCGGTCGACCAGGTCGGTGCGTCGCTGAGCATCAACCGGTACATCGACGTGGCGGCCGTCCCGTCCGGCCTCACCCGGTCACTCGTCATGCCGTGGAGGGCGTGCGCGAACGGCAGCGGGCCGGGGCGGTCGACCTGGAAGTAGAAGCCACCGCCGAAGAAGTCCTCGACCCCGGTGCCTTGGAGCAGTGGCGCGGGTCCGCCGTCGACCGCCACCAGCTCGTCGCCCTCGAGGTAGTCGCGGCTGTCGCCGGAGCGGGAGCCCAGCTCGGCGAAGAGGCCGATCCACTTGCCGCGTCCCCCGACCTCGAGCACGCGGTGGGCACGGCCCGGCGTCGTGCTCTCGTCGACCTCGCTCGAGGCGCCGAAGAGGCCGCTGTCGGGGTGCGGCGCGCGGCCGAGCCGGCGGACCGCAAACTCGACCGGGATCTTGCCGCGGGGCTTGCTCTTGCCGCGCGCCAGCTCGACGACCGCGGTCTCGAAGAACGGCATCGGGAAGTAGGCGTACAGGTCGCCGTCCTCGGTCGCGCCGACGAGCAGCGAACGAACGGGCTCGGCGCCGGCGCCGTCGAGGCCGAAGAAGTCGGCCAGCGGCATTGCCACCCGGACCTGGCCGTCGAACAGCAACCGGAGCTCGACCTCGCCCCACCGGCCGGGCGGGATCCTGAGCAGGATCCCGTTGATCGCATCGCGGCCGGAGAAGGCCGCAATCACGGCCCGCGTGCCGCGCTTGAGCTCGACCGACCCCGCAGTCGTCGGGAACGGCCCACCGGTCCACGGGTCAGCTCCGGGCTGCGCGCCCAGCAGCCCCTGCCAGCCGCTCAGGTCCTCGTCGCCCGTGAAGGCCGCGACGCCCTCCCCGCTCGCGAGCTGGTGCGCGGTGATCTGGAACCAGATCTTCGCATTCTCGGCGCCGAGCAGCGAGACGACGCAGGATTCCGCGTACGGGATCGGCACGTAGCTGACGTTGCCGCCGCTCGACACCAGCCGGTGCTCGACGAGCGGGGACAGGAACGGCGGCACCTCGCCCGAGAAGAAGTCCGGCAGCGGCAGCTGGACCACGACCTCGCCGTCGACCACGATCCGGATCCAGACGTCGGGGTCCAGGGGGAGGCTGATGCCGTCGTCGCCCTGGGTCATCCAGATTCTGGTGATGGCTCCCGGGCCCTCGGCCTCGAACAGCACGCCCTCATCGCCGTCGGAGCGCAGGAACCGGCTGTCGCCTGGGGAGTGGCGGTCAAAGGCACAGTCGTCCGGGCAGTGGCTCGAGGCCATGACGACGCGGTCGCCAAAAGGGATGACGGCCAGCGTGGCCAGGTCGCGCCAGACCTCCCACGGCGGCGCGACCGCCACCGGCTCGTCTGCCGCCGCGGCGCCGGCGGCCAGCAGCAGCAGCGCCGCCGACAGCGTCCAGATCCCCCACAAGCCGCGTCGCAGCACGGTCTCCCTGTCGTCACCGGCCTGCCGGCGGCACCGCCACTGGCCGGCCACGAGGGGATGAACGCAGCTCACCGCGCCATTCTCGCCGACCCTCGGAAAAAAGAAAGGGCCCGCACGGGCGGGCCCGATCGTCGTTTGAGGAGCGCGAATCATCCGCCCGGGATGAGCTGGCCGTCCTGGACCCTGAAGTTCAAGGTCTGGAACAGGGTGTCGAGCGCCTCCGGGTTGTCGTAGTAGCTGGTGAAGATCTCGGAGCTCGGGATCTCGTAGAGAGTGATCCGAAAGGCCTCCGGGTCCGCCTCCACCACCGAGAAACCGTGGGCATATGTGTTGGCATAGACGATGTCGGACGGTGTCACCTGGTCGTTGAGGGTGGACACCTGCAGTAGGGCGGCGAGGTTCTCCACCAACTGGTCAATACCCGGGATCCGGCTGAGGATCGGGTCCGACGCGATTCGCCGAGCGACCTCATCGCCGATCGTGGCCGACGAGATCGCCGATGAGGTGAACTCGTAGATCCCGTTGGTGTGGTCGGTGACGAAGGTGGCGTGAATGTCGCCCGACAGGACGACCGAGTTGGGAACCACGCCGAGCAGCCCCAGGATCTCCAGCTTCTTCTGCGGGAAGCCGTCCCACTGATCGGCCGTGATGCCGAGCCTCGTGCGAAGCATGTCCGGAAAGCCGGGGGGGAGCTGCGCTGCGATCAGCGGGTTGGTGAAGTCGACCAGTAGCGGGGTCAACATCACCGACGAGACGAGCACCTTCCAGGTCGCCGGGCTCTGAAGCATCGTGCCCTGAAGCCACGCCGTCTGCGCGCCGCCGTAGGCCTCCTGAGCAGCGCCGCCGGTCGACAGGTAGCGGTACGCGGCCAGCAGGTTGAAGGTGTCCCACAGGTACTGGTAGCGCGAGCCGGCCGACGAGTACAGAGACTGCTTGCCCACGTAGAGATACGAGATGCCGCGCGGCAGCGCCGCCGTGATCGCCGGGGTAAAGATCGGCGGGATCCCCGCCGCGTTGAAGAGGCCGTTGAGATAGGTCGTGCTGATGTTGCCGGTCAACGCCTCCTCGGCGATCCCAACCGCCGACGAGATGTCGAGCGTGGGATCCTCCATCATGTAGGCTTGGGCCGCGATCAGCGACGCGGTCTGCTTGAAGATCGGGAAGGCGGCGCCAAGCACGTCCATGTCGACGTAGGGATCGAAGCTGCCGCGCACCGCCTGCCACACCGGCTCGGTCAGCAGCTCGGTCATCGCGGCCTCGTCGACCGCGATGGTTCCCGGAAACGCATCCTCGGGGACCAGGTGATCCGGTCGATAGGTGCGGTAGTCGGGCAGGACCACGTGGAGGTTGCGGCCGAACAGGAAGTCGCGGTAGATCCTCGTGTTCGGGTAGAGGATGCTGGCGTTGATGTCGAGGGCCCCGTCATTGCCGAGGCCGATCTCGGTCGGCACCCACTCGAAGAAGGCCTGCTCGGCATTGCGCTTGCGCACCTCGTTGTACTCGTTTGCGCGGCCATTGAAGTAGGTCGCGGTCGCGCCCCAGGCGTCATCCGAGTACTCGTGGTCGTCCCAGATCGCGATCATCGGCCAGCGCTCGTGGACCTGCTGCAGCACCTCGTCCGAACGGTAGGTGCGGTAGAGCTGCCGGTAGTTGGAGAGGCTCGCCGCCGCATAGTAGGGGTTCGCAGGATCGCCCAGCGCGATCGCGCCTTCGACGTCATCGAACTCCATCCGGCGGCTCGGGTCCGGCGTCTGGAACTCCGGGTCCCCGGTCGTCTCGTACACGTAGTCGCCGAGAAAGGCCACGAAGTCGATGTCCTGATCGTGGTCGCGCAGCAGCTTCAGGTAGGTGTTGTAGTACCGCCCGATGTAGTCCTGGCAGTAAACCACCGCGAAACGGACCGGCACGTCCATGTCGGGCGACGGCGCCGTCTTGGTCCGCCCGACCCGCGACATCTCCATCGCGGCGCCGGTGCCGTAGACGAAGCGGTAGTAGTAGGTCGTGTAAGGCTGCAGGCCGTCGATGCGGACCTTGACGACCCAGTCGTACTCCTCCATCGCCACCAGGTCCCTCGAGGCGACGATGTTCTGGAAGCCATAGTCGGTGGCCACCTCGACGCGGAGGGCATCCGGCGTCGCGGGGTTGTCGAGGTGGGTCCACAGCACCACGCTGTCTGGGTGCGGGTCACCCGACGCCACCGACTGGGGGAACATGTTGGCCGACGCGGCCGCGGCCACCAACAGACAGCCCAACACCACCAGCGGACACGCTATCCAGTTGACCCTCTTCAACATCATCGATAACCCCCTTTGCCGCGGGGCCGCTCCCCGCAATCACTCCCGGCCGAGGTTGACCCCCGCCCGTTCAGTGCGCGTGACGATGGTTCCCCATGCTACACCGCCGCCTGGACGGTGTCACGCTGTCCTACCGCGGGAAGGACGGATTCCGGCGCTTCCGTAACCACTTCGGTCAGGTCTGGGCTGCTCCCACCTCGCTTCCCGCTCCGATTCCGAAATCTGACCTTCGGATCGACGGCGGATCCAGCGACCGTCCCCTTCGCGGCGCACCCGAACTCGGACCGCGGGCCCAGCGCTTCAGGGTTGCTCGTCGCTCTCGGTCTCCGCGACGTTGGGTTCGTTCGCCATCATCCTGCTCATGTGCGCGAACGCCTCCAGCGAATGCGCGCGATGGCGGACTGCGAACTGCGTCGCGAGGGCGTTGAGCAGCACGATGATGGCTGCGACCGCGTTCGTGAGCAGCATGTTGTGGGTGCGCGCGAGCAGCGTCAGCGAGGCGAGGCTGGCTGCGGGCGACGCCAGGCTGTCGGTGACAGCAACCGTCGTGGCTCCGCGGTCGCTGGCGACCTTGAGCATGTCGAGGGTCTGCCGCGAGTACGGCGGCAACGAAATGCCGATCAGTAAATCGGTGGACCGGAGCGCGAAGAGCTGCTCCGCCGGCGAGGTGAAGTCGGCAGAGAGTGTCGAGCATCTCAGGCCCACCTGAGTCAGCATGTACCTCGCCATCGACGCGACAGGGGCTGACACACCCATTCCGAAGACGTAAGTATGGTCGGCACGGCGAAGCGCATCTGCCATGCGCTCCATTGATTCCACCGGGTTAAGGACGGTCGTCGCGCGGATGTTGTCCATCTCAAGGCGTGCGACCGACAGCAGCACGTTGCGCGGGCCGTCGAGAGTCGCCGGCTCCAGCCGCGGCTGCGGCACCGGCCCGTTGGGCAGCTGCAATAGCTCGATCTTGAGGTCGCGGTAGCCCCGGAACCCGAGGCTCTGGGCGAAGCGCACGATGGTCGCTTCCGACACATCGGTCAGGTCCGCCAGCTCGGGGACGGCGAGGAACGGCACCTCCTCGAGGTGGTGAACCAGGTAGTCGGCGATCGCCCGCTGCTGGGGCGGAAGGCTCCCGGCGGTGGACAGCACGAAATCTCGAAACTTGTCGGTCGATTCGAAACGTGCCATGTGCCCTCCTCTGCGGCGTCAGGGTACGGACCGGCGGGCGTCGCCCTGCTCCTGTTCGGCGTGTCGGCCCTTGATCGCGAACTCGTTCGACAGCTCCTGATTACCGACCCGGTTGTAGAGGTCGGCCAGGAGGTAGTACGCAAGCACCAGGTCGGTGCCCGCCGGGTCGTAGGTCAGTGCCCGATGCACCCAGGCGATCGCCTCCGGATACCCCTCACCCGCCGCCAGGCGGCCGCGCGCCAGGAAGAGGTAGGCGGGCACGAAACCGGGCTCGAGCCGGATGGTCTCCTCCAGCAGCAGGCGCTCCTCGCCGGGACGACCCAGGCGGCCGTAGAGCCGCGCCAGACCGTAGACCGGCCGGTGATCGTCGGGCGACAGGCGCCGCTCCGACTCATACTCGACCGCCGCCGCGTCGAGCCGGCCCTGCGCCTCGAGGCATTGCGCCAGGCACAGGTGTCCTCCCTTCAGCCGCGGGTCGAGCTCGAGCGCCCGTGCCGCCAGCTCCTCGCCGCGGTCGAACGCTCCCTGCGCCACCGCCACCACGGCCAGCTCGAGGTGGGCGCCGGCCGACTCCGGATCGAGCTCGAGCGCGCGCTCAAGCGCCCGCTGGGCCGCGTCCAGCCGGCCGGCCTGGCGGGCGAACGAGCCGAGGACGAGCATCGGCCACGCCTCGTCCGGACGCAGCTCGGCAGCGCGCGCGAGCACCTCGAGCGCCTCGCCGGTGTGCCCCGACCGGAGCCTTGCCGTGGCCAGCCCCATGTTCAGCGCGAAGCTGTTCGGTTTGAGCTCGAGGCCCTTCTCAAACACGACCGCCGCTTCGTCGAACCGGCCCTGGGCCAGCCGCAGCCTGCCAATCAGCGAGTAGGTCTCGGCAACGTTGGGGTCACCTGCCATCGCCTCTCCGAGCAACTCCTGGGTGAGCTCGAGATCGCCGGCAGTGAGCGCGAGCCTCGACTCGACGAGTCGGTTGTAAACATCGATCCGGAGCCGCGGCGGCGCGAGGCCGTCGCGGCTCGCCGGCGCCGTGAGCTCGGCCGCGCCGGCGGCATAACCGAGGGCAGCCAGCTTGGCCACGGTGTCGGGGTCGGGAAGGGCGGTTTCCTTGCTGGCGTCGCGGGACAGCGCCGCGGTCAGGGCGTCGTGCGCTTCGGCGAGGTGTTCGAGGACCGCCTGCTCTGACGCCGCCAGGTCGTGCAGCTCGCCGGGGTCGCTCTCCAGATCATAGAGCTCGGCCTCGGACGACTCGAGGTAGTGATAGCGCCGGTCCTGGATGCTGCTCAGCGGGCTCCAGCCATAGCTGAAGAACGGGTAGAAGGTCTCCGAGTAGACCGGCCGCTCCTCCCACCGGCCCCCACCTCCGAGCAGGGGCGCCAGGCTGCGTCCCTGGGCTGCGGCCGGCGTCTCGAGCCCGAACCGCTCGCACAGGGTGGGGACGATGTCGACCAGCGACACGACCTCTGGCCGCCGCGTGCCGCCGGCGCTCCGCGGCGGGTCGACGAAGATCAGGGGAACGCGAAGCGTCTCCTGGTAGAGAAAGAAGCCGTGCCCGTTCTCGCCGTGCTCGCCGAGGCTCTCGCCGTGGTCGCCGGCAAACACCACCACCGTCGTCTGCGAGCGGCCGCTCTCCTCCAGCCACTCGCCGAGCCGCGCGAGCTCGGCATCCGAGTAGGCGATCTCGCCGACGTACGGCCGGCCTCGGTAGCGCTCGCGGTACGGCGACGGCGGATCGTAGGGGTCGTGGGGATCGAAGACATGCACCCAGGCAAAGAAGGGCTCCTCGGGGCCGATCCCTCCGAGCCAGGCCAGCGCGTCGTCCACCACCTCGTTCGCCGGTCGTTGCAGGTCGCCGATCGAAACCAGCTCGGAGATGTTCTCGACCTGAAATTCACCCGAGTAATGCTCGAAACCCTGGTCGAGGCCCCAGCGGCGGTCGAGCACGAAGGCGCCGACGAAGGCGCCGGTGCGGAAGCCCCGCGCCCGGAACTGCTCGGCGAGCGTCGTCAGCTCCTGCGGGACCGTGAAATCGCCGTTGTCCCGGACGCCGTGCCGCGGCGGATACGTCCCCGTGAGCAGCGAGGCGTGCGACGGGAGAGTCAGCGGAACCGGCGTGAGCGCCCGCTCGAAGAGCACGCCGCGCTTCGCCAGGCCGTCGATGAAGGGCGTCTCGATGTCGGCGTACCCATAGGCTCCGATGCGGTCGGCGCGGACGGTGTCGAGGGTGATCAGGAGCAGGCCGCCGGGCGGCGGCGGGACGGGCGAGGAACAGCCCGGCGCCCACAACCAGAGGGCGGCGCCCATCGCCCACAGGGCGACTGCAACCAGCCGGGCTGTCCCTGTGCGCCGCACTCCCGTCCCCTGCTACTCCTCGACTGTCATGTAACGATCAAGCCACGTTAGCATGCGCTGGGTCGCGTCGACCGCGTTGACCAGCGACCAGTCGCCCGGGACGTGCCCCTCCCCGGCGTAGACTGCGAGCTCGGCCGTCCGGTCGAGCCGCTT
>PQAJ01000015.1 GCA_003105185.1 Holophagae bacterium
TAGTCGATGCGCCAGCCCACGTTGCGCTCGCGCACGCCCCAGCGGCTGCTCCACCAGGTGTAGAGCCCGCCCTCACCGGGGTGGCGCTCGCGAAACACGTCGATGTAGCCGTGGCCGATCAGCCGTGTCAGCCAGGCCCGCTCCTCGGGCAGGAAACCGGTGTTGTTGCGGTTCGCCTTCGGGTGGGCGAGGTCGATCTCCTCATGGGCGGTGTTGACGTCGCCGCAGATCACGATGCCGCGGCCGGCGCGACGCTGGGCCTCGGCGTGCTGCAGCACGGCCTCCGAGAACTCGAGCTTGTAGGGAACCCGGCTGAGGTCCTCGCCGCCGTTCGGGAAGTAGCCGGCGTAGAGCAGGAAGTCGCCGTAGTCGGCGATGATCAGCCGCCCCTCGCCGTCGAGGCGGGGGTCGCCGAGACCGCCCAGGGTGACCTGCCTCGGCTCGATCGCGGTGTAGAGGGCCACGCCGGAGTAGCCGGGTCGCCCGGCCGGGTGGAAGTGGGTGCGGTAGCCATCAGGAGCCCGGACCGTGTCGTCGAGCTGATCCGGCGTGGCGCGCACCTCCTGCAGCGCGAGCACGTCGGGCCTGGCCTGCTGGAGCCACTCCGGGAAGCCCTTGCGGGAGCACGCCCGCAGGCCGTTGACGTTCCACGAGAAGAGCCGGATATGGCGCATCTCAGACGCCGTCCAGCAGCACCGCGTCGAGCGCGTCGAGCTGTGCCACCTCGAAGCCGAGGGCCGTTGCTCGGGCATGCTCGCGGGGGGTGTTGTGGCCCCAGCCGGCGAGCACCGGGCGCACGCCCAGCGGTGCCACGCGCTCGAGGTGGTTGACCTTGTCGTCGACGAAGGTGATCTGATCGAAGGGCACCCCGAGCCGATGGGCGAGAGCCGACAAGTGGTCCGTCTTGTGGACGCCGGTCTCCTTGTCGAGCCGCGACTTCTGCGGGATCAGGGCAGCGACTCCCAAGTGCACGAGCAGCACGTCGAGGGAGGCGGCGTCGCGAGCGGTGGCGACCGCAAGCCGGCAGCGCGCGGCAGCGCGCTCGAGAAAGGAGGGGAAAGGCGGGTAGCCGGCATGGAGCGCCAGCCATGATTCCAGGTGATCGGCGCGCAGCCGGTCGCGGACCTCGTAGAAAGCGGCGTGGAAGCGCTGGAGCCAGCTCGGGTCGAAGGAGCGGTAGAAGTCGTCGTAGGCCCCCTGGTCGGGCAATGCGAGGCCGAGGTCCATCGCGCGCAGAGCGACGCCGTAGTCCTCGGCGCGGTTGCCGAGCGGCATCAGCTGCGTGAAATCGGTGAAGGCCGGTGCCGACGAGAGGTCGAGCTCAGTGGCGAAGGGTCTGGCATGGGTCAGCGTCGCCTGGACGACGCGCGAGCTCGGATCGAGGCAGCCGTAGGTGTGAACCGCCGCGGTGAACACCTCGCGCGCGCTGTTGCAGACGACGCCGTCGAAGTCGAGAGCGAGAACCCGCATGGCAGGCGAGTGTAGCGTATCGGCTGAGTGCCCCGGCTATACTCCGCGCGTGATCCAACTGCGGTCGGTCTCCCGGGCCTTCGACGCCCAGCGGCCGGTGCTACGGGGCCTCAACCTCGACGTCGCCGAGGGCGAGATGGTTGCGGTCGTCGGCCGGTCGGGCGCCGGCAAGACCACGCTGCTCAACGTGATCGGCGGCCTCGACACCGGCTACCAGGGTTCGGTCGAGGTCTCCAGCCGGCTCCTTGCCGAGCTCGATGACCGCGAACTGAGCGCGTTCCGCAATCGCTCGGTCGGCTTCGTCTTCCAGGCCTACAACCTGCTCGATCACCTGACCGTGGCGGAGAACGTCCTGCTGCCGTCCGTGTTGGCCCGCGCTCGAGTCGGCGCGGGCGGCCGCCGGGAGGCGCATGAGCGGGCGCTGGCGGCGCTGGCCGCGGTCGGCCTCGCGGACCGCTGCGACGACCGCCCGGCGGTGCTCTCGGGTGGCGAGCGGCAGCGGGTCGCCATCGCCCGCGCGCTGCTCCAGCGGGCGCCGGTGCTGCTGTGCGACGAGCCGACCGGCAATCTCGACGAGGCGACCGGCGCGGACGTGGCGGAGCTGCTCCAGGAGGTCCGCCGAGCGCGTGGCGTGACCGTCGTCGTGATCACGCACGACCGGGCGATCCGCCGGCTGGCAGAYCGCGTCCTGGAGCTGCGCGACGGMCTCCTSGTGRCSKCSGGGGTCGWTTCGGGRGAGARMGCACCGTGAGCTTGCGGCCGGCGCTGCGGTTGGCGCGGCTCGAGCTGCGCCGGGGGTGGCGACGTCTCGCCGTGGCTGGAATCGGCATCGCGCTCGCCGTGGCATCGCTCGTGTTCCTGTTCGCACTCGGCTTCGGGCTGCGCGCGACCCTGCTCGGTGAGGTCTTCCCTCTCGACCGGCTCGAGGTGGCCAAGGAGGCGAGCAGCCTCGACCTGCTCGGGGTCCGGCTGCCGCTGGGGGGCGACACCCTGGACCCGGCGATGATCGAGCAGCTGCGCCAGATTCCGGGTGTGCGCAGGGTCTACCCGAAGATGAAGCTGACCGTGCCGGCGGTCGCCTCGGGCGGCAGCTTCGTCTTCGGCTCGGCCCTGCAGACCGAGCTGGTGGTCGACGGCATCGATCCCGACCTGGTGGCCGACGAGGTCGGGCCGGCGTTCCGGATGCCCACCCCGATGGACCTGGTGTGTCACCGCGACCGCGACTGTGGCGACAACGCCTACTGTGCGCTGGCCGGGCCCGCTTCACTCAACGGAAGCTGCCGCCCGTACATCCCGGTCCTCGTGTCCCACTACCTGCTCGAGCTGTACAACGGCTCGCTGCGGCGCGCCTACCACCTGCCCCAGCTCGACCCGGAGCGGGTCATCGGCGCGACCGTCGACCTGACCGTCGGCGCCTCGATGCTGCGAGCGGACCCCCGGCGCGGGGTGGCGCGCGAGCGGGTGCGGCTGGTCGGGTTCTCGGATCGCGCGATCCCGTTCGGCCTGACCCTGCCGATCGACGCGGTGCGCGAGCTCAACGTGCGCTTCGGGTCGGCCCGTGCTGCGGACGCCTACCACTCGGCGATCGTGGAGCTGTTCTCGCCGAAGGATGCAGGGCAGGTGATCGCGGCGGCGGAGGCCCTGCAGCTCGTGGTCAGCGATCGCGGCGCGCGCCGCGCGGCCGGCCTGCTCACACTCGTGATGGCGATCGTGGCGGCGGTCGGCGCCGCGGTGCTCGGCGTGGCCGCAACCAGTGTCGCGCACGCGCTCTTCCTGAGCGTCGAAGGCCGCCGGCGCGAGATCGCCGTGCTGCGCGCGCTCGGCGCGACGCGCGGCGACATTCGCGGGATGGTCGTCGGTGAGGCGGTCGCGATCGGCCTGGCGGCCGGCGCCGCCGGAGTTGCGATCGCAGCCGCCGGCGCCGTCGTGGTCGATCGGCTCGCTGCACGCTGGGTGTCGGGCCTGCCGTACCAGCCGGACAGCCTGTTCTTGGTCGAGCCGTGGCTGATCGTCGGCGGTCTGGCGATCGCCGTCGTGGCGGCGGTGTTGGGCGCCTTGCCGGCGGTGCGGCGGTCGGCGGGGCCGGACCCGGCGACCTCGCTTTGGGGATAGCCGCTGAGGGATAGGGGATCGAAGGGAGAGGATGAGGCCCGCGCCCGCTTCCGCGCCTCCGACCGCCGTGCGTTGATCAGGTCTTCTTCTTGGCGGCGAGCAGCGACTCGATCGTGTCGTGGAGCGTGGCGAAGTCCGGCGGCTTGGTCAGGAACGCCTCGACCTCGACCCAGGACTGCTCGAGCCGCGAGCGGGACTCGAACATCCGGTCGACCCCGGTCAGGATCATGATCGGGATGTGGGCGGTGCGCTCGCCCTTGCGGAACATTGCCGCCAGGTCGTAGCCCTCCGAGAGGTAGCTCATCATCACATCGAGGATGATCAGGTCGGGGGGGGTCTCGGCGACGGCCGCCACCGCTTCCTCACCGCCGGTCGCGGTGCGAACGTTGTAGTGCTGCTCGAGCACCGCCCGCAGGGCCTCCAGCAGCAGCGTGTCGTCGTCGACCAGGAGGATGGTGGGCCGCTCCATGAGCCCCTCCCGCGGCTGTCGATCTGACGCAGTATAGCCTGCGCGGTCGGGCCGCGGGGACCGAGGCCCCGAGAAGGCGGGCGCTACCGAGAACGCTCGATCGTTGCCCCCTGCCCGCTTCCGTCCCCGTCACCGTGCCCGAGTGGCGGCTCCCGACGTGTGGAGTAGACGTCGGAGACGGATACGGATACGGAGACGGGCGCGGAAGGGGAAGCGGGCCGGTGCCCCTGGACGTGCAGGTTGGTCGGTCGGGCGGGAGGGCGTGTGCTAGTCTGACGACGCCCATGGCCCCACCAACCGTCGATGCCCCTGAGCCGAAGGTCACCGACCGACCCGGCATGCGCCGGCAGTGGCTGGCGCGCGCTGGCTGGCTGGTGGTGATCGCGCTGCTGGCGCTTTTCATCTGGGGCCTGCAGCGGCGCGCCCGGCTGGAGGCCACCGGCCAGGCTGCCGTTCAGATGCTGTTCGTGCCCTCGGTCGAGCAGGGCACCCTGGTGCGGAGGGGCGACGAGCTGGCCCGTTTCATCCGCGGCGACAGCGGCCTGGTGCTGCGCTCCCAGGTCCCGACCTCGTACGCCGCCGTGATCCAGGCGCTTGGCGCCGGTCAGGCGGATGTCGCGTGGATTCCAGCCTTTGCCTACGTGGTCGCGAACGCCCGCTACGGCGCCGAGGCGCGGCTCCAGGTCGTGCGCTCGGTTGATCGCTACGCCGTGGTCGTGGTCCGTTCGCACGCCGGCGAGCCGGAGCGCGTCGAGAGCCTGGCCGGCCGCAGGATCGCACTCCCGGCCTCGGTGCAGGGACCGCTGCGAGCGATGGTGGTGGAACGCCTCGACCGGGTCGCGCCCGGCTGGGTCGAGGTACCGGCAGCCGATGACCGGGACGCGGTCGGCCGCCTGGTCGAACGCCAGGACGGAGTCGACGCGGCGGTCAGCCGCTACGTCTACGCGGCGCCGAACGACCTGGTCGGCGACGGTCGCAGGGAGCTCGAGGCCGACCGACCCGGCACCCTGCGCGAGACCCGAGTCGTCGACACCACCGACCGGCCGGCGCCCGAGCTGTCGACGGTCTACTACGGCTGCGTGATGACGCGCACCGACAGTGGTATCAGCCGGCTTGAGGACCTCCAAGGCCGGAGCTTCGCGTTCTCCGACGAGACCTCGACCTCAGGCCACATCTTCGCGCGCGCGCTCCTCCAGCGGCACGGAGTCATTCTCGGCCACGTGCTGTTTGCCGGCGGCCATCCCAATGTGGTCCAGGCCGTCTACGACGGCAAGGTGGCGGGCGGCGCGACCTTCTACTCGCCTCCGTCGGCGATCAACGAGCGCGACGGCACGCTGGTCGCGGACGCCCGCTTCCTGATCGTCAAGAACATGAAGTCCGCCGAGGAGCGAGCCGCCTACCTCGAGCAGGTGCGGATCCTCGCCCTCACCGACCCGATCCCCAACGACGTGTGCTGCGTCCGGCGCGGATTCTCCGAGGCGGTCTGGCAACGGTTCGCGGCCTCGCTCGATCGATTCCTCGCCACTCCGGAGGGCCAGAGCGCGTACTACGACCTGGTGGCAGGAGTCGCGGCTGCGCCGTGCAGTGACGGAGACTTCGACGGTTTCCGCAACGCTTTGCGGAGCTCCGGCGTCAGCGCGGTGAGCCTGCTCGAGGCGGCGGAAGAGCGCCTGCGGCGGCAGCGCGGCGCGGGCGGGGGTTGATCGTGGCCGCCCGATCGAACGACGCGGCGGTGCGCATCGAAGGCCTGGGAATGGTCTACCCGGGGGGCGTGCGAGCGCTCGCCGGCATCGACCTGGAGGTTCGCGAGGGTGAGTTCTTGGCCGTGCTCGGCCTGTCCGGCTCCGGCAAGTCGACGCTGCTGCGCTGCATCAACCGCCTGATCAAGCCGACCGAGGGGCGGGTCTTCATCTTCGGTCGCGAGGCGACGGCGCTGCGCGGCGCCGAGCTGCGCGCCCTGCGTCGCCAGGTGGCCATGATCTTCCAGCAGTTCAACCTGGTGAAGCGCCACACCGTGCTCGCCAACGTCCTTTCGGGTGCCCTCGGCCGCAGCGCGCTGCTGCCGAGCCTGGCCCTAACCTTCCCGGCGGAGGAGCAGCAGCGGGCGCTCGGCTGCCTCGACCGAGTCGGCCTCGGCGACCGGGCGGCGAGCCGGGCCGACGCACTGTCCGGCGGTCAGCAGCAGCGGGTGGCCATCGCCCGCGCGCTGATGCAGGAACCGCAGCTGATCCTGGCCGATGAGCCGGTGGCGTCGCTCGACCCTGCGCTGCGCCACTCGGTGATGCGCCACATCGAGGTTCTCAACCGCGACGAGGGCCTGACGGTCCTCTGCTCACTGCACGACATCGACCTGGTGGCTCGCTACGCCACGCGGCTGGTCGCGCTGCGCGACGGCCGGCTGGTGTGGGACGGGACGCCCGCCGAGTTCGATCGGACCACCTTCAAGGAGATCTACGGCGAGGAGGCGGAACCGGCCTCGAACACGGGGCTGTGATGGCAGCGCCGACGTCGTCCGCCGGCCGCGGCTGGATGCAACGCGCGCGCATCCTGGCTGTCGACTGGGCGCTGATCGTGATCGCCTGGATGATGGCGGAGTTCCTGCTGCTGGCGTTCACGGGGCGCCGCGGGCCAACCGGCATGCTGCTGACGGCCGAGCAGATCCTCGACCTGGTGCACTACTGGGTGGCCGCGGCCGGTGGTCTCGTGCTGGCGGTGGGATGGTCGCTCCTCGAGCGGGTGATTGGCGCCTCCCCGGGCCGCTCCCTGACCGGCTCGGTGCCGGCGGATGAAAAGGAGTTGCCGTGGACGCAGACGCTGCGCGGCTGGTTCGCGGCGGTCTTCATCGAGCTGACCTTCTTCACCGGCTGGCTCATCACCGAGCTCGAGCTGGTCACCTTCCTCACCAAGTTTGGCAAGGCGGCGGACATCGTGCGCGGCCTGGCTCACCCGTCGGCGAGCGTGCTCCACGAGGGCATGATCCTGCTCGTGCAGACCATCTTCCTCGCCTTCATGGCGACCGCTTTCGCGATCCCGATCGCCTTCGTGCTCTCGTTCCCGTCGGCCCGTAACCTGACCCGCGGCAGCGCGCCGGCCCGCATTGGGTATCTGGTCTCCCGCACCGTCATGAACTTCGTGCGTGCGGTCGAGCCATTGGTGTGGGCGCTGATCTTCATCTCGTGGGTCGGCATCGGGCCCTTCGCTGGGGTGCTGGCGCTGTGGGTGCACTCGGTGGCGGCCCTGACCAAGCTCTACTCGGAGCAGATCGAGTCGATCGACCCGGGTCCGATGGACGCGATCACCGCCACCGGCGCGAGCACCCTGCAGGTGCTGCGCTACGGAGTGGTGCCCCAGGTGATCCCGCCGTTCCTGTCGTTCACCATCTACCGCTGGGACATCAACGTCCGCATGTCGACCATCATCGGCTTCGTCGGCGGCGGCGGCATCGGCTACATCCTCAAGCCCCGCGTCGACCTCGGCGAGTGGGGCGAGGTCGGCACCCTGGTGCTGCTGATCGCCGCCACGGTGTGGGTGATGGATATCCTGAGCGCCAAGATCCGCGAGCGCATCGTCTGATCCGAGATCCGAGGGTGAAATCCGGTTTTGGTGTTCATCCATCAGCGTCCTGGGGTCGATTTCACCCTCGGATTTCGGATGTGGTGAGAACTTGGAATCAGGCATCGGGCGCGGAAGTGGAAGCGACAGCGGAGGTGGGAGCTCGTTGCCGTGAGAGCTCCAACGCGCTTCAGCCGACGCTGCGGCACGGTCGCAGTGACGTATGCTGGGGCAGGTCCAACCATCGGTTGCAGCGCGCGATCGTGGTCGAGATTGTGGGAGGGTCTGATGGCCGGCTCAACGGCTTGGCACGTCGGAATCGGGATCGTGGTCCTGGCCCTAGCGCTCGTGAGCGGAGACGCCGGCGCCTGCACCTACAGCGTGATGGTGCCGGGGTCGGGCGACATCTGGCACACCGGGAGCGCGGCGTCGATCCATTGGTCCGCGTCCGGCACCTGCAGCGACCGGGTCGACATCGACCTGCTGCGCAGCGGCGAGTGGGTGATGGGGATCGCCACCAACCAGCTCAACAACGGGTCGGCAACCTGGATGGTCTCGTCCTCGCTGCGATCGGCGCTCGATTACCAGGTCAGGGTCCGTGACCGTGACGACGAGTCGTTCGGGTTGTCGCGCGAGTTCACCATCTCGAACGCCGCGTACTGCGGCTATCGCGTAACCCAGCCGGCGGAGGGCGACACCTGGTATCGGGAAACCAGCCACACCGTGCGTTGGAATAGAGCCGGCACGTGCTCGTCGCCGGTCGACCTGCACCTGATGCGGCAGGGCGTCGAGGTCGCGATCATCGCCGAATCGACCGGCGACGACGGCGCCTTCACGTGGACCGTGCCCGCGGATGCGCCCCCCGGTGGCGGCTACGGGATCAGGGTTCGTGACAGCAGCGACTGGAACTCCTACGACGTGTCGGACGGCTTCGCGATCGCGGACGAGCCGCAATGCAGCTACCAGGTCAATGAGCCGACCGAGGGTACGACGTGGCGGATGGGCGAGACCCACGACATTCTGTGGTCGAGCTCGGACGGTTGTGGGGCTTCCGTTGACATAGCCCTGCTGCTGGCCGCCGAGGAGGTGGCAACCATTGCCGCCGGCCTTGAGGATGCAGGCACCTACTCGTGGACCGTTCCGAGCGATCTCGAGGCCTCGGACGCCTACCAGGTGCGGGTCGCGGCCGGGTCCGATCCCGCGACCTTCGACGTGTCGCCGCAGTTCCGGATCGAGCCGCCGGTGGAGCCGCCGGAAGAGCACGTCTACTGGGTCGAGATCGCCTCCCACCAGGCCGGGCAGGCCGGCAGCATCTGGCGCACCGACGTCGTGGCGCGAAACCTCTCCGAGGCCGACGCGGAGGTGGAGATCCGGCTGCGCGGCGCCGGTGGCGGCACGCTGCCGGCGGCCATCGYCGGCGGTGCGCAGGCGGCGTTCGAGGACGTGCTCGGCCAGATGGGGGTCGACGGCAAGGGCTGGCTGGAGATCACCGCGAACCGGCCGCTGCTGGTGTCGGGACGGATCTACAACCTCGGAGACGAGGGCACGTTCGGGCAGTACCTTGAGGGCTACGCGGCGGGCGGTGGGCTCGTCCCGGGTCTGGTCGGCACGCTGCTTCAGCTACGCCAGCAGGAAGGTGAGTTCCGAACCAACCTCGGGTTCACCAACCCGAACGAGACCGCAGCCGCGGTCCAGGTCACGCTCTACGACGGCGGCGGCACCGAGCTCATTCGCTACCGCGTCGACCTCCAGCCACGGGCGCTCGTCCAGGACCTCGAGCCGTACGTCCGGCGCGCGAGCCGCCCKGACCTCGGCTGGGGCTTCGGGACGGTGGAGGTGCTGGAGGGCGGACCGGTGCTGATCTCGGCCTCGGTCGTSGACTCGCGCACCAACGACGCGACGACGGTGCCGGTGAAAGTGGAGTAGAGGAGGGGTTTCGGGGAGAGGATCGCAGCTCCCGCTTCGAAAACTCGGCACCAGCCTGGATTCGTCAGCCTTCGGCCATGACCTCGGCGGGAAACGCGCCCGTCAAATAGAAGTGCTCGAGCAGCAGGTCCTTCTCGCGGTAACGCGCGAGAAGCCAGGCCTGGAGCTCCTCTTCGACCCGCGGCAGGGTCTCGATTGGAACTCGCCGGACGTGCAGGTGGATTCGCTGCACGCAACCGGTGATGTACTGCCAGAGCGTCGGCACGCCACCCTCGTAGCCGATGGTCACGTCGTACACCGCGTCGAGATACTCTCCGAGTCCTTCGATCGTGGCGACGAAGCCCTTGGTGCGGGGGATGAGCACGTGCCGGGTGGACTCGAGACCACGTGCCACGGCCCACTCGGCGCTGGCTTGGAGCTTCTCGGGAGTCGACCTGGTCCCCTCGGCGAAGGACACCAGCCAGACCGGGATGCGCTCCCGCACCAGGGTGTCAAAGGTCCTTCGGATCCGCTCGCGGTCGGCAGTCCAGTCTCGGCGCAGAAAGGGGCAGCCGATGAACTGCATCCCCCAACCGACGCCGGGGACCCACTTCAGGGCGTGCTTGACGAAGAACTTGAGGTCGCCGAGGCGCTTCTTGGCGCGAGCCAGCGTCATCAGCGCCAGGATGTCCGGCATGTTCTGATGGTTGGACAGAACGAGGGCATTCTCGCCGTCGGGCAGATCCTCGCCGGTGACGATCACCCGCGTCCTGTTCAAGCGCTGGCTGGCCACCACGCAGGCGCCCCACCAGGTGTTGGCGCACCACCTGTTGAAGCGCCGAAAGGCGCGGCGCGAGAACGGCAGCAACGTCAGGCTCGCGGTCTGGGCGGCGTTGAACACGAGCAGGCTCGCGAAGCCGAGCGCGGTGACCGGAACCGCCTTCGCCAGACGAACGAGGCGCGTCCAGGTTCCGGCGGAGACGCTCAGGGGCTGCAGAGGCATCTGGGACCTCCGTTTTCACGACGGCGCGACATGCTCGGGGCGGACCTCCTCGACGCCGCCCCACGCATCTCCAGTCGTGGGCCGGTTGCGTGAGATAGTCGCGTGGTCACCTGCGCATCCTACGCCAGAAGCAATTTCGCGGTCGCCCCCGATGGGACGGTCGGAGGTCGCCTACCGCCCGCCGCCGGCGTTCTCCTTGACGTCCTTGGCGGCCTTCTCGACGCTTGCGGCGGCGTCCTCGACCGCGCCGGCTGCGCTCTTCTTGGCGTCCTTGTAGGCGTCGGCGGCCGCGTCCTTGGTGTCGTCCCAGGCCTCGCTCGCCGTATCGCCGGCGTCCTCGGCCAGGTCCTTGGCGCCCTTGGCCACGTCATCGGCAGCCTCGCCGACGGCGTCGGCGGCCTTGTCCGCGGCCTTCTCGACTTTCTTGCCGGCCTTGTCGACCGAGTCCTTCATCTCCTCCTTCGAGCAACCCAGCGCGAAACCTGCGATCACCAGCACCGCGAGCAGAACCAGCAGGGATCGGATCCTCATCGTGTATCGCTCCTTGTCACGCGGCGCCCGCGACGGGCGACGGGTCCACCGGCCCCGACGCTGGCCGTGCATGACGCATCGAATCGTACAACAGACGAGGAGTTGGTTCGATTGCTTCTCGATGAGGAACGTGGTTCCGTCCGCCGCCCAAGGCCCGGGGCCCATGCTGGTCCGGGGACGGGAACGGCAACGGGAACGAATCGGAAGCGGAAGCGGGCGCGGAAGCTGGCGGGGAGCGGACCCCCAGATCTGAATCAGTGCCCGTGACCCGCGAACTTCTCCCCGGCCTCGACGGCCACGCGGAGCGAGTTCTGCGGCGGCGGCAGCGGGCAGGTGGCGTGCGGCGTGAAGGCGCACGGCGGGCTGTAGGCGAGGTTGAAGTCGAGCACGGTGAGGCCGTCGGCGCCGACCGCCGCGGCATCGAGGAAGCGGCCGCCGCCATAGGTGGTGTCGCCGGAGGTGCGGTCGCGGAAGATCAGGAAGTAGGTGTCCTCGCCAGGCGATTCCCGGTAGGGCTCGAGGCTGACCTCCTTGCCCAGCAGCGTGAAGCGCAGGACGCCGGGCGCGAGCATGGTGGTCGGTGTGCCGAGCACGGTCGGGATCGGTACCTCCCTCGGTTTTGGATACGGGTCCAGGCGCGCAGTGACCCGGTATCGAGGGTCGATGGGGAAGTGCTCGATGCCCGTGAACTCCTTGCGGGCCGCAGCCTCTGGGTCCTTGACGCGCGCGCCGAGCCGTCCGCCGCGGTCGATGATGTAGAAGGTGAGGCGACTAACCCCCAGGATGTCGGGTTTGCCCTGCGCGTCGCTGTGGAGCGTCGCTTCCGCCAGCGGTGCGCCGTTGACCGTGACCCCGGTCCCGGCTTCCGCCCGCGCGATGAGCGAGCCGTCGGCGAGAAGCTCGACCGTGCCGACGAGCGGGGGCACGTCGGGCGAGCGCAAGGGGATCTCATTGGCTGGGTCCGAGCCGAAGCGGTTGACACCCGGCACGAGCCAGTGCAGCCCGACAACGGTCAGCCACCCGTCGGCGGCGGTCAATCGCTGCAGGCGCTCGGCCCGCCACGCCTCGACCTCGGCGAGGTAGGCGGGATCCGGAGAGGGGACATTCCTTCCGCAGCCGGCTGCGAGGAGGACGAGAGCCGCGATGAGAGTCTTCTTCATGCCGGCGTTGTACCACGTCCTGCAGGAATGGGCCCCCACAGGGAGTCGGGCGCGGATCCTGCGTCGCTTTCATCCTCGCCGTTACAAGAGGTGATGCGGGCCTGGCGAATCCGAGCGCTCATCAACCGCCGGAGAACTCTCTCACGGGTTCCACTCCGGGACCTCGGCCCAGCCGGGGAAGGGGCCGACCTCGATGGTCCAGCCAGTGCTCGACGACGGATCGCGAACCACGCGCAGGTTGGTCAGGGAGTGGAGCTTTGCCAGCAGCTCATCGTGAGGCAGAGCGTGGAGCGGCGGCTTCGACAGATCGGGCAGCGGCCACAGGAAGATCTCGGTCCCGGCTGACGACGCAAGCCACCTTCCATCTGGAGAGAACTCCACGTCGGTCACGCCATCCCGGTGGCCGAGGAGCAGGTGGGGCTCCTCGCCGGTCGCCCAGCCGACCCGCACCGCGCCGCCCTTGTCGCCGGTGGCGATCCGCTCCCCGGTCGCGTCCATCGCCATGACAGTGACGGCCTCTCCGTGGCTCGTGATGCGGCGCTCTGCGCCGGTCACCAGGTCAACGACGAGGAGCTCGTGGTCTTTGTCGTCCCAGCACCCCGCGATCATGTTGCGGCCGGATCTGCTCGCCGCCATCTCACCCCACAGTCCGTCTCCGCCGCAAACTCTGGTGCGCTCGCCGGATGCGGCATTCCAGCGGTACACGCCGCCATCACCGCCGGAGATCAGGCTGCCATCGGCCGCAATGCCGAGCGAGCACACGTTGCTCTCGTAGATGCTGACACTCTCATGGTCAAGCAACTGGAGGGTGCGTGTCGCGCCCGAACCCAGGTCGACGACGTGAATCGCCATCTCTTTCGCCGCAAATGCGGCGCTGACGCCGACCGCCGCCAGACCGGCGCGGGTGTCGAGGGCGGTCGAATAGAGGGTCGTCGGCGGCACCCCCTGGAGCTTGTGCGGTGTGGTCCCGTCCGGCTGAACGAGAAAGGCGCCCAGCTCCGGCGCCGCGACCAACAAGGTCTGGCTGGTTGCGTCGGCCGCGATCCCCACGCACCAGTACTCCTCACCAAGGGAAACCAGCCGCTCGTGCCCGCCGTCGGGAGACAGCGGCCACAGTCGGGCGCCTTCAAGGCCGCACGAGGCGAGAAAGCGCGAGTCAGCGGTGAACGCCAGATCGAGCGCAGCTTGGGTGTGGCCCTGGAGGACCCGGGGATAGGGTGAGGCGAGCGACCACATGTACAGTGAGCCGCTGATGCGTCCTGCAGCAGCCCAGCGGCCTTCGGGTTCGAAGGCCACTGCGCCGAAAGGCTCCTCGCCCGGGCCCCGGAGGAGCCGCGGCGTCGCATCCGGGGGGTCGGCGAGGCTCCACACCAGAGCGCCGCTGTCCGAGGCCCATCCCAGCCTCGAGGACGAGGCGTCGAAGGCGAGGCGGGAGAGCCTCGTCGGGACCTGGGCGTCGAGCGAGCGGAGGCTTTCGCCCGAGCCGACCGGCCAGACCCGGAGACCGCCCTCATCGTCGACTGAGGCCAGGCGCGAGCCGTCGCGCGTGAAGGCGATCTCCCGCACGTTGGCCTGATGGGTGCCGAGCCGCATCTCGCGACCCGCCTCCTCGCCGCCCAGACCGACCAGGCGCACCTCGGTGCCAGCGCCGGCTGCAAGATACCGAAGCCGGGGATCCAGGGCTGCCGGGCGGAGGCCCTCGATCCTGGCTTGGAAGCCGGACGGCGGGTGCCAGCGCGCGACCAGACGCGATGAGTGGCCGGTCAGCGACCAGACGCGGACCGCACGTTCGGTGTCACCCGGCACGGAGGCCCCGAAGGTGGCGATCGTGTCCTCGTCGATCACCAGGAGGTCGGTCGCCTCTCCCGGCAGGCTGCCGATCTGCTCGCCGACGGCGCTGAAGACGCGGATGGTCGGGTCCCCGTCGAGCCAGGTCAGCAGGCGATCGTTCCCCGGCACGAACGAGACGCCCCTGGAGTCCTGCACCCTCGGCAGCCCGGTGATCTCGAGCGGCTCGCCGCCGTCGTCGGGGAAGACCGTCACCTCGCCTTGCCAGCCGCCGCACGCGAGCCGGCGGCCGTCCGGGCTGAAGGCTGGTCGAAGGCAGTGCACGATGTCGGTCATGACCGCGCTTGCAGGGAGGCCGGCGGTCACGAACAGGGTGGGCGGCCCCGCCCA
>PQAJ01000016.1 GCA_003105185.1 Holophagae bacterium
CCGCTGGACGGTCCCCTTCCAGCTGTCGTTCCCGCTCGCCAACATCGCCCTGCTGCCGGAGGGCGGCGACTACGTCGGCCGGGTGTCGCTGTTCATCGCGGCCCGCGACACCGAGGGCAAGCAGTCGGACCTGGTCCGCCAGGAGCACGAGGTGCGCGTCGCCGCCGCCGACTACGAGCAGGCCCAGCGGCAGCGCTTCACGATCAAGGCGAGCCTTTTGATGGAGACGGGCAGCTTCAAGGTGTCGTTCGCGCTGCTCGACCAGACGACCCGCCAGGCCGGGTTCATCACCGCGCCCGTGGTCGTCAGCAAGTGAGGGGGGGCGGGTGGACCCCCGCCCGCTTCCGCGCCCGGGAGGCGCAGCGAGTACGCGGAAGGCTCGTCCTGCGGGCGTGCCATCTTTGGCGATTTCGGGACGACGCTCTTCCCGAGGAAGTGCTTGCGGTCCGAAATCGCCAAAGGTGGCACCCGCGGGGAGGTCGTTCAGAGAATCAGCGCGAAGCGGTCTCGAGGACTGCGCGAACGAACGGGCACGGGCACGGAGACGGGCAGCGAGACGACAGCGGGTGGGGGCCCTATCCCCTATCCCCAGATCCCAGATCCTGGCCGGGAGGGGGCGCTACTCCAGCTCGACCAGCACCGCGCCGGCCTCCACCGTGTCGCCGGGGGCGACCCGGACCGCCGCCACGCGGCCGGCCACCTCGGCGGTGAGCTCGTTCTCCATCTTCATCGCCTCGAGCACGACCAGGGGCCGGCCGGGCTCGACCTCGTCGCCCGGCYCGACGGTGACCGCGACCACCTTGCCGGGGATCGGCGCCGTCACGCTGCTCGCTCCGCGGCCCTTGGCCACGGCGAGGGCGCCGATCGCCTCGACCGGYGTCAGCACCTCGAAGGTGAACTCGCGGTCGCCGACGCCGATCCGCCAGTCGTGGTTGCGGCCGCGCTCGTAGGAGACGTGGAAGCTGCGGCCGTCCTCGACGAAGCGCAGGGACGCCACGGCGCCGTCGAGGCGGATGATGTCGACGGCGTGGCGGCGGCCGTCGAGGCTGACCTCGAAGCCGTCGGCCGAGCGCTCGACCACCACCTCGTGCGACCCGCCGCTGCCCCGCACCACCCACTTCATCGCGGGAACCTCCCATGCTGGACGCGCAGCCCCTCGTGCCACCAGCGGCTGTCGGCGGCGGTGGAGGGGTCCTCCGGCCGGCGGCGCGCCTCGAGCGAGGCCAGGCACGCGGCGGCGACGATCGCGGCGTGCTCGGCCTCCGGATCCTGCTGCCCGTGCAGCTCCTCGAGCCGCCGCGAGGCCAGCAGCTCGTCGAGCAGGCCGGTGTGGAGGTCGGCCTGCTGGAAGGCCGCCATGTCGACCAGCACCCGGAACAGCGACAGGGTGGTGGCGATGCCCCGCACCCGGTACTCGTGGAGGGCCCGCCGCAGCCGGGCGATGGCGATGGTCCGGTCGGGCGCCCACACCACCAGCTTGGCGAGCATCGGGTCGTACTCGAGCGGTACCACGCTGCCGCTGAACACTCCCGAGTCGACGCGGACACCCGGACCGTCGGGGCGGATGAGCAGGCTGATCCGGCCCGGCGACGGTGCGAAGTTGCGCAGCGGGTCCTCGGCGTAGATCCGGCACTCGATGGCGTGGCCGCGTGGCTCGAGTGAGTCCTGGCGCAGCGACAGCGCCTCGCCGAGCGCGAGCCGGATCTGCTCGCACACCAGGTCGACGCCGTAGACCTCCTCGGTGATCGGGTGCTCGACCTGCAGCCGGGTGTTCATCTCGAGGAAGTAGAAGTGGCCCTCCGGGTCGAGCAGGAACTCGACCGTCCCCAGCGACTGGTAGGCCGCCGCCCTGACGATCGCCAGCGCCGCCTCACCGAGCCGCCGCCGCAGCTCGGACGACACCACCGGCGACGGGCACTCCTCGACCACCTTCTGGTGGCGGCGCTGGATCGAGCACTCGCGCTCGCCGACGAAGACCGCGTTGCCGTAGCGGTCGGCCGCGACCTGGACCTCGATGTGGCGGGGGCGGCTGACCAGGCGCTCCACGTACACCCGGTCGTCGCTGAAGAAGGCCTTGCCCTCCGACCGCGCCCGGTCGAAGGCCGAGGCCAGCTCGTGGCGCTCGTGGACCGTCCGCATACCCTTGCCGCCGCCGCCGGCCACTGCCTTGAGCAGCACCGGCAGGCCGTGCTCGTCGACGAACGCCTCGAGCTGGGCGAGCCCCGCGAGCGGCTCGAGCAGCCCCGGGATCAGCGGCACGCCGGCGGTGCGGGCGAGCTTGCGGGACTCGGTTTTCGAGCCCATCAGGCGGATCGCAGCCGGCGGCGGGCCGATCCAGGTCAGGCCAGCCGCCTCCACCGCCTCGGCGAAGGCGGCGTTCTCGGCCAGGAACCCGTAGCCGGGGTGGACCAGGTCGGCGCCCGAGCGCCGGGCCGCATCGAGCAGGCGGTCGATCGAGAGGTAGCTGTCGGCCGCCGGCGCTGGCCCGATGCCGAAGGCCTCGTCCGCCATCAGGACGTGCGGCGACTTGCGGTCGACCTCTGAGTAGACGGCCACCGTCCCGATGTCCATGTCCCGGCAGGCGCGGATGATCCGGACCGCGATCTCGCCGCGGTTGGCGATCAGCAGCTTCACCGACCCCCTCCCGACCAGGGGCCTGGGGCTAAGGGCTGGGGGCTAGGCCCACCCGCCGGGACCGCCCTCCGATTCTCATCCAAGTGCCGCAACCTGCTAGCTACCATCCCTATCCCCTGACCCATCATCCCTTTCCCCTAGAGCGGGATGTTCCCGTGCTTTTTCGACGGCATCCAGTCGCGCTTGGTCTGCAGCAGCGTGAAGGCCGCCACCAGCTTGCGCCGCAGCAGGCGCGGCAGGATGACCTCGTCGACATAGCCCTTCTCCGCGGCGACGAACGGGTTCGCGAACTTCTCCTGGTACTCCGCCACCCGCCGCGCGCGCTCGGCATCCGGCTCCTCAGCGCGCTGGATCTCGCTGCGGTACAGGATGTTGACCGCCCCCTGCGGCCCCATCACCGCGATCTCCGCAGTCGGGAAGGCGAGGTTGACGTCGGTCCGGATGTGCTTCGATCCCATGACGCAGTAGGCGCCGCCGTAGGCCTTGCGGGTGATCACCGTGACCTTGGGCACCGTGGCCTCGGCGAGGGCGTAGAGCAGCTTGGCCCCGTTGCGGATGATGCCGCCCCACTCCTGGGCCGTCCCGGGCAGGAAGCCGGGCACATCCTCGACGATCCACAGCGGAACGTTGAAGGCGTCGCAGAAGCGTACGAACCGCGCGCCCTTGATCGAGGAGCTGATGTCGAGCACGCCGGCGAGGTGGTTCGGCTGGTTGGCGACCACCCCGACCGGGCGGCCGCCCAGCCGCACAAAACCGACCACGATGTTCTTGGCGAAGTGCTCGTGCACCTCGAAGAAGTCGCCGTCGTCCGCTGCCCAGCGGATGACCTTCTTGATGTCGTAGGGCTTGTTCGGGTCGGTGGGCACGAAAGTGTCGAGCTCGGCGATCTCGCGGTCGAGCGGGTCCGAGGTCGCTGCGAGCGGCGGCTGCTCGGCGTTGTTGGAGGGCAGGTAGGACAGCAGGCGGCGGATGGCGGCCAGGCACTCGGTGTCAGTGCCGGCGGCGAAGTGGGCGACGCCGGACACCGAGTTGTGGGTCATGGCGCCGCCCAGCTTCTCCTTGGTGACCTCCTCGTGGGTGACGGTCTTGATGACCTCGGGGCCGGTGACGAACATGTAGGAGGTGTGCTCGACCATGAACACGAAGTCGGTGATCGCCGGCGAGTACACCGCGCCGCCGGCGCACGGGCCCATGATCGCCGACACCTGCGGCACCACTCCCGAGGCCAGGGTGTTGCGCAGGAAGATGTCGGCGTAGCCGGCCAGCGAGGCGACGCCCTCCTGGATGCGGGCCCCGCCAGAGTCGTTGAGCCCGACCACCGGCGCTCCCACCTTCATCGCCAGGTCCATGACCTTGCAGATCTTGGCGGCGTTGGTCTCGGACAGCGAGCCGCCGAAGACCGTGAAATCCTGGGCGAAGACGAACACCGGCCGGCCGTCGACCCGGCCGTGGCCAGCCACCACGCCGTCGCCCGAGATCGTGCGCTCGCCCATCCCGAAATCGGTGCATCGGTGCTCGACTAAGGCATCGACCTCCTCGAACGACCCTTCGTCGAGGAACTGCTCGATCCGCTCGCGGGCGGTGAGCTTGCCCTGTTCGTGCTGACGCTCGATCTTGTCCTGGCCGCCGCCGAGCCGATTGGCAGCCAGCCGCTCCTCGAGTCGCTCGAGCACTTCCCGGCTCATGCGTCGCCTCCCCGTGCCCTGCGGCCGCTCGCCGCACCGGCGATCCCGTGATCGGACTGGACTGCCATTCTACGCCAGACCAAGCCGACCCGGCATCGCAGGACGTCCCCCCGATCCCGTTCCTGCTCCCGTCCACGCTCGTTCGCTCCGGCCTCGAGAGCGCTTCGCGCCGATTCTCTGGAGGCGCTCCCCGAGGGAGCCACCTTTGGCGATTTCGGGTCTCGAACACCTTCTCAGCAGGCACGTCGCCCCCGAAATCGCCAAAGATGGCACGCCCGCAGGACGCGCTCTCCTCGCACTCTCCTCGTCACCAGGGCGCGGATGCGGGTTCGAGTGACGGCTCACGCGACCGGCAGGGGTCACCCGATGACCGGCTGGCTCGCGATCAGGACCGACGGCGCGCCGACCACGCCCCGGTCGGCCTGAAACCACGCCAGGTCGGTGCCGACCGCTTCGATGCGGCCGAGCAGTCGCGCCAAGCTCCCGCGCAACTCGACTACCGGGTGCCATCCGCGCACTCGCCCGTCGTCCAGCCAAACCCCCGAGGCCACGATCCGGTAGCTCGCCTCGGCGAAGTCGACCAGCACCGGGGCGAGCGGCCGCAGCAGGTACAGCGTCGTGCCCGCCGCGCGCAGCAGCTCGGCCGGCGGTGACCCGTGCTCCGTCGACACCCGCAGGTTGGCGATTCCGGTCGACGGGTAGTCGCGGTAGGACAGCCGGAGTGCGCCCCCACGCGGCGGCTCGCCGAGGGCCAGCGCGTCGCGGTAGGAGGCGAGCCGGTGCCTCGGGATCCCGCGCTCGACGAGCAGCGTCCGCGCTGCCGGCAGACCCTCGCCGTCGCACGGGCCGGTGATCGGCGCCTCAGGGTCGAGCCGGTCGTCGAGCAGCGTCAGCGCAGCGGCGGCGAAGCGCCCGCTCGAGTCGAGCAGCTTCGCCAGCGGGTCGCGCCGGTCGCTCCAGACCACGAACAGCGGCGACAGCGCGGTCAGCAGGCGCGCCGCCACCTCGGGCGCCAGGATCAGGCTCACCAGCCCCGATCCGGTGGCGATCCGCCCCTGCACGAGCAGCGCGCGGTCCGCGATCCGCCGGGCCACCGCCGCCGGGTCGATGCCGGCCGGGTCGGCAACGTGGTGCCACTCGCGCCAGACGCCGCCGCGCCCCTCGGCCGGCTGGACCTCGGTCAGCAGCGAGCAGGCGGCGCCGTCGTAGGCCGCCACGAAACCCTCACCGGTCTGCAGCAGCCACGAGAAGGTGCCTTCCTGAAACAGACAGCGCCGGAGCCGGAGGCGGCCGCCCGAGATCGCGGCAACGGCTTTCGCGAGCTGCTCGCCGGTGTGATGCGCCCAGCCCCGCGGCGGCAGGCGCCAGCTCGAGTGGGTTTCGGCGGCGGCCAGCAGGCGCGACGGCGGCAGCGGATCGAAGGGCAGCTCGCGCTCGACCGCGATCGCCCCGTCGATGGCGCGGCGGGCGGCATCGGCCTCGAGCCCGGAGGCGGCCGCAAAGCCGGCGCACCGGCCCCGGGTCGTGCGCACTGCCACCCCCATCTCCTCGACCTCGAGCTCGCGCGGCGGCTCCCCCGGCGCCACCTCCACCTCGCGCGTCACCGATGCCTTGGTGAAGACCTCGAAACGGCAGCCGCCGCTGCGGGTGAGCACGTCGCGGGCGGTGGCCGCGGCGCTGCGCAGGCGCTCCTGGTGGCGGAAGCCGTCGTCGGCGCTCATTCACAGCACCTCGAGGTTGTGGACGAGCAGAGTCGGCGCCTCGGAGCCGGTCGGCAGCGGAACGCCGTCCTTGACGCACCAGCCGAGCCGCCAGTCCGGGGACGGATCACGGCCGACCGCCGGCTCGACGTGAGCGAGCACATCGCGGGCGCCGCCCGTCAGCTCGAACGGCTCAAGCGGCCGCCGGCGGCGGCCCTGGCGCAGCTCCCAGCCGCGCTCGACCCGGAGCACGATGCGACCCGACAGCGGGTCGATCGTCGCCCCTCCGATCCGGGTCACCAGCAGGCCCTCCCGGAGCCCGCGCTGGAGATCCTCGGGATCGGCGGTGCCAGGCGCCACGATCAGATTGGACAGCCTCGCGACCGGCGGCCGGGCCCACGAGGCGCGCCGGCCGCGGCCGGCCGGGGCGTCGAGGCCGTGCGCTCCGGCGCGATCGCACAGCCAGCCCACGAGGCGGCCGGCCCGCACCAGCGGCAGCGGCGCTGCGGGGGCGCCTTCGTCGTCGCAGCTGAACGCGCCCGGAAGGTCGTCACGGCAGGGGTCGTCGGCGATGTCGATCGCCACCGCGGTGACCGCCGCCCCGGCCAGCCCCGCCAGCGGCGAGTCCCCGGACAGCACCAGGTCGGACTCGGTGAGGTGGCCGATCAGCTCGTGGAGCAGCACCCCAGCGGTGCCCGAACGCAGCAGCACCGGCACCTTGAGGCCCGGCTCCGGACGCCAGCGCCGGGCGGGAGGCGGCGCGGCCAGCTCGGACAGCCAGGACTCGAGCTCCGGGTGCCCCCACACGGCGAGCAGCGCGGACGGCGACTCGCCATCCAGCTCGACACGCACCAGCGGCGGGCAGGACACGGCGGTCCAGCGCTCGGGGCCCACCACGACCGCGCGGCGGGCCAGGTAGCGAACTGTGCAGTGCCCACGGCGGGCCCGCCCCAGCGTCGCCTGTGCCCAGTCGCGCCACTCCGGCGGCGGCTCGATCTCGACCGGGGCCGGAGGCCGCGCCCGCGGCAGGGCGGTCCGCCTGGCGTGCCGGGAGAGCAGATCCTCGAGCGCCGGCGGCGAGGTGCCGGTCCGCGCGTGGAACGCGGTCCGCGACGGGTAGCGCCAGCGCGCCGCTGCACCATCGGTGCGGCTCTCCTCCGCATGGGCGGAGCCCGCGAGCGTGGACACCTTGAGCTCCAGCCGACGCTCGAGGTAGAGGTCGTGGAGACGCGGGGTGGCAGCGGTGAGGCCGCGGCAGGCGTCGGTCAGGGTGTCCAGCCACCCCGGGTCGAAGGGCGGCTCGGCGGCTGAGGGCCCGGTCATGGGGACATGGTAGCCGGTCGCCCCGGGGTTCGACATGAGGTACCCGTTCCCGCTCGTTCGCCCCGTCCTCGAGAGCGCTTCGCGCCGATTCTCTGGAGGCGCTCCCCGAGGGAGCCACCTTTGGCGATTTCGGGTCTCGAGCACCTTCTCAGAAGCCACGGCGTCCCGAAATCGCCAAAGATGGCACGCCCGCAGGACGTGGTTTCCTCGTGCTTGCCTCACCCCCGGGGGACGGGAACGGGAAAGATGACGCGCGCTGCCCCAGTCAGCGGGAACGTCAAACGCAGACTCCGCCCTCTTGACAAGCTACACGAAGCGCAGCACCCACTCCGGCATCTTCCGCCACCACGGGTGGAGCGAGGCCTCGGGCGACACCGTGCGCACGCCGCCGCCGGCGGCTCCACCCGAGCCGCTGGGCCGGCGCACCCCATAGGGCGACGACGGGTCGATTGGCTGCGGCGTCGGCCGCACCGCGGGCCCAACCGGGCGGCGGGGCTGCACCCGCGAGCGCGCCCCCGCACCTTCCTCACCTTCGTCGGCGGCTGCGGCGGGTGATGACGGGGTCGGCGAGGCCGGCCGCGCGGCACGGGCAGCCGGCGTCCGCGTGGCGACGGGCGTCGCGGTCCGGGTCGGGGTCGGGGTGGGCGTCGGCAGGAACTGCTGGCGAACCTCCTGCACCTGCTTCGGCTCCAGGAACGCCAGGGGTGCCGCAACGGTGAAGCGGGCCTCGGAGCTCTGCTTGACCGCGGCACCGAACTGGAGCTTCGACTGCAACACCTCGGGGTTGACCTTGGGATCGGCGAGTCCGGGCGCATGCTCGTAGGCCCTCTCGAAGTGCTCGAGCGCCTTGCTGGGATGGCCGGTCTGCTCCTCGAGCAGGCCGAGGTAGAAGTTGCACCAGCCGTGCCCGCTCATCAGGTCGAGGCACTTGTTGTAGGCGTGCCTGGCATCCTCGTACTCGCGCGCGCGGTGCTCGACGATGCCGATCCGAAGCCACGCCTCGTACAGGGTCTTGTCGCGGTGGAGGGCCTCGCGATACATCTCAAGCGCGTCCTTCGGGTAGCCGCGCTCGAACAGCATCGTGCCGAGGTCGACCAGGCCGGCCGGGCTCAGCTCGCCGCGTTGCGACCGCTGCCAGTACTCGCGGATCGTCTCGTCGGCTGGATCGCCCGGCACCAGCCAGCGGACGAACACCGGGGGTTTGGGCTCGCCGTACTCCGCTTCGCCAGCCACTGCATTGAACGCCGGCGCCAGCCAGCAGCCTGCGATGATCGTCAACAACGTCGCAATCCCACGCCTCATGCCATTACTCCCGACCCGATAGCGCCCGGTTCGCGCGCGCAGCGAGCCTGACCTTGCCATCCTCCACCAGCACCTCGAAGCTCACGTCGTCGCCCAGCTTCGGCCGCAGCCGTTCGCGCTGCGCCTGAAGCTGGGCCTCGAAAGCCTCGCGGTCGACACCGACCGCCAGCCCGAGCGCACGCTTGGCGACGACATAGCGATCGTACAGGGTCGGCGCCCCTTGAGGGTCTACGGCGCCCGGGGCGCCGGCGTTTGCCGCCGGCTTCGCCCCCTCCGCGGCCGGCACCCGGGACCCGACGCCGGTCCGCGCCCGTCCCTCCTCCCGGTCGCGCAGCATGCGCTCCCAGTTTTGCAGGTAGGTCTGGAAGCGGTGCTGGAGCTGCTCGAGCCGGAAGCGCTCGACCCGGCTACCCCCCGAGTTCTCGGCGAGGAGCCGCAGCCGCCGCCCGAGACGGTCGCCGTCGTCGTGCGGCGGGACCCTGAGGTCGCCCGCGAAGAACCTCTCCCAGTCGCGGGTCAACGTCTGCATGGCGCGCTCGACCATGGCGAGCTGCTCGCCAAGGTTCATCTCTGCCCCCTGCTACAATTTCCCTCGTGCAGGCCGCGCTTCGTCGCATTCCCGCCGTTCATCGTCTCCTCGACCACCCGGCGCTCCGCGAGGCGGTCACCAGCCACGGCCGCGAGACCGTCATGGAAGCCTGCCGGGCTGCGACCGACCAGCTCCGTCGTCGGATCTCGGACGGCCAGCTCCCTTCTGAGGCAGTCGACCGGGCGTGCGCCGCACTTCCGGCCGAGGTGCTCGTCGTTCTCGACGGCTGGGCCCGTCCCGCCTACCCGGAGGTCGTCAACGCGACCGGCGTCCTCATCCACACCAATCTCGGCCGTGCCCCGCTGCCTGGTGACCCACCTCGCTCGCTAGCATCATACCTTGCCCTGGAGCTCGACATTGCCGGCGGCGGGCGCGGCCAGCGCCTGGCGCCGCTGCGCGGGCGCCTCGAACGGCTGTGCGGCGCCGAGAGCGCGGTCATGGTCAACAACAACGCGGCCGCACTGCTGCTGATCCTCAGCGCGCTCGCCCGCGGGCGCGAGGTGATCGTGTCCCGCGGCCAGCTGATCGAGATCGGCGGCTCGTTCCGACTGCCCGACGTGATGGCGGCCTCGGGTTGCCGGCTGGTCGAGGTCGGGTGCACCAACCGCACCCACCTCGAGGACTACCAGCGGGCGATCACCGGCGACACCGCGGCCATCCTGTCGGCCCACCACTCCAACTTCCGGATCGTCGGCTTCACCGCCGAGCCGCCACTGTCCGCACTCGCCGAGCTCGCCCACAGCTTCGGCCTGCCGATGATCGTCGACCAGGGGTCGGGCAACCTCTACGACCTGCGCCACTGGGGTCTCGGCGACGAGCCGACCGTCGCCTCCCTGCTCGCCGCCGGGGCCGACGTCGTCTGCTTCTCCGGTGACAAGCTGCTCGGCGGCCCCCAGGCCGGCATTGTGGTCGGCCGCCGGCAGTGGGTCGAGCCGCTCGGCGCGCACCCGCTGTACCGCGCGCTGCGGCCGGACAAGACCGCGCTCGTCCTCATGGACCAGGTGCTGCGCGCCCATCAGAGCGGTCGCCTCCACGAGATCCCGCTCTATGCGATGCTCGCCGAGCCGGTGGAAGCGCTGGCGCGGCGCGCCCGGCGGATCGGGAGGCGGCTGCGCGCTGCCGGCGTGCCGGCGAGCGGCTGCGCCACCCGCGCCGCGCTCGGCGGCGGCACCACCCCGGAGCAGACCCTGGCGAGCTACGGCCTCAGCCTCGGCGGTGGGCAGCGGCTGTTCGACGCGCTGCGGCTCGGCGAGCCGCCGGTGATCGCGCGGATCGAGGACGACGCCGTCGTGCTCGACCTGCGCACCGTGCTGCCGCACCAGGACCGCGCCCTCGAGGCCGCGATCGCCGCCGCCTACCGCAGCAGCGGCGGCGCCCAGCCGGCCGGCAGGTAGAGCCAGAGCAGGACCGCGAGCGCGAGGAAGCTGCCGAAGGGCAGCGCGGTCCGGCCGCTGCCGCGGCCGGCGGCGATCAGCGCCAGGCCGACCAGCGCCCCGAGCACCGCGGCCACCACCAGCACCCACAGGCAGTCGCGCAGGCCGAGCACGGCGCCGATCGCAGCCAGGTACTTGACGTCCCCCCAGCCCATCCCCTCGATCCCCCGCACCAGCTTGTAGAGCACGATCACCAGCGCCGGGATGAGCGCCCCGGCGAGCGCCCCGAGCGCGGCATCGGCGATCGTCGTCAGCCCCCCGAGCGCGGCACCGAACAGGCCGAAGGCGATCGCCGGGTAGGTCATCACGTCGGGCAGGATCTGGTGCTCGAGGTCAATCAGCCCGAGCGCCAGCGAGGTCCAGGCGAAGACCACCGCCTCGATGCCGGCCACCGAGACCCCGTAGCGCAGCAGGGATGCGACCGCGAGCAAGCCCGCCACCGCCTCGACCACCGGGTAGCGCGCCGAGATCCGGCCGCGGCAGCTCCGGCAGCGCCCAGCGAGCAGGAGCCACGACAGGATCGGCACGTTGTCGAACCAGCGGATGGGCGACGAGCAGGCCGGGCAGTGCGAGCCGGGCCGGACGATCGACATCCGTCGCGGCACCCTCCAGATCAGCACGTTCAGAAACGAGCCGACCACCGCCCCGACCGCGAACGCGTAGACAATCACGAGCGGCTGCGGCCAAGAAGCCATCGGTAGAGCTCCTCCTGCTGGCGCACCATGCGGTCGATGTCGAACTCCTCGAGGCCCTCCGCCGCGGCCGCGGCCAGCCGCCGGTGGAGCTCGTCGTCGCGCAGCAGCGCGCCCGCCCGGCGGGCGATGCCGTTGACGTCACCTGGCTCGACCAGGAAGCCGTTGCGGCCGTCCTTCACTACCTCCGGGGTGCCATCCACCGCCGTCGCCACCACCGGGACTCCGGCCGCGAGCGACTCCACCGCTGCCCGCGGCAGGCCCTCGTGGCACGAGGTCAACACCGAGACCCGGCTCGCCGCGAGCAGGCCGGGGACGTCGTCCCACCAACCGCTGAACACCATCCGGTCGGCGACCTCGAGATCGCTCGCCAGCTCCTCGGCCGCCGGCCGCAGCGCGCCGTCGCCGACCATCACGAACCAGGCCTCGGGCACCTCCCGGGCGATCACGGCCGCGGCGCGGACGAAGTCGAGCGGCGCCTTTTGGGGTTTGAAGTTGCCGATCTGGACGACCAGCGGCGCCGACTCCGGCACCCCCAGCCGGCGCCGGGCATCGCCGCCGCCGGCTCCTCGACGGAAGCGCTCGAGCTCGATCCCCGAGCGGATCACCGAGGCGCGCTCCAGCGGGACCACGCCGAGCGCCGCTCCCTCCCGCAGATTGTTCTGCGACACCGCGATGAAGTGGTCGGTCCAGCGCGCCATCACGCGCTCGGCGATCACGAACAGCATCCGCACCGGGCCCGACTGGAGCGGCGTGAAGCCGAAGCCGTGGATCGAGTGCACCACGACCGGGGTCCGTGCAATCCGGGCCGCCGCCCGGCCGAGCACGCCGGCCTTGGAGGAGTGGGTGTGCACCACGTGCGGCTCGAGCCGTCGCATGATGCCGACGAGGCGGCGCAGCGCGCGGACGTCGAGTGCCGGTGCCAGCGGCCGCACCAGCTCCGGCACCGGCTCGCGGCGCAGGTCCGGGATCGCCGCCGCCACCTCGTCGAGCGGGTCCCCCGGCCCCCACGCCAGCGCCGGTTCGAACTCGTCGCGATCGAGGTGCTCGACCGTGTAGAGCGTGTTGCGCTGGGCGCCGCCCGGCTCGAGCCGAGTGATCACGTGGAGGACGCGGGTGCGCATGATCACCTGCCACCCGACAGGCGTCGCGCCACGGCCATGCCGTCGAGGATGGCGTCCTCCATCGCCGAGTACTTCCACTCCGCCCAGCGCCCGGCGAGCAGCACGTCGCGCTCGCCGAGGAAACCGCGCAGCGTCGCCACCGCCTGCCGGCGGTGGTGGTCGAAGACGACGTAAGCGGGGTCGATCACGGTCTGCACCCGGAGCCGGACCTTCGCCGGGTCGAGCAGGCCGAGGGCGGCGGCCGCCCGCTCCGCCGCCGCAGCCTCCGCCGCCACCTCCACCCCGCCGGGGTCGAGGCTGACCTCGATCGACACCGTGTGGCAGCCCGCCGGCGCCAGCCGGCCGTGGTTGGACGGGAAGCCGACCCGGTAGAACGGCAGCTCGCGGTCGGGGAAGTAGAGCCAGTGCTCCGGCGAGGGCGCCTCCCCCTCGACCCCGAGGGCGACGTTGAGCACCCGCACCCAACGCAGCGCGGCGCGCGCCGCCGCCACTTCCTCGGGCAGTCCGCCGACGATCAGGTCGACGAGGGAGGGCAGCGCCAGCGTGCTGACCACGCGGTTGAAGCGAACGCGGCCGCCGTCCGCCAGCTCGATCCAGCGCTCGCCGAGGTGGAGGGCTGCGACCCGGCTGCTGAGGTGGAGCCGGGGCACCCGGCGCGCGACCGCGTCCGGCAGCAACCGGATGCCGCCACGCCTCGGATAGCGGAAGGTCGCGTTGTAGCCGACCGGCTGGTCGTGGAGGCCGAGCGCGCCGTCCACCACCTCCTCCAGCGTCGGCTTGGGCACGTAGCGGCCGACCCAGTCGAGGGAGAGCTCCTCGGCCCGCGCCCGGAAGAGCTTCTCGTTGTAGGGCACGAAGAAGTGGCGCGCGAAGCCGTCGCCGAAGCGCTCGAGCACCCAGCGCGAGAAGTCGGCCGGCTCGCCGCCGTCCCGCTCCTGCCTCGCCCACGCCCGGATGAAGCCGAGCAGGCAATCGCGCCGCACCGCGGGGGCGAGCGCCGCGGTGTGGATCTGGATCGGGTACGGCGTCTGGCGGCCGCCGACCACCACCGCGGCGCGCCGCTGGTGGACCGCGAGCTCGTCCCACACCCCGAGGTCCCGGAGGTAGCCCTCGGTCTCCGGCCGCGCGCAATGCAGCAGGTGGCCGGTGAAGTCGAAGGTGAAGCCGTCGCGCTCGATCGAACGGCAGGCGCCGCCCGCCTCGGGCTCGCGCTCGAAGACCGGGGCCTCGATGCCCTCCGCCGACAGCCGCTCCGCGGCCACCAGCCCGGTCAGGCCGCCGCCCAGCACCACCGCCGCCGCCATCAGGACCCCATCGGAACCCGCGCCAGCCAGACCAGGGCGCCGAGCACCAGCGCCCCGACCACCGAGGTCACCGCGACGGTCGCCATCGGGTCGAGGACCATCACCAGCAGGCCGATCCCGCCCAGAGCCACGCCCGCCGCATAGATGACGAGCACGGTTCGCGTCGTCGAGCCGCCGAGTCGCCGCCGCAGGCGCAGCGGGAAGTGGTCGGGGCTGCCGTGGTAGATCCGGCGGCCAGCGCGCAGCCGCAGCACGATCACGTAGACGGTGTCGATGAGCGGTAGGGCGAGGATGTAGAGCGGGGCGAGGAAGCCGAGCGGGCTCGAGTCGGTGTAGTGCATGACCATCGCCAGCGCCCCCAGCGACAGGCCGATGAAGAGGCTGCCGCAGTCGCCGAGGTAGATGCTCGCCGGCGGGAAGTTGAAGCGCAGGAAGCCGACCAGGGCGCCGAGCAGGGCGACCGTGAAGGCGGCCACCACCCAGCGCCCGTTGAGCACCGCCACCACCAGCAGGAAGCTGCCGGCGATGAAGCCGACGCCGCTCGCCAGCCCATCCATGATGTCGAGCAGGTTGAAGGCGTTGGACAGGCCGAGCAGCCAGACGATGGTGAGGAGGTAGCGCGCCCACCAGGGCAGAAACACCAGCTGCAGGATCACCCCGGCCTTGAGCAGCACGAACACCGCCACGATCTGCCCCAGCATCTTCGGCTTCGGGGTCAGCACGCCGAAGTCGTCGATCAGGCCGACCGCGGTGACGATGGTCGAGGCCAGGACGAGCGCCAGCAGCTCGCGGTCGAAGTCGAAGATCATGCCGAGCGAGAGCAGGAAGCTGGTGAAGACCGCGAGACCGCCGAGGTAGGCGACCGGTTCGGTGTGGTTCTTCAGCTGGCCGTCGGGGTGGTCGACGACGCCGAAGCGCAGCGCCGCGTCACGCGCCATCGGCGTGCCCATGCGTGAGAGCGCATAAGCGAGCAGAAAGCCGAGGATCAGCTGGATCACCATGGCAGCTCGGACAGACGCTTCCGGGGAAGATGTTCCCGCCGGTCGAGCTCACGATACACGAGCGGGAGCCGGCGCCGGAGGTGAGGCAACAGCCGCGGCCGGCGTGCGGCTGACAGGACGGTCATCCCGAAGTCCCAGGCCAGCAGCACGGGCAGCCGGCGGGCCAGGTCCGCCGAGTGGAGGTGCCGGGCGAGAGTCATCCAGCGGTTCGAGAGGACGCACGCCTCGAGCTCCGGCGGCCGGCGCCAGCGCAGCGGCCCCCGCCCCGGCCCGGCGCCGGCGCCGCGGCCGTGGACCGCGACCGCGTGCGGAGCGGCGAGCACGCTCCAGCCGCGGTTGGTCAGCCGCCAGCCGAGCTCGAGGTCCTCCCAGAAGCAGAAGAAGTGCTCGGCCCACGGCCTGCCGTCCTCGCGCACCGCCTCGAGCGCGGCCCGCCGGTACACGGCAAGCGCGCCGCAGGCCGCCAGCACCTGGCGCGGCTCGAGCAGCGCGGGGCTCAGCTTCTGCCCGTAGCCGCGGTCGCGGACCTCGAGCGTGCGGCGGTCGAGCACCTGGCCGACGCTGTCCACGGTCACGCCGTCGGGGCGCATCAGGCGCGGTGCA
>PQAJ01000017.1 GCA_003105185.1 Holophagae bacterium
CATGCGGATCGTGCGCGGCGAGATCCTGCGCGCCCACACCTACGACGCGCACGTCATCCTCGAGGAGGCGCTGCAGATCCTCCACCCGATGATGGTGGCCCACCACGACGCCCGCGTTCAGCAGCGCCTCCAGGCCTTCCTCGACGCCCACCGCCTCCTCGAACTCCAGCTCTATGGCCCGTCGGGGGTGCCGTTCGAAGGCCGCAGGCACACCGGGGCTGCCGAGGAGGAGGTGGTGGCCTTCCTGGCCGGCGGCAAGGTCGAAGAGTTCAGATACCGGCGGCAGGGTCAGAGCCTGGCCCTCCAGGGCCTCATACGCCTCAACTCCGAGACCGCGTGCCAGGAGTGCCACCCGGGCAACGCCGTGCTCGGTGTGGCGTCGATGCGGCTCGACCTGACCGCGCAGGTGGCCGCTGCCCAGAGCCGAGTGGGACGCCACCTGGCACTGTTGATCATCGCCTGGGCAGCGCTGGTCGTGCTCACGAACGTGATCGCAGCCAAGTTCGCGAAGCGATCGGTGGCGCGGCTCCATGCCGTCGTCGGCGCGGCCGGCGATTCCCCGGCGGCCGAGTCGCGGATGGGCAAGCTGCTGCTCGACCCGGTGTCGGCGCGGCTGTATGAGTCGCTGCGCGACGTGCTCGAGCGACAGCAGCAGCGCGACGTCGAGCTGAGCTCGCGCCTCCACCACACCGAGCGTTTGGCCTCGCTCGGCCAGCTCGCGGCCGGGCTCGCCCACGAGATCAAGAACCCGCTCGCCGGCATCCACGGCGTGCTCGAGCTCCTCCGCGACGAGGAGAGCGACAGCGATCGCCGCCACCTCTACCGCGAAATGCTCGACGAGCTCGACCGGGTCAACGGCACRATCCAGACGCTGCTCGGCTTCGCCCGGCCGTCGCCGCCGCGCCGCGTGCCGACCGCGATCGCSGAGCTGATCGGCGGGATCGCCAAGCTGCTGCGCCCCGGGCTGTCCAAGAAGGGGATCACCCTCGAGACGACGGTCGCCCCGGAGCTGACCACCTTCCCGCTCGATCCGGACCAGATCCGCCAGGTCGTGGTCAACCTGGTCGGCAACGCGGCCGACGCGATCGAGGAGAACGGCACGGTCGCCATCCGCGCCACCACCTTCCCGGATGGGTCAGGCCTGATCCTGGCGGTCGAGGACGACGGTCCCGGGATCCCGGAGGAGCGGCGCCAGGAGATCTTCGAGCCGTTCTACTCGACCAAGTTCTCCGGCACCGGCCTCGGGCTCGCGGTGGCGCGGAGCCTGGTCGTCAAGCATGGCGGCGAGCTGCAGGTCGAGTCACGCGAGGGCAGAGGCAGCGTCTTCTTCGCGCTGTTCCCGGATCCGAAGCCCGCCGACGACGAKGGCTCGCAGGGAGCGCCCTGACGATGGCGATGATCCTGCTCGTCGAGGACGAGAAGCTGCTGCGCTGGTCGCTCAAGCAGCGCYTGGAGAAGGCCGGGCACACGATCCACGACGCCGARAACCTCGCGATCGCCGCCGAACACCTCCGGCAGCACCGCCCGGCGATCATGCTGCTCGACCTGTCGCTGCCCGACGGCAACGGCCTCGACTTCTACGAGGCGAACTCGGACCGGCTCGAGGACACGGTGGTGCTGGTGATGACGGCGGTCGGCCAGGTCGAGGACGCGGTGCGCGCGATGAAGCTGGGCGCGCTCGACTTCCTGACCAAGCCCGTGGACCACGAGGTGCTGCTGCAGCTCGTGGAGAAGTCACAGCGGTACCGCTCGAGCCGGCTCGAGGCCGAGGCCGCCCGCGAGACCCGGCAGCGCCAGCTCGCGGTCGACCCGATCGCCCAGTCGGAGAGCTTCCGCCGCACCATCGAGATCGCGGCCGACGTCGCCCGCTCGGACATCAGCAGCGTGCTGATCACCGGCGAAAGCGGGACCGGCAAGAACGTGGTCGCCCGCTACATCCACGCGACATCGGCGCGCAGGGATCGGCCGCTGCTCGAGGTCAACTGCGCGGCCATTCCCGAGCAGCTCCTGGAGAGCGAGCTGTTCGGTCACGCTCGCGGCGCCTTCACCGACGCCAAGTCGCAGAAACGGGGCACCTTCGAGCTCGCCGACGGGGGCACGGTCGTGCTCGACGAGATCGCCGAGCTCAAGCAGGAGCTGCAGTCCAAGCTCCTGCACTTCCTGGAGGACCGCTGCTTCCGCCGGGTCGGCGAGACGCGCACGATCAGGGTCGACCTCACGGTGATTGCGCTGTCCAACCGCAACCTGAGAGAAATGGTCGCGGACGGCCGCTTCCGCAACGACCTCTTCTTCCGCCTGAACGTCTTCCCGATCACGGTGCCGCCGCTGCGCGAGCGGCGCGACGACATCCTGCCGCTGGCGCGGCACTTCCTGGTCACGCTCGGCGGCAGGTACGGGCGCAGCTTCGACGGCATCGACCGCGATGCCGAGAACCGGCTGCTCGGCTACCCGTGGCCGGGCAACGTGCGCGAGCTGCGCAACGCCATCGAGCGGGCGATGATCCTCGAGCGAGGGCGGACAATCTCGGCCGCCGGGCTCGTGCTCGAGGGGATCGGCAGCGAGCCCGCTGCTGGCGCGCCCGGCATGGCCGGGATGCCGGACGGCATCATGCCACTCGAAGAGCTGGAGATGGAGATGTTGCGCCGCGCGCTCGCCGCCGCGAGCAACAACCAGACGCGCGCTGCCGAGCTGCTCGGGATCAGCCGCGACCAGCTCCGCTACCGCCTCAAGAAACTCAATCGCTAGGGATCGCGGCAACCTGGCACGAGGTTTGCTCTCAGCACCACCACTGGGAGGGTTGCGGATGCCGCGTGTGCTGGTGGTCGACGGCTCGCACCTCATGGTGTGGCTCGTCCAGACGCTCGTCCCAGACGACGTCCAGGTTGTGCAGGCGAGCCGCTTCGCGGACGCCCATTCCCTCCTCATCAGCGACCCCCCGGACGCGGCGATCTTCAACCTGACGCCGTCGACCCTGGAGTGGTCGCGGCTGATCTCTCTGTGCCACGAGCACGCGCCGCCGATCCCCTTCGTGCTCTGCACGACCCTCGATGGTGAGCTGCCGGCCGATCTGCACCTGCCCTGCCCGCCGCTGGCGGTCGTCAGGAAGCCGGCCCAGATCTCCGACCTGCGCGCCACGCTGTCCGACCTGCTGCGTGAGGTGAGGCCGGCCGCCGCCGCCGATCCGCCCGGCTGAGCGTCGACCGGCCGCACGCCGCCGGCGGCGGCAGGGGCGGGCCGGTTGTGCCGCCTGCCGTCACCGCAAGTCGCGGCTGATGTCGCCGCCGCCCGGTCAGCCGGTCGGCCTCGGGACCTGCAGCGCGGTGTCGCCGACCCCCTCGCCGGGCTTGGACTTGTCGGGGTAGGGCGGCGGCGGCGGCAGCTCGCGGGGATCCTCCGCCAGCCGCTCCTGCAGGTGCCGCACCGCGGCCTCGAGCTGCGGGTCACGACCGGCGAGCACGTCGGACGGCAGGTTCTCGACGTCGATGTCCGGCACCACGCCCTGACCCTCGATCAGCCACTCGGTGCCGTCGACTGAGTAGGCGCCGAACTGCGGCGGCGTGGTCGTGCCGCCGTCGACCAGGTCCTGGTGGGGCTCGATGCCGACCGCACCGCCCCAGGTGCGGCGCCCGATCACCGTCCCCAGCCCCTTGCGCTTGATCGCCTCGGCGAAGTTCTCGCCGTCGGACCCCGTGTCCTCGTTGATCAGCACCGCGAGGTGGCCGTTGAAGGTCCGCTCGGGAGCGGTCAGCACCATCCCCTCGCGCGGCTTGATCAGCGACCACAGCGTGCGCTCGAGGGTGTCGATGATCATGTCGGCGACGAAGCCGCCGCCGTTGTAGCGCTCGTCGATGATGATCGCCTTCCTGCGGTACTGCGGGTACCAGGCCCTGGCGAACTCGATCAGGCCATCCTCCGACATGTCGGGCAGGTACAGGTAGCCGATCGTCCCGCCGGACAGCGCGTCGACCTTGGCCCGATTGGCCTCGACCCACTCACGCTCGCGGATCCGGTACTCGCTGGCGATCGGCTCCACCGTGCAGCTCGAGGCGCCGTCCAGAGTCGGCCGGTTGTTGTAGGTCACCTCGACCGTGCGGCCGACGGTGTCCTCGAGGAAGGCGTAGGGGTTGTCGGCGGCCCGCACCTCCCGGCCGTCGATGGCGATCAACCAGTCGCCCGCTTTCACGCCGCAACCGGGCACGGCCAGGGGCGAGCGCTCGGCCGGAAGCCAGTTGCGGCCGGGCACGATGTGTGTGATCCGGTAATGGGGCGCGCCCTCCGGCAGCTCGAAGTCGGCCCCGAGCAGCCCGACCTCGACCCGCTCGGCCCCGCTGTCGASGTCGCCRCCGTAGACGTAGGTGTGGCCGATGTTGAGCTCGCCGATCATCTCGCCGATCAGGTAGTTGAGGTCGGAGCGGTTGCCGCACGAGGGTACGAAGCGGCGGTACTTGTCGCCGATCGCCTTCCAGTCGACCCCGTGCAGGCCGGGGTCGTAGAACCAGTCGCGCTGGATCCGCCAGGCCTCGTCGAAGATCTGCTCGAACTCCTCGAGCTTGGTCACCTTGATCTTGACGTCATCCAGGCCCACCTCGCCGTCGCCGGGATTGGCCTCGGAGCCGGTGTCCACGATTCCGACACTCGAACCGGATCGGTAGACCGTCTTCGCACCGTCCGCCGACAGGTGGTAGTTGGCGACGCCGCCCATGAGCTTCGTCACCGCCTTCTCGTCGAGGTCATAGTGGTGGAGCTCGAGATTCCCCGCCGTCCGGTCATCCACCGTCTGGTACTTGGAGAACTCGTTGGCGGTCTTGGCGAGATAGAGGAAGCCGTCGTCGGTCGCCTCGAGCCGGAAGTAGTTGCCCGGCTCCACCCCCTCGGCCGGCACGATGCGGTCCGCGATGCCGGCGAGGTCGATCTTCACCTCGACGTCAGCGTCCTTGTCTTTGTCCGCCTGGCTCTCCTTGTTCCCCTTCTTCTCCGGGCCGACCTTCTTCTTCTCATCGGCGTCGTTCGCCGCCGGTGCGAAGGGCGACGGCTCGCCCGCGCGCAGGATCGCCACGTAGGGCAGCGTCATGTTGAGGAAGATGTGGCTCTGGTCGACGAAGCCCATCACCGGGTTGAAGGAGCGGTTGGACAGGAAGTACAGGAAGCGCCCGTCCGGCGAGAACGACGGGCTCCAGTCGTTGGTCCACTCGTCGGTGATGCGGGTGCTGGAGCGCGTTGCCATCGAGTAGACGAAGATCGACTCATACAGCGAGGGCTCCATCTTGCTGTAGGCGATCCACCGGCTGTCCGGCGACCACACGTAGTCCTGGATGCCCCACCGCTCCCAGGCGTCGTCGACCTCGCCGCGGTCAACGACCGACACCGCGCCCGTGGCCACCTCGACCAGGTTGAGCTTCATCTCCTTGTCCGAGTAAACGATCCAGCGKCCGTCCGGGGACCAGACCGGCTGGGTCAGGAACGGGCTCCCGGCCGTCAGCCGGCGCCACCCGCCCTTCYCGTCGAGCAGCCACAGGGCCTCKTCGCCRTCGCGGTCCGARACCAGKGCGACCTGCSTGCCGTCCGGMGACCAGGCCGCGTTCTTCTCCCGCGACCCCGAGCTSCKGGTCAGGTTGACGGCCTCTCCCTGCTTGGCGGGAATCGACAGGATCTCGCCGCGCGCTTCGAGCAGCAGCCGCTCACCGTCCGGCGACAACCTGAAGGACCCAGTCTCGCCTGTGACGCCGACCCGCTCCGGCCACACCGACGCCCGGTCCGATCCGAGCGACACCGGGACCTTGCGGACCTCGCCCGACGCCAGATCGAGCACGTGGAGAGCCTCCTGGTACTGGAAGACGATCGCGCCGGGGCCGATCGAGGGGTACTTGACGTCGTAGTCGCGGTAAGCGGTCAGCGCCGTCACCTCGCGGGAGCCCAGGTCGAGACGGTAGAGGTTGAGGGTCCCGTGCTCGCGGTCCGACGTGAAGTAGATGGCGTCGCCCTGCCACATCGGATAGTTGTCGGCGCCCTGCCAGCTCGTGATGCGCGCAAAATCGCCGTCGGCGAGCCGCCCCATCCAGATGTCCTGGGCCTCGCCGCCCTGGTACCGCTTCCAGGTGGCGTCCTCGACCGTGATCCGGTTGTAGGCGATCGACCGGCCGTCCGGCGACAGCTCGGCGAGACCGGCGCGATCAACCGGCAACCGCTGCTCCAGCCCGCCCTCGACCGACACCAGGTACGGCGCCTCGGCTCTGGGCGTGAACCCGCGCCGCGACCGGAACAGGACGCGCTTGCCGTCCGGGTGCCATCCGAGCACGCGGTCAGCGGCCGGGTGGTAGGTCAGCCGTCGCGGCACACCGCCGCGGGCATCCATGACGTAGACGTCGGTGCCGCCGTCGTAGCTGCCGGTGAAGGCGATCAGCGATCCGTCCGGGCTGAACTTGGCGTAGCGCTCCGCGCCCGGGTGGCTGGTCATCCGGCGCGCGTCCCCGCCCGCGCTCGACACCACCCAGAGGTCGTCCTCGTAGGTGAAGACGATGCGGTCGCCGTGGACGTCCGCCCACCGCATGAGGTGGGCCTCCTCGGCCGCGCCCGCCGCCGTCACGATCAACAGAGCCCCAACAGCAACCGACGTCACCAGCTTCACGGTGCCTCCCTTCAAGCAGGGCGCGAGTCTACCAACCGGCCGCGCGTCAGACCAACGCCTGCGCGACCGGTGCCAGGTTGTCGTATTGACGGGGGCCTTGCGGACCGATAGCATGATCCGGTCGAAAAACCGCAAGAGCACACCGTCTCAGTACGGGGAAGGAGGACAGAGGTTATGAGGAAGTATCTCGCCACCGCGGCCGTGCTGCTGGTGGTGCCGTCGCTGTCGTTCGGCGCCGGCTTCGCTCTCTTCGAGACCGGGACGCGGTCGTTCGCCATGGCGGGCGCCTTCGTCGCGGTCGCGGACGATCCTTCAGCCATGTTCTGGAACCCTGCCGGGCTCGCGTTCCAAGACGACAAGGGGACGCAGGTCATGATGGGCGCGATCCTGATCGCGCCGCAGCAGACATTCTATGGAGAGCCGCCATACCCAGGGGAGGGCTACTCGACGGAGCAGAAGGACCAGATCTTCTTCCCGCCGCATTTCCAGTTCGTGACACCGCTCGGCGAGCGCACGACCTTCGGCTTCGCCGTACAGATCCCGTTCGGGCTCGGAACCTATTGGGACGACGACCACGCCGGCCGCTTCATCTCGAAGCGCGTCGACCTCATGGCCTATGACCTGACCCCGAACCTGGCCTTCGACCTGACCGACAACCTCGCCCTGGGCGTCGGGGTCGACTACCGGATCAGCACCATCAGCCTGACCCGCAACGTCCCGCTCGTCGACCCGTTCTCGCAGCAGGTGGTGGACGTCGCGCAGACGCACATCTACACCGACGGCGTCGGCAACGACGGTTGGGGCTGGCACGCCGGCCTGCTCGCCAAGCTCGGCAAGGGCGTGTCGTTCGGCCTCACCTACCGGTCGAGCATCACCGTCGACTACGAGGGCTACGCCGACTTCTTCCAGTTCTCCACCGGCAACCCCGAGCTCGACGCCATCGTCGCGCAGACCATTCCCTTCGGCGAGACCATCTCGGGGACCACCCAGATCGAGTTCCCCGACTTCTGGATCGCCGGGCTCGCCTGGACCGGTGAGCGGGTCATCATCTCCGCCGAGTGGGGCCGCATGGGCTGGTCTTCGTTCCAGGAGCTGGCGCTGACCTTCACCGACTATCCCGAGTTCAACGAGAGCATCCCGGAGAACTACCACGACGCCGACCAGTACCGGCTCGGCTTCGAGTACCGTGCCAGCCAGAGCCTCGCGCTGCAGCTGGGCACGCTGTATGACGAGACCCCGCAGCCGCAAGCCAACATGACGCCGCTCCTCGGCGACGCCGCCCGGACCTCGGTCACCTGCGGCTTGAGCTGGATCAAGGGCAATTTCCGCCTCGATCTCGGCTACGAGCACCTCATGATGAAAGACCGGTCGACCGAGGGCACCAGCGTGTCGGGCTATGACGGCCGCTACGAGAGCTCCGCCGAACTGGCGGGCGCCTCGATGACCTTCACCTTCTAGAGAGGAGGACGCCAATGAAGAAGATCGCACTTGCAGTCAGCGTGGTGGCGCTCCTCGTGGCCCTGCCGGCGAGCGCCCAGCTCAACTTCGACCGCTACGTCGCCCTCGGCGACAGCCTGACCGCCGGCTTCACCAGCGGCGGTTTGGTCGACTGCTACCAGATGCACTCCTACCCGGCGATGCTCGCCGCCCAGGCCGGAGCGGCCAACTTCCAGATGCCGCTCATCTCGCCGCCAGGCATCCCGTCGGTGCTCGAGCTCGCCTCGCTGGCGGGCGGCGTCCCGGTGCTGGTGCCGGCCGGGGATCCGGCCGACGCCTTCCCCTACAACGCCACCTACCCGGCGCCGTACAACAACCTCGGGGTGCCGGGCGCCACCCTCTACAACCTGCTGTTCACGACCGGCGACATCAACAACCTGCTCGCCGGGAACACCGACAACGTGATGCACGACCTGATCCTGCGCATCCCCCAGGTGCTGAATCCGCAGACCGGCCAGCCCATGGACTTCACGGCGCTGGTGCAGGCGATCGCCCTCGATCCGACCTTCGTCACGCTGTGGATCGGCCAGAACGACGTGCTCGGCGCCGTGACCTCGGCCACCGCGATGGAAGGCGTGACGATGACCCCGGTCGACGTCTTCGCGACCCTCTACCCGCAGGCGGTGGGGGCGCTGGTCCAGATGACCAGCGCGGACATCGTGCTCTTCACGGTGCCCGACGTCACCATGGCGCCGTTCGTCCACACCATCCCGCCGTTCCTCAACATCCCAGCTCTCGGCGGCGTGGTGCCGATCATGGGCTCCAACGGACCTCTGACCTCGGACTGCCTGGTGACCCTGCTCGCGTCGAGCAAGCTCGCCCAGGGCTATGGCGTGCCGGTTCCCGGCTACCCGCCGCTGCCCGAGGACTTCAACCTGGCGACCGGTGAGCCCGGCTACGTGCTGCGACCCGAGGAGGTCGCGGCCATCCAGGAGCGCGTCGCGGCGTACAACGCGATCATCGTCCAGACCGCCGACGCGTTCGGCCTGCCGGTCTTCGACGCCAACGCTGTGCTGGCGGACCTCATCAATCACGGTATCGACCTGGGCGGCGTCCACCTCGACGGCTCGTACCTGACCGGCGGGCTGGTCAGCTATGACGCCATCCACCCGCAGCAGCTGGGCTACGCCGTCTTCACCAAGTACCTGGTCGACTTCCTCAACGACACCTACGGTGCGGGCATCGCTCCCGTCGACCTGACCGAGATCCTGTTCGACAACCCGTGCTACCCGCTCGGGTCCGCGTACGGGGTGGCGCCGGAGAGCGTGCAGTTCTCGCCCGAGGCGGCCGAGGGCTTCCTCGATCTGTTCATGCCCACGCTGCCGCAGGTTCTGCCGCGCGAACAGGAGGCCGCTTCCGCGACCGACTGATCGCTTCTTTGACCGAGCGACTGACCCGGCCCGGGCGCAAAGCCCGGGCCGTTCTTTCATCCGCCGTGTCTGCGCTGCGTCCCCGGTCACACCGCTACGAGAGCCGGCGGGTTAGAATCGCCGCGGAGGACTTATGACGCGACGCGCCACCCTGCTCACGGTGCTGCTTGCACTGGCCGCAGCAGTCGCCGCGGCCCAGGTCTGCGACCTCGAGGAGTTGGCGACGATCTCGACCCCCGGCTCGCCGACCCATCCGCTGGTGATCGGCTCGACGGCCTATGTGGCGGCCGGCAGCGCAGGCCTGCTGCGGATCGATGTCACCGACCCCGCCAACCTGGCGCTGCTCGACGCCACACCGACCCAGGGCCAGGCCCTGGACATCGCCTACGAGTACTTCGGCAACCAGCTGGTCGTCGCGGAGGGCGTCAGCGGCATCGGTTCCTACGACGTGCAGGAAAGCGGTCCCCCAGTGCACCTCGGCACCACCAACCTCGGCGGCACGATCGTCTCGCTCAGCGGCAGCGCGGGTGACTACGTGGCCGGCAGCAACGAGGGCACGCTCTACCTGGTCACGCTCGGCGCCGACGATCTGCCGGTCGTCGAGAGCCAGCTCACCCTGTCGGGCCAGGTGGTCGACGTCCTCGAGTCTTCGCGACGAGCTTACTGCGCCCTCGGGGGCGCCAACGCGGTCGCGGTCGTGGACGTTCTCAACCGGTCTGCGCCGTCGCTGGTCGCGGTCTACAACCTGCCCGGCGCTGCGCGCAGCCTCGTCCGCACCGGGGACCTGCTCCTGGTGGGCGTCGACGGGGTTGGGCTGGTGGTGTTCGAGATCCGCGACGAAGGGCTGGCCCAGGCCGACACCGTGACCCTGGCCGCTGCTCCGACCGACCTGGTGGTCTGGAACGAGCGGCTGTTCATGACCGGGCCCCAGCTCGGGCTGGCGGAGGCTGACCCGTCGCTCGGCACGGACATCGTTCCGCTCGCCCGCCTCCAGCTTTCGGGCTCGACGGCGCTCGCGCTGATCGGCAACAACGTGTTCGTGGGTCGCGGGACGGCCGGCTTCTCCTCCGTCGACGCCTCGGCCTGCTCGAACCCGGACAGCAGCGTCACCAGCCTGTACATCCCGGCGGGCGCCCGCGCCGCCGGCACCGCGGGCAGCTACTGGCTGACCGACATCGCGGTGACCAACTACTCGAACGGCGTCGCGACCGCCAACCTGGCCTACCTGGCCAAGAACCAGGACAACAGCAGCCCGCTCAACGCGTCGCTCGCGCTGGCGATGGGCGAGCAGGTCCTGATCGGCGACGTTTTCTCCAGCCTGCTCGGCCTCGACGCCGCGAACGGCGGCCTACGGGTGTCGACCTCGCACCCGGACGTCAAGGTCACCAGCCGCACCTACAACGCGGCCGGCCAGGAGGGCACCTACGGGCAGTTCATCCCGGCGCAGCGTGAGGAGCTCGCATTGACGCCCGACGGCGCCGGCGCTTTGAACCAGCTACAGGAGAATGAGAACTTTCGCACCAACATCGGCATGGTCAACCTGGGTGACACGCCGGTGAGCGTCGAGGTCCACCTCTATCACGCCTCGGGCAGCCGGTACGGGATCGTCAGCCGCACCCTACAGCCGTTCGAGATGACCCAGTACGACCGCATCTACAACCGCGTCAACGCCGGCGTCGTCGACTCCGGCTTCGCGGTCGTCAAGGTGCTGACCACCGGCGGCGAGGTGCTGGCCTATGCGTCGGTGGTGGACAACGGCTCCAACGATCCGATCTTCATCCCGGCCCAGCGGCTCAGCGACACCTCGCCGTTCACCTACTAGCTTCCGAGCTCAAAGCTCGGAAGCTAATGGACGATCTCGTCCTTGCCGCCGTCGACGACGTCGAAGCGGCGGCGCCGGCGCAGCCGGGCGAGGCGCCGCTCGAGGATCCACCGCTCGAGCCGCTTGCGCCAGTCGTGGAATCCCCGCTTGAGCCCGCCCGAGCGCAGCGAGGTGTACACGACCAGAACCGCCGTGCACACTCCGAGGAAGCCTGCGAGGTCCTTGGAGGGCAGCAGGCCGAACACGAACGCGGCCAGGATCTCCAACCACAGGAACCAGCGGGCCTTCAGGGGCAGCACGAAGAACAGCAGGATGGTCGCCTCGCCGTACAGGGTCGCGAACGCGGCGATCAAGATGGTGATCAGCATCCGGTGGCCCTGCATGGTGATGAAAGGCGCGGTCGATTCGCCCCCGGCGAGCCCCATCAGCACGTGGGTGAGCAGCGCCACCGCCGCGGCGACCACCGCCGTGACCAGGATCAGCCGCCAGAACCGCCGGCGGCCGAGCCGCCAGAAGACGTCGCGCCCAAACCAGAACAGGACCAACAGCTCGAGCAGGAACCAGATGCTCGCGCCGCCGGCGCCGACGAACGGATAGGTCACCAGCTGCCAGACGAAGCCGCTGAGCACGGCCGGGGTCAGCCGGAGCAGCGCCGGCACCAGGGCCGTGCTCTCGAAGAACTGCATCGAGAAGGTGACGAAGACCGCGGCGAGCAGCAGCACGACGTCGCGCGGCGGCGGCGCGCCGCTGCCCGAAAAGCCTCCGAACCCGCGCGGCCCAGATCGGTCGGGATACCTCGTCGCCACGGTGGGATGGCATGGTACCAGCCGGCCTCGGAACACGCCACCGAGGCTCGAGGCCACCTCGCCTGGCGGGAATTTGAGTGAGGTCGACTCAGGTTTCAGCCATTGCGCGGCGCCGGACGGTGTAGGCTGGTACCGGGACGGAACGCCGCAGAAGCAAAGGAGACAGCGATGACCGATTTTCTGCACATTCCCGTGATCCCGTTGCGGGAAGCGGTGCTCTTTCCTGGCGTCACGTCGCCGATCGCGGCCGGACGCCCGGGTACCCTGCGCGCCATCGAGGCCGCGATCAAGACTGACGACAAGGCGGTGTTCGTGGTCTCGCAGCGCGAGAACACCGAGGACGTGACCGCCGAGCTGCTCTACTCGATGGGGACGGTGGCGACCATCGGTCCGATGCAGCGCGGGCCCTCCGGGATGCGGCTCCTGCTCAACGGCGCCAACCGCGGCATCGCCCTGCGCTACGAGGAGCACGACGGCTACCTGGTCGCGACGGTGCGTGCGGCGGAGGAGATGCCCCCCATCGACCCTGAGGCCCCGGCCTTTGCCGCCCTCTACCGCGAGACCCGCGAGCGCGCCGGCGAGCTCGGCCGCCGCGCCGGCATGCCCAAGGAGGCGGTGCAGCAGTTCCTCGCCGAGACCAAGGAGCCGGGTCGCTTCGCCGACCTGGTAGCCGGACACCTCGACCTCAAGCCCGCCGCGGCCCAGAAGCTGCTCGAGGCGCTGTCGGTCGAGGAGCGGGTCCGCGAGGTGCTGCTCCACATCCAGCGCCAGATCGCGGTCCTCGACGCCCAGGAGGACATCAAGTCGCAGGTCCAGGAGGAGCTCGGCGACCGCCAGCGCGAGATGTTCCTGCGGCAGCAGCTCAAGGCGATCCAGCGCGAGCTCGGCGAGGATGCCCGCGAGGACCTCGACGAGCTGCGCGGCAAGCTCGAAGCGCTCGACCTGCCCGAGATCGCGCGCAAGGAGGTCGATCGCGAGCTCTCCCGGCTCGAGCGGATGGGACCCGAGGGCATGGAGGCCCAGGTGATCCGCACCTTCCTCGAGACGGTGACCGAGCTTCCCTGGAAGGCGCGAAGCGAGGAAAGGCTCGACATCGCCCGGGCGTCCGAGATTCTCGAGGAGGACCACTACGCCCTCGGCGACGTCAAAGACCGCATCCTCGAGTTCCTGGCGGTGCAGCTGATGCGCGCCCGGTCCGAGCCGTCCGGCGAGCCTGAGCCGGCGGCGGAGGCGGTGCCGCCGATGTTGGAGGTCATCGACGAGGAGGGCAACGTGGCGCCACTTGAGCCCCTCGAAGCGCCCTCCCCAACCCTCGCCAAGGACAGCGTCGGCCGCAACCCGATCCTGCTCTTCGTCGGCCCTCCCGGCGTCGGCAAGACCTCGGTCGCGCAGTCGATTGCCCGCGCGATGGGACGGGAGTACGTCCGCATCTCCCTGGGCGGGGTGCGCGACGAGGCCGACATCCGGGGCCACCGCCGCACCTACGTCGGTGCGATGCCCGGCCGGATCATCCAGGGCATGAAGCAGGCCGGCACCAAGAACCCGGTCTTCCTGCTCGACGAGGTGGACAAGCTCGGTGTGTCCTACCAGGGCGACCCCGCCGCGGCCCTGCTCGAGGTGCTCGACCCGGCCCAGAACGACACCTTCACCGACCACTACCTGGGGGTCCCCTTCGACCTCTCGGCGGTCCAGTTCATCTGCACCGCCAACTTCCTGCAGAACATCCCGATCCCGCTCCAGGACCGGATGGAGGTGGTGGAGTTCGCCGGTTACACCGAGGGCGAGAAGCTCGAGATCGCCCGGCGCTACCTGATCCCGCGCCAGATCAAACAGGCCGGCCTCTCCGACGAGCAGATCTCGTTCGCCGACGAGGCGGTGCAGACCGTGGTCAGCCGTTACACCCGCGAGTCCGGCGTGCGCCAGCTCGAGCGGGAGATCGGCCGGATCGCGCGCAAGGTCGCGCGCCGGATCGCGGCCGAGGAGGTCGAGCGCACCGACGTCGGCGCCGAGCAGGTCGGCGAGCTGCTCGGCAGGCCCAAGGTCCACCCCGAGCACGCCGCGCCCGCCGACCAGATCGGGGTGGCGACCGGCATGTACTACACGCCGGTCGGCGGCGACATCATGTTCGTCGAGGCGTCGCCGATGCCGGGCAAGGGCGAGCTGGTCCTCACCGGCCAGCTCGGCGACGTGATGAAGGAGTCGGCGCGGGCGGCCTGGTCGTACGCGCGGGCCCATGGCGGAGAGCTGTTCATCGAACCCAAGGCCTTTGAGCAGGACGTGCACATCCACGTGCCGGCGGGCGCCATTCCCAAGGACGGCCCCTCGGCCGGCCTCACCATGGCGACCGCGTTGGTGTCGGCGCTGTCCGTACGGCCGGCGCGCTGCGACGTCGCCATGACCGGTGAGATCACGCTGTCGGGCCGGGTGCTGCCGATCGGTGGCGTCAAGGAGAAGGTGCTGGGCGCGGTGCGCGCCGGCATCGCCACCATCGTGCTGCCCAAGGGCAACGAGGCCGACCTCGAGGACCTGCCGGAGGAGATCCGCAAGGGCCTCACCCTCCACCTGGTCAGCGAGCTCGGCGAGGCCCTGGCCCACACCCTGCGCGGCGGCGAGTTCCGCGAGGGCAAGCTGCGCTTCCCGAGCCCGTCGGAGGAAGGCGGCGGCGCCCCCCGGCAGCTCCGGCACTGACCGCGACCCTGCACCCAAGAGACCCACTGGCGGGCCCGGCCTTCCGGGCCCGCCGTCGCTCGTTCCCGTTCCCGAATGAATGACCCGCCATCACCGCGCTCCCGGCTCGGCTCCCCAGACCACAGTCGCACTCTGTCTCGGCGCTCAAACATCTCGTTACATTGAACTTCCAGTCACCTCACCAACGATCGGGTCGAGCCCTCATAAATCTGGAATTTCACTTCCACATTCTGGGTTGCCGGAGGTGGAGGTGGCGAAGTGCGGATCACGAAGTTCGAGGAGTACGGCCTGCGGCTCGTCCTGCGGCTCGCCGCTGCCGACGGCCAGCTGACGATCCGCGAGCTTGCCGAACGTGAGCGGATCCCCGAGGCGACCGTCGCCAAGGTGATTGGCCGGCTGCGCGCGGCCGGCCTGGTGCGAGCGGCCCGCGGCCGCAACGGCGGCTCCGCGCTCACCGCGCCCGCGTCCACCATCACCATCGCCCGCATCGTCGAGGCGTTCGACGAGCGCCTGTACGACCCGGGCTTCTGCGACCGCATGGCGCCCGGCCAGTCGGCCTGCAGCCGCGCCTCGAGCTGCGGGCTGCGGCCGGTGTGGCGTGGCCTGACTGCGGTGGTCGGCGACTTCCTGGCCGGGATCACCGTTGCCGATGTGCTCGCCGGTGGCCCGATCGGCGACCGGGGCTCGCTGCCGCTGGTTGCCGGCCAGCGGATGTGACCGGGGCACGCGAGGACGAATGATGAGCACCCAGACCACGATCATCGAGGAGTTCGCGAACCGCGAGTACGCGGCCGGCTTCGTCACCGAGGTCGAGCAGGACACCCTGCCCCCTGGCCTCGACGAGGGCGTGATCCGCGAGATCTCCGCCCGCAAGGGCGAGCCCGAGTGGATGTTCGAGTGGCGGCTCAAGGCCTACCGACACTGGCTCACCATGTCCGAGCCCCGCTGGCCCAACGTCAGCTACCCGGAGATCGACTACCAGGCGATCTCGTACTTCTCAGCCCCCAAGAAGAAGGCCCTGGCGAGCCTCGACGAGGTCGACCCCGCGATCCTGCAGACCTACGAGAAGCTCGGCATCCCGCTCGCGGAGCGAGCGGCGCTGGCTGGGGTAGCGGTCGACGCGGTCTTCGACAGCGTGTCGGTGGCCACCACGTTCAAGGACAAGCTGGCCGAGCTCGGCATCATCTTCTGCTCGTTTTCGGAGGCGGTTCGCGAGCACCCCGAGCTGGTGAAGAGGTACCTCGGGTCGGTCGTCCCACCCACCGACAACTTCTTCGCCGCCCTCAACTCGGCGGTGTTCTCGGACGGCTCGTTCGTCTGGGTGCCTGCCGGCGTGCGCTGCCCGATGGAGCTCAGCACCTACTTCCGGATCAATGCCGCCAACACCGGCCAGTTCGAGCGCACGCTGATCATCGCCGAGGATGGAGCCTACGTCAGCTACCTCGAGGGCTGCACCGCCCCGATGCGCGATGAGAATCAGCTCCACGCCGCGGTCGTCGAGCTGGTCGCACTGGAAGGGGCGCAGATCAAGTACTCGACCGTTCAGAACTGGTACCCGGGGGACCGGGAGACCGGTGAGGGCGGCATCTTCAACTTCGTCACCAAGCGCGGCATCTGCGCGGGGCGCGGAGCGAAGATCTCGTGGACCCAGGTCGAGACCGGCTCCGCCATCACCTGGAAGTACCCGAGCGTGATCCTCAAGGGTGACGACTCGGTCGGCGAGTTCTACTCGGTGGCCTTGACCGCCGGCCACCAGCAGGCCGACACCGGGACCAAGATGATCCACCTCGGCCGCAACACCCGCTCGACGATCGTCTCCAAGGGAATCTCGGCCGGCCACGGCCAGAACACCTATCGCGGACTGGTCAAGGTGGGCAGGAAGGCGGACGGGGCGCGCAACTACTCGCAGTGCGACTCGATGCTGATCGGCGATGCGTGCGGCGCTCACACCTTCCCGTACATCGAGATCGCCAACCCGACCGCCCAGATGGAGCACGAGGCCTCGACCTCGAAGATCGGCGAGGACCAGATCTTCTACTGCAACCAGCGCGGCATCTCGACCGAGGACGCGGTCTCGATGATCGTCAACGGCTTCTGCAAAGAGGTGTTCCGCGAGCTGCCGATGGAGTTCGCGGTCGAGGCGCAACGACTCCTTGGAGTGTCGCTCGAAGGGAGCGTGGGTTGAGGTATCGACCCCAACTGTGAGGAAGACAGATGAAGAAAGAGACACTGCTCGAACTGAAGGACCTGCACTGCTCGATCGACGGGAAGGAGATCCTCAAGGGGATCGACCTCAGCGTCAACGCCGGCGAGGTCCACGCCATCATGGGCCCGAACGGCTCCGGCAAGAGCACCCTCGCCCAGGTTCTGGCGGGCCGCGAGGAGTACGAGATCACGGCGGGCGACGTCCGCTACCGGGGCCGCGACCTGATCGAGGTCGCAGCCGAAGAGCGCGCCCGCCAAGGGCTGTTCCTTGCCTTCCAGTACCCGGTCGAGATCCCCGGGGTCAGCAATGCCTACTTCCTGCGCGCCGCGCTCAACGCGGTCCGCAGCCACCGCGGTGAGCCCGAGCTCGACGCCATCGACTTCCTCAAGCTCGTGCGCGAGCGGATGCAGCTCGTCAAGCTCGACGAGGCGCTGCTCAAGCGCCCGGTCAACGACGGCTTCTCCGGCGGCGAGAAGAAGCGCAACGAGATCTTCCACATGGCGGTCCTCGAGCCCATCCTCGCGATTCTCGACGAGACCGACTCCGGCCTCGACATCGACGCCCTCAAGATCGTCGCCGACGGCGTCAACTCGTTGCGCGGTCCCGAGCGCGCCTTCCTCGTGATCACCCACTACCAGCGGCTGCTCAACTACATCGTTCCCGACTTCGTGCACGTGCTCATGGACGGCAGGATCGTCCGCTCCGGTGGCCGCGAGCTGGCGCTGCACCTCGAGAGCCAAGGCTACGAGTGGCTCGAGCCCGAGCCGCGCGAGGCCGTTGCGGCGGGCCGGTGAGGGGTCGTCAGATGGCCACCGCCACCATCCCGAGCCATCCGCTGCTCGCCGGCGCCGAGTCCCTGCTCGACGGGCCAGGCGGCCAGCCCGGCTTCCTCGCCGAGCGCCGGCGCCAGGCTGCTGCGAGCTTCGCGGGGCTCGGTCTGCCGACCCGCGCCTGGGAGGAGTGGCGCTTCACCGGAGTGAGCCACCTCGAGGAGGCGCAGTGGACCGTGGCCGAGCGCGCCCCGCAGCTGCCGTCAATCGACGAACCGCCGCTCGGCGACGCCAACCGCCTGGTGGTGGTGGATGGCTGGCTCGAGCCCGGCCTGTCGCGGCTGCAGGGGCTGCCCGACGGGGTCTTTGCCGGCAGCCTCGCCGAGGCTGTGGTCCGCCGCCCCGAGCTGGTCGAGCCGCACCTGGTGCGGCACGCAGCCCTCAACGACCATCCCTTCGTCGCCCTCAACGCCGCCCAGTTCCGCGACGGCGTGCTGCTGTGGATTCCCGCCGGCATGGTCCTCGACCGCCCCATCGAGCTCCAGCTCGTCGCGCGAAGGCACCGGCGTCCGACCTTGGCACTGCCGCGGGTCCTGATCGTCGCGGGACGCTCGAGCCAGGCGGCCGTGGTCCACCGCTCGGCCGGCGGCAGCGCCGACACCCTCACCTGCTCGGTCACCGAGGTCGTGCTCGAGGACGGCGCGGTGCTCGACCATTACTCGGTGGTGGACGACGATCATGGCGCGACGCACATCGCCGCTCTCGAGGTCCGCCAGGGCCGCGACAGCGCCATGCACTCCGGCGTGTTCGTGACCGGCGGCGGCCTGGTGCGCAGCGACCTCGCGGTGACGCTGGGCGGGGCTGGCGCCGGCGCGACCCTCGAGGGGCTCTACCTCACCTCCGGCCGCCAGCACGTGGACAACCACCTGCTCGTCCGCCACAGCGTGCCCTCCTGCACCAGCCGTCAGCTCTACAAGGGCATCCTCGACGGCAGCTCGCGGGCGGTGTTCAACGGCCGCATCGTGGTCGACAAGGGCGCCCAGAAGACCGACGCGCGGCAGTCCAACCGCAACCTCCTGCTGTCGCCGGCGGCCCTCGTCCAGTCCAACCCGCAGCTCGAGATCCTCGCCGACGACGTCCGCTGCACGCACGGCTCCACGATTGGCCGGCTCGACGAGGACGCGGTTTTCTACCTGCGCTCCCGCGGCCTCGACCGAACCTCGGCCGAGAGCCTGCTGACCTGGGCCTTCGCCGCCGAGGTCGTCGAGGGCGTCCGGGTGCCGGAGCTCCGAGATCGCCTCCGGCGCGCCGTCGCCGCGCGGCTGCCGAGCTCCCAGATGATCGAGGAGCTGCTGTGATCCCGGCGACCGCGGCCACGGCGCTCGACTTCGCCCGCGTGCGGGCCGACTTCCCGGCCCTCGACCAGGAGGTGCACGGCCGGCCCCTGGTCTACCTCGACAGCGCCGCCACCACCCAGAAGCCGACGGCGGTGCTGGAGGCGATCGACAACTTCTACCGGCGCGACTGCGCCAATGTCCACCGCGGGGTTCACACCCTGTCGCAGCGCGCGACCGTCGCCTACGAGAGCGCCCGCACCGCAGTGAAAGAGCACCTCGGCGCGCGCGACAGCCGCGAGATCGTCTTCACCCGCGGCACCACCGAGGCCATCAACCTGGTCGCCGCGAGCTTCGTGCGGCCGCGGCTCGGCGCGGGCGACGAGGTCCTGATCTCGGCCATGGAGCATCACTCCAACATCGTGCCCTGGCAGCTGCTGTGCGCGGAGCGCGGGGCCAACCTGCGCGTGATCCCGATCGACGACCGCGGCGACGTCATCCTCGAGGAGTACGAGCGGCTGCTGTCGGAGCGGACCCGGATCGTCGGCATCACCTGGGTCTCCAACGCGCTCGGCACCGTCAACCCGATACGCGAGATGATCGCCACCGCCCACTCCAGGGGCATCCCGGTCCTGGTCGACGGCGCCCAGGCGGTCCCGCACCTGGCGGTCGACGTCGTCGAGCTCGACTGCGACTTCCTCGCCTTCTCCGGGCACAAGGCCTACGGCCCGACCGGGATCGGCGCCCTCTACGGCAAGCGCGCCCACCTACTCGAGATGCCGCCCTACCAGGGCGGCGGCGACATGATCCTGTCGGTGAGCTTCGAGCGCACCGTGTACCAGGAGCCGCCCCACCGCTTCGAGGCCGGCACCCCGAACATTGCGGGCGCCATCGGCCTCGCGGCTGCCCTCAGCTACCTCGAGGGGCTCGGCGCCGAGGCGGTCGCCGACCACGAGCGGCGGTTACTCGACGAGGCAACTCGGAAGGTCCTCGAGGTGCCTGGCGCCCGCCTGATCGGCAGCGCCCGCCATCGCGCCGGCGCGCTGTCCTTTGTCCTCGACGGCATCCACCCCCACGACATCGGCACCATCCTCGACGCCGAGGGGGTCGCCGTCCGCGCCGGCCACCACTGCGCCCAGCCGGTGATGAAGCGCTACGGCGTGTCGGCGACCGTGCGGGCGTCGTTCGGCGTCTACAACTCGAGCGACGACATCGAGGCCCTGGTGCGAGGGCTCCACACGGCACGGGAGGTCTTCAGCTGATGTCCGAGCTCCGCGATCTCTACCAGCAGGTCATCCTCGACCACCACCGCAAGCCGCGCAACTGCTACGTCATGAGCTGCGCGACCCGGACGGCTGACGGCCACAACCCGCTATGCGGCGACACGGTCAAGGTCTACCTGCGGATCAGCGACGGCCGCATCGAGGAGATCTCGTTCCAGGGCTCCGGGTGCGCCATCTGCACCGCCTCGACCTCGCTGATGACCGAGTCGGTCAAGGGCAAGACCGTGGCCGAGACGACCCAGCTGTTTCGCACCTTCCACGACATGCTGACCGGCGTCGCGGCCGAGCAGGGCCTCGACCTCGGCAAGCTGATGGTCTTCGAAGGGGTCCGCGAGTACCCGGTGCGCGTCAAGTGTGCGACCCTCGCCTGGCACACGTTGAAAGCAGCACTGGATAACAGCGGCAGCCCGGCATCCACGGAGTCTTCGTCATCGACGGCGTAGTTCCAATTCTCGGGCGTCGATTTCGCGCGGTGCCATCCCGATTCCCTCCGCGCGCCGATGCGAAATCCCCACCCGACAATTGGAAGAATGGAGAACATGGAAGTGTCGAGCGAGCTCATCCGAGAGCGCGTGGTCGAGGCGCTGCGCACCATCTACGACCCCGAGATCCCGGTCAACATCTACGAGATCGGCCTGGTCTACGAGGTCAGGGTGTCCCCCGACGGAGCCGCCCACATCGTGATGACCTTGACCTCGCCGACCTGCCCGGTCGCCGAGTCGCTGCCGCCGGAGGTCGAGCGCACGGTGGCGGCGGTGGAAGGCGTCACGTCGGCCAAGGTCGAGATCACCTGGGACCCGCCCTGGGACCCGGAGATGATGTCCGAGGCGGCGAAGCTCGAGCTCGGGATCTTCTAGGACCGTGCGGGGCATAGGCCCCTGAGCGCGCTCCTGATGTGGTTGTTGTGATCGGCCTTTGCCCGCACGCTCCTCGGGATGCGCTGCGCGCATCTTCGGGACTTTGCACCAGAGACCACGTTCGCAACAGTCGCACGTCGCGCCGGCCGAGCTCGGCGCGCAGTGCCCGACGCCTATCGTCCGCGGCGGGAGGGCTTCTCTCTGCCTTTCGCCGCCGAGCGGGCGAGAGCGTCCTTGAGGGCGTCGGCCACGGTCCGCAGCACCTTGAGGCGCGCATGGCGCTTGCAGTTGGCCTCGACCAGCGTCCAGGGCGCGCCGAGGGTCGAGGTCCGCTCGACCATGTCCTGGACCGCGGCCTCGTAGGCCGGCCACTTGTCGCGGTTGCGCCAGTCCTGGTCGGTCAGCTTCCAGCGCTTGTACGCGATCTCCTGGCGCTGCGTGAAGCGCTTCAGCTGCTCGTCGCTGGTGATGTGGAGCCAGAACTTCACGAGCACGATCCCGAAGTCGGTCAGCTCGCGCTCGAACTCGTTGATCTCGGTGTAGGCGCGCCGCCACTCGGGCTCGGCGGCCAAGCCCTCGACGCGCTCGACCAGGACCCGGCCGTACCAGGAGCGGTCGAAGATGGTGACGCGGCCGGCGCGGCCGATCTGGCGCCAGAAGCGCCACAGGTAGTGGTGGGCGGCCTCCTCGTCCGTGGGCTCGCCGATCGGGATCACCCGGCAGTCCCGGGCATCGAGGACGGCCGCCAGCCGCCGCACCGCGCCCCCCTTGCCGGCGGCATCCCACCCTTCGAACACACACACCATGGAGATCCTCTGCTGCTTGGCCTCGCGGAACAGGCGGATGACCCGCGCCTCGAGCTCGGGCAGCTCGCGGCGGTAGGCGCCGGCGCTGACGGTGAGGCTCATGTCGAGCTCAGTGAGGACGGTGTGCCGCAGCGGCTCGGCCAGCGACGCGGCGACGGCGTCCTCCGATCCAATGTTTCCTGCCGCCGTCCGGGCAGCGAGATGCCCCCCGCCCGTTGTCCGCCGCTCGACGCGGTCGAGCCGGTTCCGCAGCGCGTCGCGGATCGCGGTCGCGACGGTCAGCGACCGATAGCGCGGGTCCATCCCCTCGACGATCATCCACGGCGCCCGGGCGGTCGAGGTGGCGCGGATGGTGTGCTCGGCGACCTCCACGTAGCGGTCGTAGCCCTTCCACTGCCGCCAGTCGGTCTCGGTGATCCGCCAGCTCTGCAGCTCGTCCCTCTCGAGCGACCGCAGCCGCTGCTTCTGCTGGGCCCGGCTGAGGTGCATCCAGAACTTCAGAATCACGGCACCGTCGTCGGCCAGCACCCGCTCGAAGGCCACGATCTCGGCCAGCAGCCGGTCGTACTCGTCCCACGAGCGATTCCCGTACACGGTCTCCATGAATGGCCGCGAGTACCACGCGCTCAGCAGCAGCCCGACCTGCCCATTTGCCGGCAGGTCCCGCCAGTAGCGCCAGAAGCGGGGCCTTTCCATCTCCTCCTCGCTCGGCGGCTGGTAAGCCGAGTTGAGGATCCAGCGCGGGTCCATCCACTGGTTGAGCAGGTTGATGGTCTCGCTCTTGCCGGCACCGTTGACACCGGCGAACAACACCAGCACCGGGAAATCGGCCCGCCGCAGACGCTGCTGGAGATCGACGAGCTCGACCCGCAGCGCGGGCACGGCCTGGTCGAACGCCTTCTTCGTCACCTTTCTGCCGAGCTCGGCACTTTCGAACATCCCGCCTCCGAGTCGCGGCCACAGCATAGCTCGACTCGGAGCCCTCAGCGATGCGCGCTTCGTCGCCGTGCGCCCTCGAGGATTCCCGCTCCGGCGAGTCCGGGTTAGTCTGTGCGCGATGCGGGCGATCATCTTCGACATGGACGGCGTGCTGATCGACTCCGAGCCGTTGTGGCGGCGCGCCGAGCGCGAGGTCTTCGCCGAGCAGGGCCTGATCCTGAGCGACGATGACTGCAAGCGGACCATGGGCCTGCGCACCGACGAGCTCGTGGCCTACTGGTACCGCCAGCACCGGTGGCTGGCCCGAACCCAGGCCGTGGTCGCCGCCGCCATCGACGCCCGCGTCGCCGAGCTGATCGCGGCGCACGGCCAGCCGCTGCCGGGCGCAGTCGACGCCGTCCGGGCCGCCTGCTCCTCCGGCCTCCCGGTCGGCCTCGCCTCGTCCTCGTCGCTCGAGCTCATCGAGCGTGTGGTGCGCGCGCTCGGCCTCGAGGGCTGCTTCTCTGTCATGTGCTCGGGAGTGGACGAGGAGCGCGGCAAGCCCGACCCGGCGGTCTACCTCACCACCGCCCGCCGGCTCGGCGTACCTCCCGCCGGCTGCGTGGCGATCGAGGACTCGGTGCGCGGCGTGCAGGCGGCCGTGGCCGCCGGGATGCGGGTCATCGCCGTGCCCACGCCCGACCACCTCGACGACCCGGGCTTCGACGTCGCCAACCTCAAGCTGCCCTCGCTCACGGGGTTCTCAGTCGAAAATCTCCGCTCCAGGGGCTGGTAGCTCTCCTCCTCCCGCTTCCGCGCCCGCTTCCGACTGGAGAAGTGCTGTCATAGTAGTCGCATGGTCTGGCCTCCCCATGAGCTGCGGCTCTTCGGCCACCGGGGGTCCTCGGCGCGGCTGCCCGAGAACACCATGGCCGCCTTCCGGCAGGCCCTGAACGACGGCGCGACCGCGCTCGAGCTCGACGTGCACCGCACCGCGGACGGCCACATCGTGGTGGCGCACGACCCCGACGGCGAGCGCATGGCCGGCGTCAGCGACCGGATCGCCGATCTTCCGCTGCAGGCGGTGCGGCGGTGGACCGTGGCGGCCGGCTTCCCAGGCGGCGGCGATGCGCGCCACACCGTCCCCACCCTGGACGAGGTCCTGGAGTCATTTCCCGGGTTGCCGATCAGCGTCGACCTCAAGCCCGACGACCCGCGCGCCGTGCCCGAGCTGCTCGGCCTCATCGACCGCCACGGCGCCGCACCGCGGGTGACCGTCGGCAGCTTCCATGGCCACCTCGTGCGCCTGGCACGCCGCCTCGGGTACGCCGGACCGACCGCTCTCACGCGGTGGGAGGTCGCGGCCGCTCGCGTCCTCCCCCGGGCAGTCGCCCGCAGAACGGTGCGCGGGCAGGCGGCGATGATCCCCCGCCGCGGCATGGGCGTCGACCTCGACGGCCGGCACTTCATCGGCCGCTGCCGCACCCTCGGGCTGCGGGTCGACTACTGGGTCGTCAACTCACCTGCCGACGCGCGTGAGCTGCTCGACCGTGGCGCCACCGGGATCATCACCGACGACCCGGCACGGATCGCGGGGGTGTTCCGCGGGCGGTAGGCGGCAGGGTCCCCTCCCCCTTCCACTTCCGCGCCCGGGAGGCGAGGCGGGCACGCGGAAAGCGCGTCCTTCGGGCGTGCCGTCATGGGCGATTTCGGGACCACGTTCTTCATAGAGACGTGCTCGCGACCCGAAATCGCCAAAGGTGGCAACCTGCCGACGGCAGCGGCTGTGGCCGTGGCCGCAGTAGCTTGCGGCCTACGGCCACCCGCTGGTGACGGCTGGTCACCGCGGCCGCCGGCCGCGAGTCACCTCGGGAAGCGCCTGCAGAGAATTGGCGCGACGTGCTTTGGAGGACGGAACGAACGAGGGTGCCGGGCGCGGGCGCGGACGCTGGTTCGGGATAAGATGCCCGCATGGCACGAGCCAAAGGCCCGCCCCCGCCGTCCGACCCCGACGCCGGGATCTGGCAGGGGCGTTCGGTGGCGCGGCGCGTCGTCTCACCCGACGGCATGGTGATCCTGATCGGCCGGACTGCGGCGGACAACGACGTGCTCTCCCTCAAGCTCGCCTCGCCGAAGGACTTCTGGTTTCACGTCGGCGGCGAGTCGGGATCGCACGTCGTGGTCCGCAACCCCGACGGACTCGACACCCTGCCGCGCGACACCAAGCGCCTCGCGGCCAGCCTTGCCGCCGGCTACTCCAAGGCGCGGCGCGGCGGCCGGCTCGCGGTCCACATGGCGCGCTGCCGGGATCTCGGCAAGCGGCGCGGCGCGCCGCCCGGCGAGGTGGTGCTGAGCCGCTCCGAGACGGTGCGCAGCGATCCGCTGCGTCTCGAGGAGCTCGCCGACCAGGAGGAGGGGGCGTGACCGTCAACTTTGGCTGCCAGACCATGCACGAGACCCTAAGGTCCGTGCTGGTGCGCCCACCGGACGCCGCCTTCGGGCAGGCCGACCCGAGCCGCTGGCACTACACCGCGACCCCGGACCTCGACGCGGCACTCGACGAGCACTCGGCGCTGGTCGAGATCCTCCGGCGCAGCGGCGCCGAGGTCGTGGTCCACGACCGGCCGCTGCCCGACCACGCCGACGCGCTGTTCGTCCACGATCCAGCCCTGGTGACCGACGGCGGCGCGATCATCCTGCGCATGGGCAAGCCACTGCGGCGCGGCGAGGAGGACGCCCTGGCCGCGGCGTTCGCCGGGCTCGGGGTGCCGGTCCTCTCCCGCCTCAGCGAGCCCGCCCTCGCCGAGGGAGGCGACCTGCTCTGGCTCGACCGCTCCACCCTCGCGGCCGGCCTCGGCTACCGGACCAACGCCGAGGGGCTGCGCCAGCTCGCCGCCATCCTCGAGCCCGCCGGCGTGACCGTCGTGCCGGTGCCGCTGCCCCACGGTGGTGGCCCGGAGGCCTGCCTCCACCTGATGTCACTGATCTCGGTGCTCGACCGCGACCTCGCGGTGGTCTACCTGCCGCTGCTGCCGGTGCCGTTTGTCCAGCTGCTCGGCGAGCGCGGCTTCCGGCTGGTCGAAGTGCCCGAAGGCGAGTTTTCCACCATGGGGCCCAACGTGCTCGCACTCGGCCCGCGCCGCTGCCTGGCGCTGCGCGGCAACCCGATCACCCGCAACCGCCTCGAGGAGGCGGGCTGCGAGGTTCACACCTACCGCGGCGACGAGCTCTCGCTCAAGGCCGAGGGTGGCCCGACCTGCCTCACCCGCCC
>PQAJ01000018.1 GCA_003105185.1 Holophagae bacterium
CGCGCCCGCAGCCGTTCGAGCTCGAGCTGCAGGTCATCCCGGGTCGGCGTGAGTTGCTCGGCTGTCATGTGCGGACCTCACCTCTGCGCGCCCGGTGGAGCGCAGCTGGCATCACGACCCCTCGGGACAGCGGCGAGCGGTCACTGCACGTACCCCAGCTGCCGCAGCTGTTCGAGCGTTTCCTCGTCGAGCGGGGCGGGCTCGCCGCTGCGGTCGACGGTCGAGGAGGCGACCTCCTCCTCCCAGCTGTGGAGGAGCCCGGCCATGATCTCGAGCACGGGTGGCTTCGAGGCTGCGATGTCGTCCTGCTCGAGCGGGTCGTTGCGGACGTCGTACAGCTCGGTGGCCCCGGTCTTCATGTTGAGCAGGAGGTGGTGGTCGCCGAAGGCGACCGCACGGCTGCGGCCGAAAAAGGGCGACTCCGAGAAGGCCGCGTGCGGCCCCGCGGCCGGGCGGCCAGTCAGGAACGGTACCAGGCTCGAGCCCTGGATGCCGGCGGGGAGCGGAGCTCCGGCGAGCTCGAGCAGCGTTGGCATGAGGTCCACCGACTCGACCACTGCGTCGACGCGGCGCGCCAGGCGCCCGCCGGGCAGCCGGATCATGAAGGGGATGTGGGTGACGGTGGCGTAGAGCTTCTCATGCATCACCGAGCCGTGCTCCTGGAACTCCTCGCCGTGGTCCGACAGGAAGACGACGGTGGCCCGCCGGTCGAGGCCGAGGTCGCAGACCACTTTCCAGAAGCCGCCGAACCACTCGTCAACGTAGCGGATCTCGCCGTCGTAGAGGGCCATGGCGTAGGCGACATCGTTGGGCGGCAAGGTGAGGGGGTGGTTGGTGAACTTGGAGAGCCGGACCTCATTCATCTGCTTCGTGGTCGGCTCGAAGCCGGGCGTCGGAGCGGGCACGCCGTCCATGAAGATCGTGTCGAACGGCGGCGGCGGCGCATAGGGCGTATGGGCGTCGTAGGTGTGGATGAGGAGCAGGAAGTTCTCGTCCGCGTGCTCGCGCAGCCAGGACTCCGCTTTGGGCCCAATCGCCTTCAGCCCCTGGCCGTGGTTGTTGTCGTAGGTCGCGAAGCCCTGGCCGATCCCGAAGACCTCCCGCATGTAGCCGCCGTCGTGGAAGCCGGCGGTCGTGAAGCCGTGTCCGGCGAGCGCCTCGGCCAACGTCACCACCTCGTCGGGGACCCGGTCCTCGTCGAAGACCATGCCGTGGGTCGACGGGTAAAGGCCGGTCAGGATCGAGGTCTGCGACGGCGGCGTGTTGGGGGCCTGGCTGAACGCCCACCCGAAGAACACTGCCTCGCGGGCGAAGGCGTCGATGTGCGGGCTCGTCGGGCGCTGGTAACCGTAGCAGCCGAGGTGGTCGGCACGCAGCGTGTCGACGTCGACGATGATGATCGGATGGGGGCGCGGCGGCGGCGGGCCCGCGCGCCCGCAACCGAGGGCGGCGGCACAGGCGACGGTTACAGCCGCCGTGCACAGCGCGGCCCGCCCCACGGTGCGGCAGGGGAATCGGCAACGGGGCCGGCGGGCATCCGCTCCTACGTCGCGCACGCTCACTCCAGGTAGCCGATGGCGCGCAGCTTCGCGGCCTCGTCCTCGGTCAGCACGTCGGCGCCGACCTGCGGCGCGGCAATCTTCGCCGCCAGCGCGCGGTTGGCGTCGATGATGGCGAGTAGCGTGGCCCGCATCGCATCGACTGCTTGCGGCCGGCGGTTGGCGATGTCGAGCCGCTCTCCCGGGTCGTCGATGCGGTCGTACAGCTCGCAGCGCCCCGTTTCGAGGTGGTGGACCAGCGTCGACCGGCCGAGCCGGAGCGCGAAGCGCTGCCGATCGAGCTTGTCGCGCCCAAAGGCCGAGCGTTCCGGTTGCGGCTCGCCGCGGACCAGCGGCAGCAGGCTCCGCCCCTGGACGGGCGAGGGAGGCGGCACTCCGGCCGCGTCGAGCAGGGTCGGCAGGTAGTCGACAGTCTCGACCGTGGCCGCGACCCGGGTGCCGGCGCGCTGTGCGCGCGGCAGCTTGATCAGCAGCGGCACCGCGAGGCTCTCGACGTAGGGCTGGACGTGGACGAACCTGCCGTGCTCGCGGAACTCCTCGCCGTGATCAGAGGTGACGAGGACCAGTGAGTCGTCCCACAGCGACCGCTGCCGCAGCCCGGCGACCAGCTCCCCGATCTCGCCGTCGAGGTAGGCCACGCCGCGCCCGTAGAGGGCTGCGATCCGTTCAACGGTCGCCTCGGGCAGGGGCCGCGAATCCCGGTCGGCGGCGATCAGGAACTCGGTCGCGCAGCCGCCCGCCGGATCGCAGAACTCGCGGCTCGCCGGCGTCACGCCCAGGCCCTCGAGGAACGCGGCCGGCGCATAGTACGGGAGCGCGTTTTCGCCGGCCTTGAAGAAGTCGGAGTGCGGGTCGATGTAGTGCAGGAACAGGAACAACGGCCGGCCGTCGTCGCCGCGGGCGTCCAGGAGCTCGAAGGCCCGGCGGTTGACCCGGTCCGCGTAGACCAGTCCGTAGGGCAGCCGCTCGTAGTGGTCGAAGCCGCGCGCGAAGCCGAAGTCGCCCTCCATCCAGAGGTTGCTGACCAGCCCGACGGTGTGGTAGCCGGCGGTCCGCAGCAGCTCCGGCAGGGTCGGAACGGCGGCGGCGAGGCGCGCCGTCTTGCGGTCGACGCCGTGGACGTCGGGGTAGAGGCCGGTGAAGATCGACATGTGCGAGGGCAGGGTGAACGGCACCTGGGCCCAGGCGTCGTCGAAGACCACCGACTCCGCGGCGAGGGCGTCGAGCGCCGGGGTCAGGCTCCGCCCGCCGCCGGCGTCGAGGCCGACGTGGTCGCGCCGGAGGGTATCGAGGGAGACGAGCACGATGTCGGGAGGCCCCGTCTCTGCCGCGCACGACAGGAGGGCCACGGCGGCCACGGCGAGCACGACGGACCGCCGGGCCGACCGCCAGGCGGCGGCTGATCGGCGCGCGCCAGGGAGCCGGGCTCGCCTGGCGGCAGGGCCAACCCGGCCGGTCGGTGTCGCTACGGCCTCGGTCCGGGCGGCGCGGTCGGCAGCGCACCTTCGCGACGCCCGGCTTGACTGCCGCCGTTTCTGTGCCGAAGCCGTGATCACCGCACCTCCGGCGGGCATTGTCCGCCAGCTGTCCGGCACGGTCAAACTGAGAATCCGTCCGTCCTTTCTCGATGTCCGCTCACGAAGCGCCCGGATGGCCCGTCCCGATCGGTCGCCGGGGCCACCCGAGAGCTACGGGCGTCGCCGCCAGGAAACCGGCAGACTTGGCGTTACCGATTGCGGTTTCGAACGTCCTTGTGTACGATGAGTGCCCGGGAAGCGTGGCGATTTCCTCAGGAACGATGGTTGGAATCGCCGGCGTCCCGACGGGATGTAACAAAGAAACCGAGGAGGTATGGGATGAGAAAGCTGCTAGCAGTTGTCGTGGTCGGGCTGGGCGTCCTCATGTTTGCCGGGGTCGCCATGGCCGAAAACACCCTCCAGGTCCTGCCCGAAGCGGCGATGAACGGGACCGGCTACGGGCTGAAGGTGATCATCGATCCGGGTTCGCTGGACGATGCGTACGTTCAGAGCGATCACCCGCAGACCGAGAGTCACTTCAGGGTCTCGTTCTGGGTCGACGCGACCCACCTCAACCTGCCCGTCACCCCGAGCGTCAACAAGTGTTTCGTGTTCATGAAGTTCTATCGTGACGCCCCGTCGCCGACGCAGCACACGTTCGTCTACCTGTGCCGGAACAACGATGACACCGCGTGGCGCATCGCGCTCAACGTCAGGAAGGACAGCACCTACTGGCAGTGGCTCGGCGGCACCTTCCTGAGCGGCAGCTCGTCCCCCAACCCACACTTCATCGAGATCGAGTGGCAGCAGGCGTCGGGCGGGAACAACGGCATCGCCCGCATGTGGCGTGACGGCTCGCTGAAGCTCGAAGCCACCAACATCCCGAACTCCACCTGGAACGTCGACCGCGTTCGCGTGGGCGTGCCCCCGGATCCGAAGCTGGGACCGCTGGCCAGCGGCTACTTCTACTTCGACGAGTACGTCTCGACTCGCTGACGAGCGATCGCTGGAAACTCTGAGGCCACCGGGCTCCGGCCCGGTGGCCTTTTCCGTGCTCACGGTCCTGGAGCCGCCCGCATCGCGTCGGATGAGGTTCCTTTTCAGGAAGGACCGGCCGCCCGCCACCAACCCTCGTCACGCTCGTAGCCGAGGTCGGTCAGCATCTTCCCGTACCGCTCGGCGAAGCTCGCGGCCAGCCGGGGCGTGAAGTGATGCCGCCAGTCGCCGGCCTCGCCGCGCCGGTAGTGGCTGCGCGAGTCCTCCTGGCCCACGTGGCGACCCCCCGCCTTCTTGGAGAAGCGATGGCTGTGGATGATGTGGAGGAGCTCCACCCTCTGGAGGCGGCGGGCGGCCGCTGACCCAGGCCGGTCGGGTTCGACCACGGCCTGTGCCCGACCGGCGATCCGCTGCAGCTCCTCCTCCAGGGGGACGTCCTCGGGGTCGGCCAGGCCGAGGTGCAGGAAGACCTCGATGAGGCCCTCGTAGGAGTCGCGGACCAGGCGTTCCATCTTGAGCTCGAGCATCTGCGGACGGCTATAGTCCCAGCGCGCCAGCGCCGAGAACACGTCCTCGATGAAGTCGAGCTCGAGGGTGAGCCCCTCCTCCTCGGAGCACGCCGTGAGCTTCTGGCGGTGCTGCTCCAGGGCCGACCAGCCGTCGGTCGGGTGCGAGTTGAGGTGGGAGAAGTAGGCCGAAACCAGGATGTCCCGGGGGTCGCGGATGACGTGGAACCCCCGATAGTCGCCGAGGCGATCGATGAACTCGTGCCGCGCGTTGGTGTACGCCAGGAGGTCGACCGGCCGCTGTGCGAGGAAGGAGGCGAGGTCGCGACCGAACATCCCCGCGTTGTGCGCCTCGAAGAACTCCAACCCGACCCGGTTGCAGGCGTCGGTCAGGATGTCGACCAGCCAGCGCGTCGCACACTTGTGGTGGCCGCAGTACATGAGCAGGGTCATTGGACTCCTCTCTTCGAATCGAGCGCGCGGGCCGCTCGTCAGGTCATTCGCGAGATGTTACACGCTCCGCGGTTCGCCCCGGGTCAATAGGAGAAGACGGAGTCGCAGGGAAGCAGGATCGTGGCGACGCGCGGGTCGTTGAAGACGTCCCGCTGGCGCAGCTCGTCGAGCAGGCCGGGCTGCCACAGCTTGGCGGTGAGATCCCAGGCGTGGAAGGCGACGGCGGGGTCGAGCCGGGGCGCCAGGTACTTCGCGACGAACGGATAGGCGCGCGCGTCGAAGGAGACCGCGGTGAAGGCCCCATCTGACGCCCGGCGGGCGATCGCGTCGGCGAGGCCCGCCGACGCTGCGTCATCGCCCCGCTCGATGGCCGCCAGCATGTCGTCGGTGGGGAGATAGTACGACGTCTGGAATCCCGCTGCGCGCAGGGCAGCGAGGCCAGCGGCGGGGTTGGAGGTCTCGATGATCGTCCGGTCCCTGAGCGCGTGGCGCCGGTCGAGGTCGAGGATCTGCTCCTGGAAGAAGGCCGCGTTGTCGGGGGTCACGTTCTTGACGTCGAGCCACAGCTTGCCGAGCGTGGCGGCCGCCGGCGCGCTCAGGAATTCCTCGAGGGTGCCGTTGGTCAGCGACTCGACGTCGTGGCCGACTCTGATCGCCCCCGCGGCTTGGTCGATCCGGACATCGGTCTCCGTCCCCTGCGCCCCGTCCCAGACCACCTGGGCGAGCTTGCCGAGGGTGTTGACCCGGTGCGGGATGACGCGCAGAGCGAGGCCCTGCTGCTGCAGCGACCGCAGATTGCTGCCCTGGTGGTAGCCCCGGTTCTGCGGCGTGACGTAGCGTCGTTTGCCGCCAAGGGTGAGAGCCTCGCTCTCGGCGAGCTGGTAGGCCGGCGACGACAGGTCACACCGGGCATCATACTCATCGGTCGCAATGCCCATCATGCCGATCATCGTGTCGTAAACGAAGTCGTTCGGGAAGAGCTCATCGAGATGTTTCTCCAGATGTTCTCGACTCGCTGGATACGCAACTTGATACCCATCTGAAATCCAGAAAAACACCGGAATACTGGTCATCTGGTAGGTGAACTGAGATGACGCGTGACGCAATCCGCCGAGGACATCATCAGCGTGATCCGCAACGTACATGACCGCACCAGTCCTGCCGGATTGTCGGATGAGATCGATGATGCTGTTCACAACAAAATCGTTGTAGAGCATGCTGTTGTCATAGCAGTTCAATACGCCGTCGAATTTCCCTGCAAGTTTGCCAAAAACGAATGGATTCAATTCTCCTGCATATTCTGCAAACTCAGGGGGATATCTGTCGCAATAGTTTCCGTGGTTTCCCATGAGGTGAATCACGGCGAGCTGGTTACGGCCGCGCGCCGCCTGGAGGAAGCTGCCGAGTACCTGGAGCACGGCCTCGTCGTAGAGCTTGGTCCGCGTCGACTTGCCCACGCTGGTGTTGAGGTTGAGGACGCTGTCGGCCTGCGCAGCCAGCACGGAGACGACGTTGTCCCACGGTCCGTACATCGGCTGGTTGGAGATCCAACAGGTCTCGAAGTCGGCCGCGCGAGCGATGTCGAGGAGGGATGCCGAGGAGAAGAAGTGCTCTCGATTCTGTTGGTTTGCCGA
>PQAJ01000019.1 GCA_003105185.1 Holophagae bacterium
AGCGGGTACATGGGCAAGAGCGACGCCTTCGACCGGGCGATTGCGGCGTTTTCCGTGGCCTACGCCGACCAGAACGAGAAGGACCACGCCGCCCTCGAGCGCGCGGTCCGCAAGGGCAAGGTGAAGGCGGTCTTCGAGGAGATTCGCTGAGGTCTGGCGCGGCGTCGAATCTGCTGCAGATTCTGGCGGCTGGCTGGAAACGTCTCGTCGGCCATGAGCATTGTCCCGTGCCGTGAGCCAATGTAGGATCCTGAATCAGAGGAGGACACCATGCGTCGTTTTTCACTCTCGGCCGCTTTGACAGCAGCTCTCGCCCTGCTCGCGGTGCCGGCGGTCGCGTCCGACAACGGCTTCTACCTCGGTGCCAGCGTCGGCCAGGCCGAGATCAAGATCGAAGATCTCGCCGAGGACGCCGGCACCGTCGACTTCTCGGCTACGGACACCGCCTACAAGGTGTTTGCCGGCTTTCGCTTCCTCACCTTCCTCGGGGTCGAGGGCAGCTACGTCGACCTCGGCGCCCCTCAGGAGGACGTGGACGGCGGCACCCTCGAGGCCGACGTCACCGGATACGACGCGTTCGCGGTTGGCTTCCTGCCGCTCGGCATCGCCGACGTCTTCGCCAAGGTCGGGATGATGTCGTGGGACGGCAAGGTCAACGTCGACCTCGAGGACCTCTCCGGGAGCTTCTCCGACAGCGGCACCGATCCGGCCTACGGCCTCGGCTTCCAGCTCCGCTTCAAGTCCTTCGCCGCCCGCGCCGAGGTCGAGTACTTCGACATCGCGGGCGCCGACAACGTGTACATGTACTCGATCGGCGGCAGCTACACCTTCTGAGGCGCGTCGACCGGGGGACGCTGGCCTCCGGCGCCGCTGCTGATCAGACCGTTTTCCAGGTGAACTGCCGCTTGGGATCGCGGAGAGGTTGGGGCAGCGACGGTGCCTCAATCGTCGCGCCGTGATGCGCCCGGGAGCTTGAGCTGGAGCCTCGCGACCCGGGCGCCCTCTGAGCGGAGTCGGACTGGGCGCTCCGTCGGGCCAGCGAGGCGATTCCGGGCTTCGCGCCGGGACCTTGGCCGGCGAGAGCTTCGCCCGGGGTCAACGGCGGCCTCCGGCGGCGCATTGCCGATGGAGTGCCGTCGTCACGCTCCGGCAGTGGTACAGTCGCGGCGTCGAAGAGGCTGCGCACATCGCTGCGCGTTCGTGAAGCGGAGCCGTCCGGGGGTCACGCGGGGAGGTCACGATGGGCGTGAGTGGGAAGACCGAGGGAGCGATGTCCCGCCGCAACCTGTTGACCGGGTGCGCTGCGCTCCTCGCGGGAGGCGGCATCGGCAGCGGCTTGACGGCGTTTGCCGGCTCGAATCCGGGTGCGGCCGAAGCGCCGGCCGGCGTGCCGCCCCTGCCGTGGAAGTGGGCCACCCTCGACCCGTTGGAGGCAGGCCGGCGCGCCTATCGCCTCTACATCGAGAAGGGAGCCGGCTGCGGCACGGCCTCATACCTCAGCCTTCTCAGCCTGCTCCAAGAAAAGGTCGGTCACCCGTGGACGACGCTGCCGGAGATGCTGATGTCTCACGCCCAGGCGGGCTATGCTGGGCACGGCACCCTGTGCGGGGCGCTCGGTGGCGTGACCACCATCATCAATCTCGCAACCTACGACGAGAAGGCCGACACGAGCCGGCAGATCATCGACCGGCTGTTCTGGTGGTATGCGGAGCAGGAGTTCCCGACCGATCGTTTCGACGACATCTCCTCGATGCCGAAGCAGGTCAAGGTCAAGGCCCAGACCCCGCTGTGCCACTCCTCGGTTTCGAGCTGGACGCTGGCAGCCGGCGCCGAGGTCACCTCGAAGGCGAAGAAGGAGCGCTGCGCGAAGGTGTGTGGTGAGGTTGTCTTCACGGTGGTGAACGCCGGCAACGAGTACTTCGCCGGCCGGTGGTCGCCACCGGTCTGGAAGCCTTCCAAGCAGACCGAGCACTGTGTCCAGTGCCACGGGCCGGACGACATGTGGCAGACCGGGGAAGGCATGAACCATCAGCAGGGGCACATGGAGTGCCTGCTTTGCCACACCGACCACACCACGTAGCTCGACGAGGGGCGATTGCGCCGGGACGGCTCGCTGACCGTCGGCAGGCGCACGGGGTCGGGCTGATCTTTCACGGAGGGTTGCAATGAAGGCGCGTCTCTCAGTGGTCCTTTGCGTGCTGGCGTGCGCGGCGCTGCTCCTGCCGGTGGCGGCCGTGCCTGCTGGCGACAGGGAACCGGCCGATTCCGTTGGCAAGCTCCGCGCCGGCATTCACGATGTCGTCGCCGACCCGGCACGAGCGGCGAAGATGCTGGCCGCGGTCGACGAGATCGAGGCGGCGATCGGCGAGCTGAACGGGCTGATCGCCGACGAGGGCGCCTCGCTGCGCGCGCTGCTCCTCGACCACGGCAGCACGAGGGCGGCCGTCGATTCGTCGCTTGCCGATTTCAACTCCAAGCACGAGGCGCTGGCGAGGCGCTGCCTCACCGCCCACGCCGCCCTCAAGGCTGAAGCCACGGCGGCGGAGTGGAAGAAGCTGAGGAAGCTCGAGCTGGAGATGATGACGTACGCCGCCTCGCGATCGCTCGGCCAGGCGCCATCGTCCGGGAAGGAGGGCTGACACCATGCTCGCAGCACTTCTCGTGGGGTTCCTGGTTTTCTCGGGGGGCAACGGCTTGGCGGCCAAGATGTTCGGCAAGGACACCCGGGCGCTGGTCCGGCAGGTTGTGGCGGACCCGGAGAGGGCCGAGGCCGCGGTGCAGGAGCTCGAGCTGGGTCAGCAGGACCTCGAGGCCATCGGCAAGCGGTTCGAGAAGATCGTCAAGGAGTTCAGCGCGACCGACGAGGATCAGGCGGCCGGGTTCGACGACCTCCTCCCGTACCTGCAGCTCGCGTCCGAGCAGCGGCGCAACGTCCAGAGGGTGAGCCTCGACCGGATGTTCGATCTCCGGCAGATCCTCACCGAGGACGAGTGGTCCACCCTCTTTGCGAAGGTCCAGGGGTAGGCCCTGGACGAGAGCTCGGCTGAGGACACGACCGGACGCAAGCCTGGGTGCAGCGCCACCCGGCTGCCGACGGACATCAACGATGTGAGCGCGGTGACCTTCGCGGACGAGTGGCACGACCGCGAGAATCTCCATCGCCAGCTCCGCACGGTGTACTTCCGTATGATCCTCGTCGTCGGGGACATCGCTGCCGCCGCGCCGCTGGTGGAGATCGACGAGATCGTCACCAGGCGCGGCTTCGAGTTGGTTGAGAAGAGCCTGGGCCCGGGTCGGCCGAACGGTGCGGCCGAGGGCGCGACGTGATAGCGTGTCGCAGCTCGGTTTGGATGAAGAGTCGCCCGGCATGGCGAATCGCGGTGCGCAAGCACGCCAGGGCCCGCCAGACGGACAGTCTTCCGAGGGCGTCGAGCGGCTGCCGCGCGGGTGGAGAAATCACGGTCACGTACAGGGCTGGGCCTTTTGGAAGGAGCAGCCCACCAAGAGAACAGGAGGAACTGATGAGAACGCGAGGAACGAGATCGCTGTTCGGCTGGGCGGTCACCGCGACGATGCTCTTGACGGGCTCGTGGGCACAGGCGCAGTTCGGGGAGGCTCCGCTCAACCGGACCGTGCTACCGGTCCCCGAGCCGGCGCGGCCGTTCTACACCGAGCTCGATGTGCGCAACGCGACACCGCCGCCCCACTTCGAGGTCAAGGCGCCGGACGGCGCTCCCAACGTCGTGATCATCCTGATCGACGACGTGGGCTTTGGGGCCTCGGAGACCTTCGGCGGGCCGGTGCCGATGCCCACGCTCGACCGGCTGGCGGATGGCGGGCTCCGATACAACAACTTCCACACCACGGCGCTGTGCTCGCCGACGCGGATGGCGCTCAAGACCGGGCGCAACCACCACTCCGCCGAAACCGGCTCGATCATGGAGTCCTCGACCGCGTTTCCCGGAAACACCGGTCGGCTACCGAACAGCGTGGCCCCGCTCGCGGAGATGTTGCGCCTCAACGGCTACAGCACCGGCGCCTTCGGCAAGTGGCACGAGACCGCCCCCTGGGAGGGGAGCGTCTCCGGGCCCTTCGACCGCTGGCCGACGCATCAGGGCTTCGACGAGTTCTACGGCTTCATCGGCGGCGAGACCAACCAGTGGGCGCCCTTCCTGTACCACGGTGTGGCCCAGGTCGAGCTGCCGGACGACCCGAAGTACCACTTCCTCACGGACATGACGGACAAGGCCGTCGCCTGGATCAAGTACCAGCAGGCGCTGACTCCTGACAAGCCATTCTTCGTTTACTTCGCGCCGGGCGCCACCCACGCCCCGCACCACGTTCCGCAAGAGCGGATCGCCCGCTGGCAGGGCAGGTTTGATCAGGGTTGGGACACGCTGCGCGAGGAGACGCTGGCGCGCCAGCTCGAGTCGGGCGTCGTGCCGGTGGGAACGGTGCTCGCCGGCAAGCCTGAGGCCATCAAGGACTGGGCCGCGCTCTCGGCCGACGAGAGGCGCCTCTTTGCGCGGCAGGCCGAGGTGTTCGCGGCCTACCTCGAAATGACCGACTACGAGATCGGCCGCGTCATCCAGGCCGTCGAGGACGTCGGCGATCTCGACAACACGCTCGTCTTCTACATCGTCGGCGACAACGGCTCGTCCGCCGAGGGCGGCATGAACGGGCTGTTCAACGAGATGACCTACTTCAACGGCGTTGCCGAGCAGGTGCCCGATCTCCTCAAGGTGCTCGATAAGTGGGGCGGGCCCGAGACCTACCCCCACATGGCGGCGGGCTGGGCGGTGGCGTTCGACGCGCCGTTTGAGTGGACGAAACAGGTGGCATCGAGCTTCGGCGGCACCCGCAACGGCATGGTGGTCCACTGGCCGAAGGGCATCGAGTCGAAGGGCGAGCTGCGCAGCCAGTTCCACCACGTCGTCGACGTCGCGCCGACCGTGCTCGAGGCGGCCAGGCTGCCCGAGCCGACGATCGTCAACGGCACGCCGCAGGCGCCGATCGAGGGCGTCAGTATGGCCTACACCTTCGACGACGCCGCGGCGAAGGACCGGCACCTGACGCAGTACTTCGAAATCTTCGGCAACCGCGCCATCTACCACGACGGCTGGCTGGCAGGGACCGTTCACCGGGCGCCATGGGAGCGCGAGCCCCGCCGCCCGCTCGCCGAGGACATCTGGGAGCTCTACGACGTGCGCTCCGACTTCAGCCTCGCGAACGACCTCGCCGCAGGAAACCCTGCGAAGCTCGCCGAGATGCAGGCGATCTTCATGGAGGAGGCCGCGAAGTACCACGTCCTGCCGCTCGACGACCGCGTGTTCGAGCGTCTCATCCCGGAGATCGCCGGACGTCCCGACCTGATGGCCGGACGGACGTCGCTGGTGCTCGCCGAGGGCATGACGGGTATGACGGAAAACGTGTTTCTGGACGTCAAGAACAAGTCAACGAGCATCACCGCGGAGATCGAGGTGCCGCAGGGCCGCGCCAACGGTGCGATACTCGTGCAGGGCGGCCGCTTTGGCGGCTGGGCGCTGTACGTCAAGGACGGCGTGCCAGCCTACGACTACAACTTCCTGGGCCTGCAGCGCACGACGATCGCGAGCACGACCCGGCTCGCTCCGGGCAAGGCGACGATCCGCTTCGAGTTCGCCTACGACGGTGGCGGCCCGGGCAAGGGCGGTACTGGCACGCTCTACGTCAACGACCAGAAGGTCGCTGCGGGACGCATCGAGCGCACGCAGCCGATCATGTTCTCCGCCGACGACACGGCCGACGTGGGGATCGACCTGGGCACGCCGGTGGTCGAGGCGATCGGGTCTGAAACGAGGTCGCGGTTTACCGGGGAGATCTCAAAGGTGTTGATCGAGGTGAAGTGACGGCGCTCCCGTCTGCGGCGCGGTGGGATCTCAAGAACCCGCTTTCCTGTGGGCGCGCCACGCGGAAGGGCGGAGAAGCGGGTTGGAACATTCGTGACGGACAGCGCGGCAACAGGTGAGACCCGAAAAAGTACGGAGTGGCGGTTTGCATGAGTCTCGGCTACCTTTGACCGGGAAGCTGAGGTTGATTGCCAGCTGCGCTGGGGCGGCTTGCACAGCATTGCGCCCGGCCCGCTGCGGGCAGTACACATCAACTGACCCCCTGTCGGGGGGCGAACCATAGGAGGACTGTATGACCAGTGCGCGACGGTTCCCAATCATGCGAACGATATCCCTCGCTGGCCTGACGCT
>PQAJ01000020.1 GCA_003105185.1 Holophagae bacterium
TCCTTGGGGTTGGCCGCGATCATAGTCTCGCAGTGGCCGACGTCGCCGTCGCGGCTGACCATGATGTTGGGGCCGATGACGATCCGTGGTGCGGGAGCCGCCTGCTCCCCGAGGCACGGCAACGACACCGCGCCGGCCAGGGCAAGTGCGACCGCTGTGTATTTGCGCGTGGTCATGAGCTTCCTCCCTCTCAGCAGCGGCGCGCTGCTACGGCTCGACCATCCCCTCAACCTTGAAGCGGATCGGCTGGGGCATTGTCGGGTCCTCGAACCGGAACTGCAGGACGACCGGGCCGCTGAGCGCCCCGGGCTCGAGCGACTCGAGGTTGCCGAGCGCGCCCGAGAAGTCGTAGACCGCCGTCTCGCCGCCCGCGCCGGTCGCCGGGTCGATCACCCACATCGGCGGGTACGGGTACTCCGGGAGCTCCGGGTCCTGCATGCCGAAGCCCGTGACCGTGAGCGTGATCGGCGGGTAGATCGGCTTCTTCGAGGTGTTCTGCAGCCGCGCCGGGATCCCCGCCACCTTGGCGGCGCCGTCGAAACGGGTGGGGTCGAACACCACCTCGACCCGGTCGTCCACGACCGCCTTGACCCGCACGGGCGGGGCGGCAGCCGCCGCTGCGGCCTCGCCCGCCGGCGCGCGCTCCGGCTCCACCGCCGGCACCGCCACCGAGACGGCCGCGGTGTAGATCTGGAAGGTGCCGGTGCGGGCGTCGGCCCAGAAGGGATGGAAGACGCCGTTCTTGTCGGCAGCCATCCCCATGTAGTCGCCGCCGCCCGGCCAGCGGCTCGCCGCCGAGACCAGCGACAGCAGCGAGGTGCCGTTGTGCTCGAACACCGACGGCCCCATCTTCATGTTGCCGGGGCCGAGCGGTGAGGAGATTGCCGAGGACACGCGGACCGGGGGCAGGAAGGTGCCGCCGCCGTCCAGCGAGGCGGCAAAGTACTGGTGGAACTGGAAGCCGTCGGTCGCGTCGCGGGTGTCGTACCAGGTCACCCCGACCACGCCGTCCGGGTTGACCGCCACCACCGGCTGGCCCTGCATCGCGCCCTCGGGAACCTCCGGATCGATGAGGGTCGGCTCCGACCAGTTGAGGCCGCGGTCCTCGCTGTGGGAAAACAGCACTCGGATCGCGCCGTACCGATGGTCGGTCCAGGCAACGTAGATCCGGTCGCGGTACTGCTTCGACCGGCTGTCCGCGGCGAAGGCAGGGAACCCGCCCAGGTTTCGCCCCACCTTGTCGTCGGCGTTGTACTGCATGGTCTGGATCTTGCGCGGCGCGCCGAAGGACACGCCGCCGTCCTCCGACAGCACCAGCCACGCGGTGCTCGAGCTCATGCCCTCGTACTTCACCTTGTCCGGCAGGAACTCGAAGTCGGCGTACGGGACCACCAGCGTACCGTCGGACAGCACCATCGGCTGGACGACGTTGATCCCGATCGTGCCACCGCCGCTCGCTGCATCCACCGGACCGATCCAGCTGCGACCGTCGTCCTCCGAGCGGAAGACCCCGACCGTGTACTCGGGGTAGCCGTAGAGCGTGCCGATGTAAATGCGTCCGGCGAAGCGGCCGGTGGTCTGGTCGACCGTGATCTGCTCGTGATCGTAGGAGTAGCCAAGGTTCATCGTCGGGCCCCAGCTCAGGCCGCCGTCCTCCGAGCGCCAGGCATGGAGGAAGCCGCGGATCTGGCCCTTCTCGTCCTCGGCGGATGCCAGCGCCGTGAAGATCGCGGTGCCGTGCGGGGTGAAGGCGACGTAAGGGTCGGCGCCGCCCCACCTCACCTGCTCCGCGAACTCGGACGGACGCCAAGTGGTGCCGCCGTCGACCGTCGCGTAGGTGCGGCAAGCGGTCCCGCCGGCCGGGCGGGTGTAGGTGATGGCGCCGCCGAGCAGGTTCTTCGCGTTCTTCGGGTTCGTGGCGAGGATCAACTCGACGTGTGGGAAGTCTCCGTCGCGCGACACCAGCATGTTGGGGCCGACCAGGATCCGCGGCGCCGCCGGGGTCTCGGCCGCACCGGCGATCATCGAGCCGACAGCGATCGCGATCAACACGGCACCGAGCGTCAGTCGTGACATCTCTCCACCTCCTTCATGGCTGCGGCGGAAGGACCGCCGCGATTCGGACCTCGATCCATGTTCATGGTTCCTGAACCGGCAGCCAGACGATGGTCGAACCGAGCGCAACCGGTTCCGACGGCCCCTGCCCGAACGCCCCGCCGGCCCGGGTCACCTGCGGGCTCGTCGCGACCACCCGGCCGGCGAGCCGGCGCGGCGGCTCCGGGAGCGACGCCACCCACGCGTTGGCCTGCGCCGTCCACGCGCTCGCCGGAGCGCGCAGCTGGGGACGGTCGGCGACCGCGATCGCGCCCAGGCCCGGGTGAGTGAAGAGGTCGACGACCTCGTACTCGACCGGCCCGTTCGGGACCGAGTAGCCGTCGACCACCACCACCCACCGCCCGGCCTTCGGGCTCGCAACCTCGACTACGCCGCCGGCCCCGACATCCGTCGCCTTGGCGCGGGGCGCGCAGATCGGCGGCGGCGCCGCCGGAGACTTGTTGCCTTTCTCCAGCTCCTCGGCTGGGGTGGCGGGCTTCTCCTCCGGCACGGTGCAGTCGAGCAGGTAGACGTCGACGTCCGCCGCCGGGTCGCTCACGCTCACCGCGGCGTAGAGCGACGTCGCGCCCTCGGGCACGGTGACCTCCCAGACCTGCTGCTCACCTTCGGCGACGGTGCCGTGCGCCTGGACGGCGCTGGCCAGCTCGACCGCGGCTGCCGCCGCAGTGACGTTGGCGAGGCGATTGGTGAGCCCGAGGGTCAGCGGCTGCGAGCCGCCGGCGACGAGTGCTGCCGAGGGCGACGCATCCACCGTCGCCTCGACGCCGAGCAGGGTGGCGACGACCGTGACTGGCTCGGCCTCGAGCGGAACCGCAGCGGTGGGGTCGAAGCTGAAGGCGAAGCGGCTGTTCGCTGCGTTGATCTCCCACACCCCGGGCTGCGGCCGCACCACCGTGCAGGGCTCGGTCGTCCCCTCGGGCTTGAACGGGCAGACGTAGAGCATCTCCTTGTCCGGCGAGATGACCGAGAGACCGACGGCCGGTGACGACGCGGAGAACTGCAGCGCCTCCACGTTGGGCGGGACCTCCACGAACGCTCCGGTGTCGCCCGGCAGCGGCGGCGTGACCTCGGCCGTCACCGAGTAGCCGCCGTCGGCGGTGAAGCGGTAGGGCACGACGATCGCTGCCATCACGCGGTGGACCGGCGCCGGGTACGACGGGTGGTCGATCGAGAGGATCGCCGTGTGAGCGCCCTCCTTGGCGGCGGCGACCGTCACCGGCACCGCCACCGGCGTGCCGAGCGGCAGCGTCACCGACGCCGGGCCCGCGAAGGTGCCGTCATTGCCGATCCAGCGCAGCGCGAAGGTCATCGGCTCGCTCGGGCCGGAGGTCCGGGTCAGCGTGATCTCCCTGGTCTCGGTCTGGCCGACGGTCCAACCCTCGCGCTCGTAGAGGCCGATGCCCACGTCCGGCGTCCGCAGCAGGTGGCTGAGCTTGGTCCGCACCGGAGCGCTGCTCGTGATGGTGACCGCCGGCGTCTCCTCGAGCCTCGTCAGCAGGTCGAACGCCGGGCCGACCTGGATCAGCCCGTTGCCCTGCTCGTGGGCGCCGAGGCGCGGGATGTGGCGGGCGCTGCCGGTGATCGCCGCCTTGAGGCGGCCAGCGTCGTGCGCGACCCCGCTCTGCTTGGCCGCGCTCACCACCAGCGCGGTGGCGCCGGCGGCCATCGGCGTCGCGGTCGAGGTGCCGCCGTCCACCGAGTAGCCCGGAGGGAGCTGGAACAGGCCCTTCCGGAGCTCGCCCTTGCGGTACCCGGGGTCGGTCGACATCTGGCCGCTCGGCGCGAGCAGGTCGGGCTTGAGCGCGCCCGAGCCGCTCGGGCCGTGCGACAGCGCGCCCCAGTGCAGGTTGTCGTCGTTCTCCGGGATGAACCCCCAGTTGAGGCGATAGCTCTCCCGGCTCTGGTAGCCGCCGACGCTGACCGCGCCGGGAGCGAGGCCGTCCTCGGCGACGAAGCCGAACGCCGGCGCGTTGTCGCCGGGCACGAACAGCAGCTTGCCGTAGCGCTCGATCAGCCGCTGGGCCACGACGCTGACCGGGTGGGTGCCGTCGGCGAGCAGGTAGGGCAGCGAGGCGATCGCCACCGACTGCTCGCACACGATGAGGTCGACGAGCGGGTGCTTGAAGGCGGCGATGAGGCCTTCGATCATGCCGTGAGCGTTGCTGACGCCATAGAACATGGACACGATCCGGGCGCCTGGGGCCACGCCCTGGACGCGGCCGTCCGGGTACCGGTTTCCGACCACTGACCCCATGATGATCGTGGCGTGCTGGTAGATGCCGACGTTGATCGAGACGAACTTGTTGACCCGGTCGGTCTGGACCGCGAAACCGACCGTGTCGCGCACCGGCGTCGCGGGATCGTCGCTCCCGAACACCCCCACGTCCTGGCGCACGATGTAGTCGGTCATCGGCTTCTCGTCGGCGAAGCTCAGGTCACGGTCGGTGTCGACCCAGACGTCGTTGGCAGCTTCCTGCCAGAGCACGCCGAACAGCCCGTCGTCCCCCTTCGGGTTGCCGTTGCGGTCGATGTCCTGATCGATGTACGACGCATTCGAGTCCATGTTGAAGCGGCGCTCGCTGAACAGCCCGATCCGGTAGGTTCCGTCACCGGGGACCGTGAACGCCTTGCCCTCGAACGACACCCGGCCCCCCTGCGAGGTCACGGTCGCGGCCATGTTCACCCACTGCGGGTTGAGGTCGAAGTCGTCGCGCGGGTCGGTGACGTTGAGGAAGTCGGCGATCTTCGGCACCGGCGAGCCGTCAAGCGCATACGCGGTCTGAAACTCGGGCAGCAGCAGGTCGAGGTTGCCGTCGAGCAGCGCGATCGTCACGCCGCGGCCGTCCCAGGTCGGGTGCTCGGCAAGGAGCTCGGTGGCGGCGAGGTCGGCGAGCGGCGAGTAGGGGTGCTGCAGCGGGTAGTCGCYGAGCCGYGGCGGCCAYTCGSCGTCRGYCKYYTCGRTCGSCKCCRCTGACGCTKCMGTCGGCGCCGRCSTCGCCWGGSGCCMWSGYCTGRGSGTCGCGGCCGAGCCGCGCCGGATAGCTGTCCTCGTAGTCCATGGCCGCCGCCTCGACCAACTCGAAGCCGGCCAGCTCCGTCGCGCGGTCGGGCGCGATCCGCACCCGCAGGTAGCCCACCTCGTCCTCGCGATACCGCACGTCACCGCCGAGGCGGGCGGCCTCGGCAGCCACCGCGGCCGCGGCGCCCGGTCGCGCGACCAGCAGCAACATCACCTGCTCGCGGCCCTGGGCCCGCGCGATCGCGAGCGACTGCCGGCTGTCCTTGAAGAGCGCCGGCCGCTGCCCGGCCGCGGCCGCCAGGGCGCCGGAATCGCCGGCCACGGAGGACAGCGCGACAGCGATCGCCGCGACGAACGACGTGAAGCTGATCCGGACCATGGCACCTCCTCCTGGTCAGGGCGTGAAATGAATTTTCATGAAGTCTTGCGGAGAAAACTATTTTCATTCATGATGGCATCATGAGTTCCCGAATCGAGACTGTCAAGCGCTTTCATGGCTTGCTGGCGGCTGCCGGACGGTGGGCCGGCAACAGCTCGCGGAGGGAGGAGATGACGATGTCGCGTCTCGGAAGGTCGGAGTTTCTCGCGTCGATGGTGGTGGTCGCGGCGGTGTGGTGCGGGTTCGCGCGGCCGGCCGCCGCCCAGAGCATCCAGCGCGCTACGGCGCCGATCGAGGTCGGACCCACGGTGCCCGTCAGCGGCTCGTTCGCGGACCGGGAGCACAACGAGAACCTCGCGGTCGGCGATCCGTCCCATCCGGGACGGCTGATCACCTGCTCGATGGTGTCCTCGCACGACGTCGGCAAGATCTGCGACCAGCACTGCTACGTGTCCTTCGACGGCGGCGCGACCTGGGCCGCGACCCTCGAGGTGGCCGAGGGCTCCGTCAACGGCGACCCCACGGCCGTCTACGGCCTCGGCGACGACCTCTACGTGGTGGCGCTGGTCATCAAGGACCTCGGCAAGCCGAAGGACCCCGACCCCGGCGCGCCCGAGGACGATGCGAAGACCGTGGTCTACAAGTCGAGCGACGGCGGCCGCACCTGGAAGGAGTCCTCGCGCTTCGAGTTCATCGACCGGGAGTTCATCGCCGTCGACACCACCGGCGGCGAGCGCTCGGGGCGGGTCTACATCGCCGGCCAGGCCTCGATCCGGGGCATCGACGGGTCGCGGGTCGGCCCGGCTCTCAAGCTGTTCCGCTCGCTCGACGGCGGCGCCACCTTCCTCGGCCCGGTCAGCGCCCAGTACCCCATCGGCACCGAGATCGCCGGCGTCGGCACCGCCGCCGTGCTCTCGGACGGGACCTTCGTCGTGATGTTCGGGCTCACCAAGAAGGACCGCCAGCAGAACCTCGAGCAGGAGCCCACCGTCGGGCCCAACGGCGAGCTCTACGTCATCAGCTCGAAGGACGGTGGCGAGACCTTCGGCGCGGCATCGAAGATCACCGACTGGAAGTTCGACCGCCAGCGCTCGGAGGGCGGCATGCTGGGCCAGCTCGCCGCCGACCCCGGCAGCGAGGAGTTCAAGGACCGGCTGTACGCGGTCTACCCCGCCATCGTCGACGACCGCATCCAGATCCAATTCTCGTTCTCCGCCGACAAGGGCAAGACGTGGTCGAAGCCGGTGGTCGTCAACGACGACCGCTCGCCCGAGAAGGGCGGCGAGGGACCGGACCATCTGCTGCCGTCGGTGGCGATCAACGCGGACGGCGTCGTGCTGGTGACCTGGTACGACCGCAGGGAAGCCGGCGACAACCTCGGCTGGCGGCTACGCGCCGCCGCCTCGCTCGACGGCGGCGAGACCTTCTCCGCGAGCGTGCCCGTCACCGGCGTCGTCAATTCGTACCCGCAGACCATCGCCTGGGACCTGCGGGGCGGGGCGATGAACGACGCCACGACCTCGCTGGTCACGCTCGGGGTGTACCTCGACCCGTTCTTCGTTTCCGGCGGCCACACCAGCGGCCTCGCGGTCGACGCCGACGGCTCGTTCCACCCCACCTGGACCGACAACCGGACCGGGATCGCCCAACTCTGGACAGCGCCGATCCGGGTGGGCGGCACCGTCGCCAAGCACGGCGCCGCGGACCTGGCCGCGCTCGATGACATCTCGAAGTCGGTGACGCTCAAGCTCGGCGAGGTTCGCTTCGACCGGGCGGCCGGCACGCTGAGCATGGCGGCCCGGCTCAAGAACATCTCCGGCGACACCGTCGAGGGCCCGGCCAAGGTCCGCGTGATCACCCTCGAGTCAGCGGTCGGCGTGGCCGAGATCACCAACGCGGACAACGGCGAGCGCGGCACCGGCGCGGTGTGGGACTTCAGCTCGCAGCTGCCGGAGGGCGGGCTGCCCTCGATGCAGCTGTCGGCTCCGAAGCAGCTGACGTTCCAGCTGACCGACCTGCGTGGGCTGCGCCCGGGCAAGAAGTTCGAAGCGGGCGTCCTGACGCTTGACACCCGCGTTCTCGGCAAGCTGCTCAAGAACGAGGCCCCGAAGACCGGTGAAGAGAAGGCGCCAACCACTCCGTGACGCCGGGCGGGCGCCGGACGCAGCGGCGGTCGGCCACCTCGGCCCGGCGGCGTCAGGGGTTCCGCGCAATCGGCAGTCCGACGAAGCGCGCTCCGCGCTGACCGGAGCCCGCAACCCGCCGGCTAGGCGACCAGCAGCTCCTCGCCGGCGCGCACCAGCCGCGCGTAGTGGCCGTCGGCCGCCATCAGCTCGGCATGGGTGCCCTGTTCGATGATCCGGCCGCGGTCGAGGACCACGATGCGGTCCGCCTTCTCCACCGTGGACAGGCGGTGGGCGACGATGATCACCGTCTTGCGGGTGAAGATCCGCGCCAACGCGTCCTGGATCAGCTTCTCGGTCATGCTGTCGATGCTCGCCGTGGCCTCGTCGAGGATGACGACCTCCGGATCGTGAGCCATCGCGCGGGCGAAGGTCAGCAGCTGCCCCTCTCCCACCGACACGTCGCTTCCCCGCTCGCGCAGCACATGGTCCCACCCGACGCGGCCGACGACCCGGTTTGCGTGCACCAGTGTGGCCGCCTCCTCGGTCGCTGCAAAAGGGATCCGGAGGTTGCCGAGATCGACATTGAAGCGGACGGCTTCGGAGAACAGCTGGGCATCCTGCCGCACGCCGGCGACATGGCGGCGGACCGCCTCGACGTCGAGCTCGCTCAGCTCATGGCCGTCGAGCGTGATGCTGCCCCGGTAGCCGCGGTATGACGCATCGAGCAGGCGGGTCAGGGTGGTCTTGCCCGATCCCGTGGCCCCGACGATCGCCACGACCTCGCGCGGTTTGACCTCGAGGTCGATGCCGCACAGCACGTCCTCGGCCTCGGGCCGGTATCGGAAGCAGACGTCGCGCAACACCAGATGGCCGCGGACCTCAGCCAGCGGCGCGCCACCGACCGGCAGCGTCTCGTCGATGTCGAGCAGCCCGAGGATCTTCTCGACCGCGGCCACGCCCCGCTGCAGCTCAGAGATCCGCGACGACAGCTCGCGCAGCGGCCGGAACAGCCGGTCGAGGTACTCGATGAAGGCGACCAGCAGGCCGACGCTGATCGGCTCAGCCCTCACCAGCGGGGCTCCCATCTTTGCCGCCAGCCCAGAGCCGTACCACAGCATCGCCGCCACGCAGATCGCCGCCGCCCCGTCGACCACGGCGAACATCAGCGAGTCGTAGACGTTCGACCGGCTGGTCGCCCTGCGGAAGCGCGCGTTGTGCTCGTCAAACTTGCGCTCGGCGACCTGCTGGTTGCCGAAGAGCTGGATCACCTCGACCCCGTCGATCCGCTCCGCGAGAAAGGCGTTCAGCCCGGCCACGGCGTCGCGGACCTCGCCGAACAGCACCCGCAGCCGGCGCCGGAGGACCTCGAGAATGGCCAGCAGCGGCGGTGCGAGGAGCAGCAGCACCAGGGTCAGCCGAGCGTCGAGCACGATCATCGCCACCAGCGTGCCGAGGATCATCAGCAGGTCGAGAACGATGTTGATGAGACCGGAGCTGACAGCCTCGCCGAGCGCGTCGACGTCGCTGGTCGCCCGAGTCAGCAGGCGGCCCGCCGGCTGCCGGTCGAGGAAGCTCTGCTGGAGGCGGAGAATGTGGCGGTAGACCGCCGAGCGCAGGCGCACGATGCTGCGCTGCGACCCCCACGCCAGCGCCAGCACGTAGCCGCCCTGCAGCAGGTAGCCGACGACCACCGCGGCCAGCAGCAGCAGCGCCAGCGCCATCAGCCCTTCGGCAACCCCGGGCACGATGTGCTCGTCGATCACCCGCTTCAGCAGGTAGGGCTGCACGAGGTTGAGGGCCGCCGCCGCGGGCGTCAGCAGCAGCGCGACGGCAAAGGCCCACCGGTCGGGTCGCAGGTAAGGCCACAGGCGCCGCAGCAGCGTGAGGTCGCTCACGTCGCCGCTCCGGCGGCGGTGGAACCGCCCTGGCGCTGCACCCACCACGCGTCACGGTAGGGGCCGGGCCGCGCGACCAGGTCGTCGTGGCTGCCCTGGTCGACCAGGCGGCCCCGGTCGAGGACGAGAATCGTGTCGCAGGTCCGGAATGCCGACAGCCGGTGGCTGGCGATCAGCACCGTCGGCGCCCCCGGGCCGCGCGCGATCTGGGTGATGGTGTCGACGAGCCGCGCCTCGGTGGCGTGGTCGACCGCCGACAGCACGTCGTCGAGGATCAGCAGGTCGCCGCCGCGGGCGAGGCCTCGAGCCAGGGCGACGCGCTGTCGCTGGCCCCCCGACAGCGTGATCCCACGCTCGCCGATCACCGTGTCGAGGCCGTCCGGCAGTGCCCGGAGATCCTGCTCGAGCGCCGCCATCTGGGCTGCCTCGCGCACCCTGGCTTCGTCTGCGTCCCCGGCGAGGGCGACGTTCGCCGCGATCGACTCCGAGAACAGGAACGGGCGCTGGGGAACCATCGTCACCCTCTTGCGCCACGACTCCAGGTCGAGGTCGATGATGTCGTGGCCGTCCACCAGCACGGTGCCCGCCGGCGGGTTGAACAGGCGGGAGAGCAGCCGCAGCAGCGTGCTCTTGCCGCTGCCGGTGCGGCCAAACAGCCCGATGACGGCGCCCGGCGGAATCGTCATCGAGATGCCGTCGAGGACCCGGAAGTCCGGGGCGTCGGGGTAGCTGAAACCGAGGTCCTTGAGCTCGACGGCGGGGCCGGCGCCGCGCGGCAGGTCGACGCCGGTCTCACCCTCGGGGCGCTCCACCGGCTCGTCCATGAGCTCGAACACGCGATCGAGCGAGGCCCGCCCGCGCTGAATGACCGACAGCATCCAGCCGAACGACCGCAGCGGCGGCAGCAGCACCGCCAACAGCGCCGTGAAGGCCGCCAGCTCACCCACCGTCAGCCGGCCGCCGAGCACCATCGGCCCACCCACCGCCACCACCGCGAACATGGCGATGCCACCGCTCAGCACGAGCAGCGGGAGGGCAGCCGCTCGGATGATGGCCAGCTTCATGCCGATGCGCATCCAGTCGTTGTTGCGCTGCTCGAAGCGGTCGACGAACGACTGCTCGGCCACGAAGCCCTGGATCGTCGCCATGCCCTGCAGGCTGCCGAGGACGTGCTCGGAGATCTCCCCGAGCTGCTCCTGGCTGATCCGGCTCAGGTGGAACACGCGCTGGATCGCGACCTGGACGGCCACGACGCCGAGCAGGATCGGCAGCCCGGCCACCAGCGTCAGGCGGGGCGACAGCGCCACCATCTTCCACCCCGTCAGGGCCACGGCGATGGTGACGTTGACGACCTGCAGGCCGCCGAACCCGACCAGGGTGCGCACCCACGAGATGTCGTTGGAGGCCCGGCTGACGATGTCCCCCCGCTTGTGCTTGGCGTAGAACGGAGGCTGCAAGGCGAGGAGCTTGGCGAACAGGTCGCCACGGAGGTGGTACTCGACGTCGCGGCCCGGGTTGAAGATCAGGATCCTGGACAGGGTCCGGACTCCGATCACTGCGGTTCCCATCACGATGATCGCGAGCACGTGCGGGGCGACGGAAGCGGCCGCCCGCAGTGCATCCACGGCCCGTCCGATCTCGCCCGGGATGCTTACCGCGAGGTAGTTGGTGACCACCACGAAGATGACGCCCCCGAGATAGCTCCAGCGGTACCGCCAGCAGTAGTCGCGGACGAGGCGCAGGATCGCACCCCGCACTGGACCGGCGGCGGCCTTCATCGGATCGTCACGCGACGCGTCGCTCAAACCCTGCCCTCTCCCGGGGGACGAGCGCGGTGCGGACGCGGGTTGGTCAGCCGACTGCCCGCGCCGCGGTCGTCCTCGCCGGCGCTCCGTGGAACATGCTACCGTGACGACCGCCGGAAGAGCGCATGGAGGCAGCCCCGTGAGCGATCCCAAGGTGCTGATCAGCGAGCAGACGATCGCCGCCAAGATCTCCGAGCTCGCCCAGACGATCTCGAGCGACTACGCTGGCGTCGAGGACCTCGTCATGGTCGGGGTGCTCAAGGGCTCGTTCATCTTCCTGGCCGACCTTTCCCGCCGCCTCACGATCCCCCGCTCGGTCGACTTCATGGCGCTGTCCACCTACGGCAACGCGACCCAGACCGACGGCGCCGTCCGCATGATCATGGACCTGCGCCGGAACATCGCCGGCCGTCACGTGCTGATCGTCGAGGACATCGTCGACACCGGCTACACGATCAGCTATCTGTTGCGCGCGCTGGCCACCCGCCACCCCGCCTCCCTGAAGACCTGCGTGCTCGTTCACAAGCCCGACCGCCGCAAGGTGCCGGTTCAGATCGACTACCTCGGCTTCGAGATCCCCGACGTGTGGGTCGTCGGCTTCGGCCTCGACTGGAGCGAGCGCTACCGCACCCTGCCCTACATCGGTGTCGTCGAGCCGGGCGACTGACCGATGACCGCCCGCACGGCGACGATGCTGGGAGCGGTTCTTGCCGGCACTGCGGTGGCGACCGGCGCGTTGGCGGCCCACGCCCTGAGGAGTCGGCTCGAGCCGGCCCTCCTCGAGGTCTTCGCGACCGCGGCGCGATACCAGCTGATCCACGGCATCGCACTGATCGTCGCCGCACTCGCGGCAGAGCGGTGGCCTCAAGGCCGGCTGGAGGCGGTGTGGTGGATGTTCCTCGCCGGGACCGTCGTTTTCTCGGGCAGCCTCTACCTGATCGCGCTCACCGGCCTGAGCGCCATCGGGGCGGTGACTCCGATCGGCGGGGTCCTGCTGATCGCGGGCTGGGCCGCCTTCGCCTGGGGGGTGGCGAGGTCCTGACCGACCGGGATCAACGGATGTCGTGCAAACGCAGCCGTTTGGTGTGACGAGGCTCACTGCGCGGGACCGGCGACGATCGTATATTGAGTGTCGGACGCACCAACCAATCTCCTCCTTCCCAAGCCCACTCGGGCTTGCTTTTTTTGTGCTCTGCCGCCCGGCGAAAGCCGCGCAGAACGGCTATCCTTGGCTCGCCCGGCCGGCCGGGGTGACCCCGCCCGCGAGCCTGCACCAGCCCGGCGCCGGCACCGGGCCGGGGAGCCAGACATGCCCGACGACCTCCTGCTGTCCGCCGCGGTCCCGGCCGCACGCCGGATCTACTGCAACCGAACGCTCAACCTGCGCTCGATCGCGGCGATCGGCTACGACATGGACTACACGCTGGTCCACTACCGCGTCGATCACTGGGAGCGCCGCGCCTACGAGCAGATCCGCCGCATGCTCCTGGCCGAAGGCTGGCCGGTCGAAGGGCTGCAATTCGACCCGGCTCTCGTGACGCGGGGGCTCGTCATCGACACCGAGCTCGGCAACATCGTCAAGGCGAACCGCTTCGGGTTCGTCATGCGGGCCTCCCACGGCACCCGGCCGATGACCTTCGAGGAGCAGCGCGAGGCCTACCGGCACTTGCCGATCGACCTGGCCGAGGCGCGGTTCTTCTTCCTCAACACCCTGTTCTCGCTTTCGGGGAGCTGCCTGTTCGCGCAGCTCGTCGACCTCTATGATCAGCGGAGGTTCCCCGAGATCCTCGGCTACCACGACCTCTTCCAGCGCGTTCACCGGCACCTCGACACCACCCACCTCGAGGGCACGCTCAAGGCGGAGATCCTTGCCGACCCGGAGACCTACGTCGAACTCGACCCGGACGCGCCGCTTGCCTTGCTCGACCAGCGCCGTTCGGGTAAGCGCCTGCTCATCATCACCAACGCCGAGTGGCCCTACGTGCACACGATCATGGCCCACGCGTTCGACCGCTTCCTGCCGTCCGGTATGACGTGGCGCGATCTCTTCGAGCTCGTGATCGTCGGCGCCCGCAAGCCCGACTTCTTCAGCGCGCCGCTGCCGCTGTTCTCGATCGTCGACGAGGAGCGCGGCCACTTGACGCCGGCGCCGCAGGGGTTCCCCGGGCCGGGCTGCTACGTCGGCGGCGACGCCAACTCGGTTGAGCAGTACCTCGGCCTCTCGGGAGCCGAGATCCTGTACGTCGGCGACCACATCTTCGCCGATGTCCGCATGTCGAAGAGCCTGCTGCGCTGGCGGACCGGCCTGATCCTGCGCGAGCTCGAAGACGAGGTCGCCGAGCTGGAGGCCTTCCGGCCGCGCGAGAGCGAGCTCGCCGCGCTGATGGCCGACAAGGTGCGGTTGGAGGCCGAGCACGCCCGGGTTCGGCTCGACCTGCAGCGCGCCCAGTTCGGGTACGGGCCTCGCCCGGCGATGACCCCCGACGTCCTCGCGGCGCGGCTCGCCGAGCTCAAGGAGCGCATCCTCGACCTCGACCAGCAGGTCGCGCCGCTCGCCCGTGAGGCGTCGCAAGCCGTCGACGCCCGCTGGGGGCCGCTGCTGCGCGCGGGCAACGACAAGAGCCACCTGGCGCGCCAGATCGAGGCGTCGGCCGACATCTACACCTCGCGGATCTCCAACTTCCTGTTCGCGACGCCCTTCGCCTACCTGAGGGCCAGCCGGGGCAGCATGCCCCACGACCCGAACCTGCCC
>PQAJ01000021.1 GCA_003105185.1 Holophagae bacterium
CGTCATCGGCGGTATGGTCTGACCCTCCACCGGCGACACCGTGAGGAAGCGCTCACCGTCTCTCCCCACCAGGTAGTGGCCGCGCTGGAAGCGCCGGGTCAGCCGGGTTTCGAACAGCACCTCCGGCAATTCGGCCGCGAAGTTGCCTGCCGCACGGACCGCGACCGACACCATGCTCTCGTTGCCATCGAGGTAGAAGATCTCGTGGCCGTCCACGCTCCACCACGGCTCGCTGCCACCCGAGGTCGACACCTGCCAGCGGCCGCCCGGGCCCGGGAACTGCCGCACATAGATCTCGGACCGCCCGGACTCGTCGGACTCGTAGGCGATCCAGCGGCCGTCGGGCGAGAAGCGGGGCCGGCTGTCGATGAACGGAGTTGCCACCACCGGGAAGGCGTCGCGCGAGCCATCCATCGGCAGCGCCCAGATGTCCCACCCGGTGCCGGCGCCCAGCCTCGCCAGGGCGACGATGCGCCCGTCGTTCGACCAGTCGCATGGGGCCACCATCTCGTCGGCCGCCAGCAGCAGCTGCTCTTCTCCCGCGCCGGAGGCGTCCTTGACGTACACGCCAAACGTGCCGGAGCGACCCGAGCCGAACACGATGCGCGACCCGTCGGGAGACCACAGCGGACAGAAGTCCAACGCCGGATCGAAGGTGAAGCGGGACCTCGCGCCGCGCTCGAGGTCGTAGATCCAGACGTCGCGTTGGTCACCTTCTTCGTCGTAGATGTCGACCGCGAGGCGCAATCCCTGCGGCGACAGGCTGAAATCCCCGAAACCCTCCGGCTCGCCCACAACCCCGAGCTCCCGCCCCGCCCGGTCCCGCCACACCAGCCGACGGGCGACCTGCGCCGTCCTGCGGTAAACCAGAGTCCGGTCGTGGGACGCCGAGAAGTCAGCCTGTCCGGAGCCGTCCGCGTCCACCTGGTCGGCGACCGGCCGCGGCTCACCGGTGAGCTCGCCGGCGCCGGCGTCGAACGGCTGCGCCACCAGGGTGCTCTCCCGGACGTAGAGGAGGTAGCCAGGCTCGACGTACTGGGCCCGCGAGTCGGCCTCCGCCAGCAGCGACGGCGCCGTGCCGTCGAGGGCGCCCAGCATCAGCCACGAGCCACCGCTCGTGCCCTGCTCGAGGTAGACGAAGCGCTCGCCGTCCGGCAGGAACTCGGGCCACGCGACGTTGAGCTGGCCGCCGTCCGAGTCGACCGTGATCAGGTCCCGCGGGGATCCGCCGCCTGCGGCGATCGCGCGGACCGGGTCTCCGACGCCCCCGTCGTAGAGGATTTGGCCGGCGGCGCTCCAGGTCCCGTCGGCCCCGCTGGGCGCGTCACAGATAGGCTGCGACGGTCCGCCCTCGATCGAGACCTTCCTGAGCTTGCCGCCGGCGAAGAAGGCGATGTGGCGGCTGTCCGGCGACCAGATCGGGCGGCCCTCCTGCGGGTTGTCGGTGCCGGCGAGCGGCCGCGCCTCGAGGCTGTCCAGCGGCCGCAGCCAGATCGCGGTCCTGCCGCTCGCATCGGTTGCCCGAAAGGCCACGGTGCGGCCGTCGGGCGAGAGCCGGGGCGAGTCGACGAAGGTGAGATCGGCAGGTGCGGCGATCTCGAAGCGGACCTGGCGCGGCTCGGCCGGGGCGCGCAGCACGAAGCCCACGCCGAGCGCCGCCGCCGCGGCTGCGGCGACCGCAGCGAGCGCCCAGGCAAGCCGCTCGCGGCTCCTGCGGCGGGCCGCCACCGGCGCCGGCAGCCCGACCAGCGAGCCGCCCTCGGCGATCCACTCGAGCTGCAGCTTGACGTCGTGCGCCGTCTGCCAGCGCGCGTCCGGATCCTTGGCGAGGCAGGTCGCGATCACCCGGTCGAGGGCCGGCGGAGTCAACGGCTGGATCGCCGATGCCCGCTGCGGCTTTTCGTGCATGATGGCGCCGATCAGGCTCGCCGGCGACGACGCCTCGAAGACGCGCCGGCCGGTGGCCATCTCGTAGAGCACGGCCCCGAAGGCGTAGATGTCGGTGCGGGGATCCGCCTCCTTGCCCTCGAGCTGCTCGGGCGCCATGTACTGGTAGGTGCCGAGGATGGTACCGGCGGCGGTCAGCGGCTGGCCCAGGGTCGGCGACATGGTGGGGTCCCCGCCGCCGAGGACCTGGTCGGCCTTGGCGAGGCCGAAGTCGAGCAGCTTGGCGCCCTCGCGGGTCAGCATGATGTTGCCGGGTTTGAGGTCGCGGTGGACGATCCCGAAGCGATGCGCCTTCTCGAGGGCGTCGGCGATCTGGACGGCGATCCTCAGCAGCTCGTCGGTGGGCAAAGGCCCCTTGCCGAGGCGTTGGGCGAGCGACTCCCCCTCGAGGTACTCCATGACCAGAAAGTCGATCCCCTGGTCGTGGCCAAGATCGTGGAGGGCGCAGACGTTGGGGTGGGACAGGCTCGACACCGCCCGCGCCTCGCGCTCGAGCCGCTGGCGCAGCTCAGGGCTCGCCGCATGATGCTCGGGCAGCACCTTGATGGCGACCGTGCGGCCGAGGCGGGTGTCCCGCGCCTTGTAGACCTCCCCCATGCCGCCCGCGCCAAGCACATCGACAATCTCGTACGGGCCCAGCCGCGT
>PQAJ01000022.1 GCA_003105185.1 Holophagae bacterium
GTGGGCGTACGCCCCGGCGGTATCCCGCCGCCACCCCCGCCACCGCCGCCGCCACCCGGCACCGTGGGCGTCTTTCCGGGAGGAAAGCCTCCCGACGGAGGACGCGGGCCCCCTCCTCCGCGAACCTCACGGAACACGAACTGCCACTCGCAGTAGGTGGTCCGGCCTTCGTAGATCTTGATGCTCTCGTCGCACGACGTCGAGTGCACCCCGACGATCGGGCCGATCTTCTCACCGTCGGGGCCGGTCATGCCCCCTTCATCGCGCTCCCCCCGGTCGAGCCCACTGCCCTCGTAGGTGACGGTCTGGGTGGGCGACGGCGTGCCGCCGAGCGGGTTCTCGGCGCCGATCCGCCGGCCCTCCTGGCCGAGGAAGATCAGGCCCCAGTTCTCGGAGTCGGTGATCGGGTCCTTCCACTTCTTGCGGACCACCCTCGGGTCGGCCTCCCAGATCTCCTTCATGCGCATCGGGTAGCGCCCGTACTTCATCCGGTAGAGCCGGATCGCCTCCACGTACTGCTCGCCGCGGAAGATCAGCTCTGCCTCGCGCTCGCGGCGCATCTGGAAGTCCACCGTCTGCACCGCCACGGCCATCAGGATCGACATCAGGGCGATGACCAGCACCACGATGACCAGGGTGTAGCCGCGTTCCCCACCCCCGTCTCCGTCTCCGATGCGACCGCACCGCGTCGAAGGTTGGAGTTCGGGCACGGGCACGGAGACGGGAATCAGGCGTTCCTGGCCTTCGGAGATCCGCGATTCCCTCATGCCCGACAACATCCCGCTACCAGTCCGAGTAGAGGGTGCCGTCGAGAGCGACCCCGCTGGCACCCGACTTGACATCGATGATGCCCACCGTGCCGCCGAGATCCTCATCGATCGGCTCCAGCTCCTCGGTCTCGGTCGGCGAGGCCTCCAGCTCGACCCAGGTGTCGGCTTTCCGGGTGATCGGGTCGATCGGCACGAAGCGCAGGTAGCCGGCGTCGACCAGGCCCTGCAGCGACTCCGGGTACTCGCCCTTGTCGCCCAGGTACTGATCGATGCACGACCGGATCTGGTAGAGGTCGGCCTTGAGCACCGCCTCGCGCGCCTTGAGTGGCGCCGTCCGCATCGCGGGCAGGGCAACGACCGCGAGAATGCCGATGATCGCGACCACGACCATCAGCTCGATCAGCGTGAACCCCCGCCCCCGCCTCCTCCGATCAGAAGATCGAAGATCCCCGCTCTCTCCCCAACCCCAGATTGAAGATCCCGCCGCCCGACTGGCAGGCCCGACCGATGCGCGGGGATTCGATCTGCAATCTGCAATCTGCGATCTGCAGTCCATCCGTATCACCAGTCCTTGTACTTCGTGCCGTCGATGGCGGTCCCGTCGGACAACGAGTACACATCGTAGAGGTTCTCGCCGCCCCAGCTGTCGGAGTCGGGCTCGTCCTGGTAGGACCGCTTGCCCCACTCCTGCTCGCCGGTCATGGGATCCCACGGGATGCGACGCAGGAAACGGCGCTTGGTCTCCTGGCCGACCAGGTCGACGCCCTCGACCAGCACCTCGAGGTCCGGCGGGTAGCCTTCGCCGCCCAGCTCCAGCGGGATCAGCCCCTGATCCGACAGGCGCTTGTGCTCGTCGATGGCGTTGCGCATCAGCCGCAGCGCGAGCCGCAGCTCCGCCTCCTTGCGGCGCTTGACGGTGAACTTGGCCACCGGCAGGGCCATCGTGGACAGGAGCGCGATCAGCGCCGCGACCATCACCAGCTCGGCGAGCGTGAAGCCCTTCTCGCCGCGTCGCCTGTGCAGCTGCCGGATCATGTCAGCCCCCGTCCTCCTCGCTGGATGACACGAACAGCGAGCCGTCACTCGCCGCGACCGGGAGCACGGTGCCGTCGGTCAGGGTCGCGCCCGACGAGGTGAACGCCAGCGGCACCGGTCCGGGCGCCTCCGCCCGCACCGTGAGCGCGCCCACGGCCTGGGCGCCGTCGTTTGCCGCCGGCACCATCAGGTCGAGGGACATCCAGCCGCTGTCGAGCTCGATGCTGCCCTCCATCACGTCGACCCCTGGCGCCGGCTCGAAGGACTTCACGGTCACCCGTCCGGGATCGTATGTCATGCCCAGCGGCAGCCGGTAGGAGCCCGGCGCACCCTGTACGATCAACTGGAGCACGATCTCGCTCCCGCTCGGCAGCGCCGCTACCGACGGCTCGAGGCCGACGATGAGCGGCGGCCGGCTGTCGTCGATCACCGCAGCCGCCTTCTGCTCGGAGATCGACTCGTCCTGGAGCACCTCTTCGTCTCCCGGCCAGGTGTCGCGGCTGTCGCCTCTGGGAACGAGGTCGACGCCGCCGGTGTCGCCGGTCGACGGTGTCGTTCGCCGCGGGGTGACCGAGCGCCCGCGGACGCCGTAGGGCGTCGGCTTGTCCTCTCCCGTCTCCTCGGTCGGCTTCTCGGGCTCGTCGCCCTGGTAGTCCTCACCGCCCGCATCGAAGGGCCCCTGCGGCGAGGTCCCCGACTGCACGCGCGGCGAGCTCGAACCGAAGAAGGAGATCCGGCTTTCGGT
>PQAJ01000023.1 GCA_003105185.1 Holophagae bacterium
CTCGTCACGGCGGAGTTCGTGAAACAAAGCCCGAAGGGTAGAGCCGGATTATGGCGAAGCCCAGCCTGTCACGGCGGAGCCCCGCAGGCGAACCCGGGCGGAACATTCAGATCGGCAGGAAACCCAGCGTTCTCGTTTCGCGGTGCGACGACGCTCACCCCACGTCATCGCCAGTCACGAGGGCTTCTTCCAGAAGTGTTCCTCGTCGTTGGTGTACACGATGATCTTGCCGCTGTCGGTGATCGTCGGTTCCCGCAGCAGGTCTTCCCGGTAGCCATCTGGGATCAACTCGCAGTAGACCCTCTGTGGCTTCGCTGCCTGATTGAAGGCGCTGCGCTGCGGACAGCGGATCTTGAAGATGAAGCCCGTTAAGAACCAATCAAGGACGACGACGGGTCCACCAGTCGATGGCGCGCCTGCCGAGCGGAGCGGCGCACCACCGGACCGAGGCGACCGCTCAGTTTCCGAGCAGGTCCTCGAACAGCTCCTTGTTGATGGCCTTGTCGTAGGCGGCGCGGGCGCTGACCAGCCCAGCGTCGTAGAGGGCACGGATGGCGGTGTCCATCTCGATCATCCCGCTCTTGGCGCCGGTCTGGATGGCGGAGATGATCTGGCGGGTGTTCCCCTCCCGGATCATGTTGCCGATCGCCGGCGTGCAGAACAGGATCTCGACCGCCGCCACCCGGCCGCCGCCCGCCCTGGGGAGGAGCTGCTGCGCAACGACTGCCCGCAGCGACTCGCCGAGCACGTTGCGGACGCCGTTCTGCTCCGAGGCGGGAAACACGCCGATGATGCGGTCGATCGTTTTGACCGCGCTGTTGGTGTGGAGAGTGCCGAACACGACCGTGCCGCGATCGGCAGCAGCGAGCGCCATCGAGATCGTCTCGAGGTCGCGCATCTCTCCGACCAGGATCAGGTCGGGGTCCTCGCGCCCGGCGGCCCGCAGGGCCTCGCCGAAGCCGGTCGCATGCGCTCCGATCTCGCGCTGGTGCACCAGGCTGCGCTTGTTGGGATGCACGAACTCGATCGGATCTTCGAGTGTGATGATGTGGCAGTCGCGGGACTCGTTGATGAGGTCGATGATGGCGGCGAGCGTCGTCGACTTGCCCGAGCCGGTGGGACCGGTGACCAGGACCAGCCCGGAGGAGATGTCGGCCAGGCGCCGGATCTGGGGCGGCAGGCCGAGCTGGTCGACGGTCATGGTCGTGCTGGGAATCACCCTGAACACCGCCGCCGAACCTCGCCGCTGCCGGAACAGGTTGACCCGAAAGCGGGCCAGGTTCGGCACCTCGTAGGCGAAGTCGGCGTCGCCGGTGGCCTCGAACTCCTGCCAGCGCTCGGCGGGGGCGATCGGCTGGATCATCTGGTGGAAGTCCGCCTGGAGGACGATCCGGTAGCGGATCTGCTCCATGGCGCCCGCCACGCGCAGCATCGGCGGCCTGCCGACGGCCAGGTGGAGGTCCGACGCCCCGCGATCGTTCATCAACCGCAGGAAGCGGTCGATTCGGTAGCCGACGGCGCTCATGCGAGAGTCCTCGAGTCGAGGAACTCCGGCGCCACCAGGCCTTCGAACTCCTCGCGGATGGTGGCGTGGAGGTACGCGGTCTCAGCGGAGATCTTACCCAGCCTCAGCAGCTCGCGCAGCGAGTCGTCGAAGGTCTGCATGCCCTGCCCCCTGCCGATCTGCATGGCCGACGGCAGCTGGTGGGTCTTCTCCTCGATGATCATGTGCGCCACCGACATGTTCCCCACCAGGACCTCGAAGCAGGCGACCCGCCGCTTGGTCCCGTCGAGCGAGAGCAGCCGCTGGGCGATGACGTAGGTGAGCGACTCGGCCAGCCCGGCCCTCACCTGGGGCTGCTCGTCAGCCGAGAAGCTCGAGATGATGCGGTTGATCGCCTTCGGCGCGGTTGTCGAGCTCATGGTCGCGAGCACGAGATGGCCGGTCTCGGCGGCGGTGAGGGCCAGGGACACCGTCTCGGTGTCGCGCAGGTCGCCGATCACGATGACGTCGGGGTTCTCGCGCAGGGCGGCGCGCAAGGCGCGAGCGTACGACCGGCTGTCCGAGCCGACCTCACGCTGGTTGATCAGGCAGTTCTTGAAGGGGTGGATGAACTCGACCGGGTCCTCGAGGGTGATGATGTGGTGCTGCCGGGTCTCGTTGAGCAGGTTGACGAGAGCCGCGAGGGTGGTCGACTTGCCGCAGCCGGAGGGGCCGCACACCACGACCAGGCCCTGGTGGACCGAGGCGATCTTTGCAAGGTGCCCGGGAAGGCCGATCTCGCTGATCGTCGGCGGCTGCTCCGGGATCACCCGGAACACCCCGCTGTACCCCTTCTGATCGAGGAAGACGTTGGCGCGGAAGCGCCCGGCGCCCGGGACGTAGTGGCAGAAATCGAGCTGCTTCTCCGCCTCCAGCCGCGCCCACTGCTCCTCGGTCAGGATTTCACGGATCATCCCGGCGACCTGCTGCGCGTCGTACGCGTCCTGCTCCGCCCTGACCAGGGTGCCGCCGCTGCGCACGATCGGCGGGCACGACACTGTGAGGTGGAAGTCCGAGCAGCCCTGGTTGCGGGTGGACGCAAGCAGTGTGTTGAGCAGCGGGTCACCTGCGGTCGCCTGCGCCTTCTTGATCTCGGTCCGCAGCTCCTCGGCGTCCTCGAGCGAGGACTGGCTCCGGCGCGCGACCTCCTCCGCGATCTCCAAGGCGCGCGCGCGGACGGCGCGATGGGGGTCGGACTTAGCGACCCGTTGCAGGGCCTCCAAGACCTTGGGGTGGTCGAACTTCGGCAGCGCCAGCAACACCTCGATCCGGACCTCGGGCGCGGGGTCGTTCAACAGCTTCGACAGCCTCGGCAGGCAGCGGGGGTCGCCGATCCTTCCAAGGGCCTCGACCGCCGTCCACCGCACCTCCGGGTCGTCGAGCGCCGCCGTCAGCGCGTCCACCGACCGCGGTTCGTTGAACTGGCCGAGGGTGTCGGCGGCGCAGATCCGGAGCCACCAGTCGTCGGCTCCGAGCAGCTCGACGGTGGCCGGGATGATCCGCGGGTCCTCGAACGCGCCCACCACCGCCAGGGCCAGCGCCCGGACCTCCTCGTCTGGGTCGGACAGGAGCTCGATGGTGGGCTCGACCAGATCCTCCCCGAACTCCCGCATCGAATCGAGCGCCCGGTCCCGCGCCCAGCCGGCGAGGGTCTTCGAGAACTTCAGGTAGCGCTTCACGAGCTCGTGGCGGTTGTCCATCTCGAGCAGGATCTTGATGACCGCCGAGCGGATGCCGGCCTCGCCTGACGCCATCAGGGGCAGCAGCCGGTCGATGAAGGCCGGGCCCTGGCGGCGGGCGACCTTGGCAAGCGCCTCGATGAGGTGCTGCTGGGTGTCGTAGTCGACGAACGCGAGCTGGTTGACGATCTGGTCCGCCGCCTCGTCCGGCACCGTGTCGGCGAGCAGCTTGAGCGCGGTGGCCCGGACCTCGGGGTCCGGGTCGGCGGCGGTCCTCTTCCAGCGGGCAACGGCCTGCGGCGTCATTTCGGCGGTGGCCAGCTGTCTCAGGTAGGGCAGCCGCTCCGCCGTCTCCTGGCCCCGCTCGACCAGCTGCCAGAGCAGGGGCGTCAGGCCGGCGCTGACCGGAGCCTGGGCCAGGAGCCGGCGCGTGGCGTCGCGAACCTCGTCCCGATCCGAGAAGATCCGCTGTGCGAGGTGGTCCTCGATGCCGGGGATCCGCAGCAAGAACAGCACTGCTGCTCCGGCCCGCAGCGCGGCCTCCGACTTGTTGCGCGCCTCACCGATGAAGCGGTCCGCGGTGGCCGCAGTGCGATGGGGTCTCAGCAGCTCAGCGCAGGCCTCGCGCAGCACGCGGTCCGGGCGGAACGCCATCCAGACCAGGTCGCGCGGCTTCAGGTTATCGGCCTGGCGCAGGACCTCGAGCATCCGGTCGCGCTCCTCGGCAGTCACCCCTCCCTTGGAGAGCTGCTGCAGGCAGTCGCTGACATCGGACCTGAAGAGCTGCAACGTCCCGGTGCACCGCCGCATCCGCGCCTCGTGGCAGACGGCGGTGTCCCCCTTTCCCGCTCGACCCAGAGGTACCGCCTTCTCCGGCGGGTAGTACACCGGTTGGAGTCAGCCGGCACCCACCTCGCCGGCGCTGCGGGCGGGATCCGACAGCGGCCCACCGGCCGGGACCGGTCCGCTCGAGCCGCGGGCGCGCGGCCGCTGTCCGGCGCGGGAGTGCGCGCATGCAGCGTTTGTGGGAGACAATGGCGGAAGTGCGGAAGTGCGTGCCTGGCACCTTTCGGAGGGAGGCGGCATGAGCTCGATGAAGCTGTTCTCGGTGCCCGATCAGGCGATGTTCGGCGATCTCGCGCTGCTCTTGGTCCGGGTGGTCGCGGGCTTTGCCTTCATGCTGCACGGCTGGGGCAAGATCCAGAACGCGTTCGGCTGGATGGGCCCGGACGCCTTCGCCCCGGGCATCTTCCAGGCGCTGGCCGCACTCTCCGAGTTCGGCGGCGGCCTGGCGTGGATCCTCGGCCTGCTGACGCCGCTCGCCTCGCTCGGCATCGCCTGCACGATGGCGGT
>PQAJ01000024.1 GCA_003105185.1 Holophagae bacterium
CCCGTTTCCGTGCCCGAATCACCGCGCCAGCAAGCTCCTCCATCGAACGAGTGCGTCGGCCCCGGTTGGAGGTGAATCCCGACCGCGACCCGCCCGCCAGCGGCAGCCAACGCGCCCCATCGATGGGCCGCGATCGCGGTCCGATCGTGCTCGCCAAAGGCAGCTACGTGTCCTCAGAGCCTGGAACTGTCACACGGGCGTCAAACTTGCCCTCGCGTGGCGACACCTCGGTCGGATCGTGCCTATAGTTCTGAGCCGGCGCAGCGGAGCAGCCGTGCGCCCTGCGACAAGGAGAGAACTCATGCGCACAGTCGGGAAGTTCACGTGGATCGTCGCGCTCGCGCTCGCGTTGCCGCTGGCTGCGGCCGCTCAGGAGCAGGAAGAGGAGCAGCCTGCCCCCGCTACCGCCCAGGAGGGGGTAGCCCAGGAACCCCCGTCCGATGCCGAGCCGGCCAAGGTGGTCGAGGAGGACGGCAAGCGGGTTTTCGAGGACCAGCTGGTCGTCACCGCGTCCCGCCAGGAGGAGTACTCGGCCGACATCCCGGCGCCGATCACCGTCATCGACCGACAGATGATCGAGCAGGCGCAGCCCGAGAAGATGGCCGACCTCTTCAAGGAGATCCCGGGCGTCGAGATCGACGGTGAGGGTCCGTTCCGAGGCATCCCCGTGATCCGCGGGTTCTCGTCGAACCGGGTGCTCATTCTGGTTGACGGCCAGCGCCTGAACAACGCCCGCGAGTCGACCTCGTTTGCCGGCATCCAGCCCGGCCTCGTCAACCTGTCGGAGGTCGAGCGCATCGAGGTGCTGCGCGGCCCGGCCTCGGTCCAATACGGTTCGGACGCGATCGGCGGCGTGGTCAACATCATCACCCGGGCGCCGGACCTGAGCGCCGGGGAGTTCGAGGTCAACGGCGACGTCAGCTACGGCTACGGGACGTCCGCGGACTCCCAGCAGGCGTCCGCGTACGTGACCGGTTCCGGCCAGGGATTCGCCTTCGACGTCGGAGCGTCGTATCAGGACGCCACCGACTACAAGGCTGGCGACGGCGCCCATGACAACTCGATGTACACCGACTACACCTTCGAGGACGACACGGTGCCCAACAGCGGCATGACGCAGACCGCTTTGAATGGCAACCTGCGCTTTCTCACCGGTGAGCAGGGCGTGTTCCGCGTCAACCTGGAGGCGGTCCGCACCGAAGACGTCGGTTTCCCGGGCTTCGACCCCGCGACCTCGGGCATTGACATCTCGTTCCCCAACTTCGACCGCGACAAGCTGGGCCTCGCTTGGAACTCAGGACCAGTATGGGGTCTCAACGACGTCTCCCTCAGCACCTACTATCAGAAGGTCGACAAGGAGAGCATCCGGAACCTCGACTTCGGTCCCTACTTCTTCTCCAACAACTACACTCGGTCACAGATTGACAGCGTCGGTTTCAACGCACAGTCGATCGCCGACGCCGGCCGACACCGCCTCACCTTCGGGCTCGACTTCTACGAGGACAAGATCGAGGACCAGACGATAGCGGATTCGACGTTCGGATCGAGCACCGAGGTCGCCGTTCCCAAGAGCCACCAGACCGGCCTCGGTGCCTACATTCAGGACAAGATCCAGGCCGGCGACCGGCTGATCCTCCACGCCGGTCTCCGCGGCGACACCTTCGCCTTCAAGAGCGAGGACGACCCCAACTACACAGGCGAACCCTTCGACGTCACCGACTCGGATGTGTCGGGGAACGTCGGCCTCAACTACTCGGTCACTCCCCACGTCGATTTGACCGCCCTGGTGGCGCGCGGCTTCCGCTCACCCAACCTGCAGGAGCGCTCGTTCATCGGTCTCGCGTCGACAGGTGACACCTACATTCTCCAGAACCCGAATCTGAACTCGGAACGATCGCTCAACTACGAGACCGGCTTCAAGGTCCGATACGACCGCTACTTCGGCGGCTTCACCGTGTTCTACAACGACGTCAGCGATTTCATCGCCCTTGAGTTTCTCGGCACTGACCCCACCACAGGTCTCGAACTCGCCCAGTTCGCCAACATCGACAAGGCCACGATCTGGGGAGTCGAGTTCGACCTCGAAACCCTGTTCGCCACCTACTGGAGCGTCTTCTTCAACTACGCCTACATCGAGGGCACCAACGAGATCACGGATGAGCCGCTGCCCACGATCCCACCCCAGAAGATCGTGCTCGGGCTGAGGTACCAGCGCGCGAGCTGGTGGGCCGAGGCGAGCGCCCGCATCGTCGCTCGCAAGGATGAGCTGCCGACCGATGACCCGCGGTTCGAGGAGGGCTACCCGGGCTTCACGGTCTACGGACTGAGCGGGGGCTATGACTTCCCCTTCGGCCTCGGCCTGATCGCCGCCCTCGAGAACGCCACCGACAAGCTGTACAGCGAGCCCTTCAACAACCGGCCCGAGCCGGGACAGAACCTCCGGGTGTCGGCGCGCTACCGATTCTGAAGCTGTCCTTCGAGGAACATCACCCCCCGGGGCCCGAGGCTCCGGGGGTTTTTCATGAGCCGCCGCACCCTGTTGGTCTATCATGACGGCGCTTCCCAGGTGACCGGGAACCGCGCACGAGCGCGCCGCACCACTGGAGCGTCGCAGGGGAGACCAGCCATGGGATGTGACAAGCCGGCGACCCCGCGGGTCTTTCGGGGGACCTTCGAGTGGTTCGTCCGCTCCGAGGTCAGCGGCAGCGTCCTGCTGCTCGCCTGCACCGTCGCTGCGCTCGTCCTGGCCAACTCGCCGCTGGCCGGCGTCTACGACCAGGTCCTCCACACCAAGGCCGGCGTGTCCCTGGGCGATGCCTCCCTCAAGCTGACGCTGCACCATTGGGTCAACGACGGGCTGATGGTGATCTTCTTCTTCGTCGTCGGCCTCGAAATCAAGCGCGAGCTGGTGGTCGGCCAGCTGTCGTCGCTCCAGCGCGCCGCCCTTCCCGTCGCCGCCGCAGCCGGCGGCATGCTCGCGCCCGCCCTTCTCTACTCCGCGGTCAACGCCGGCGGCGAGGGGGCCGCCGGTTGGGGCATTCCGATGGCCACCGACATCGCGTTCGCGCTCGGCGTGCTGGCGATCTTCGGCTCACGGGTGCCGGTCGGGCTCAAGGTCTTCCTGACCGCCCTGGCCATCGCCGACGACCTCGGCGCGGTGCTGGTCATCGCCGTCTTCTACACGTCGTCGATCCGGCTCTGGGGGCTGGCGGTCGCTGCGGTCTTCCTGCTTCTCTTGATTGGCTCCATCCGCTCGGGCATCGGCCGCCTCGACATCCTGCTGCCGCTCGCCGTCGGCGTATGGTTCGGGATCTTCGCCTCCGGCGTCCACGCCACGGTCGCCGGCATCCTGGTGGCGATGGTCATCCCGGTGCGGGCGCGGGTCGAGCCGGCCCGCTTTCTCGCCTCGGCCCGCGAGCGGCTGCAGAGGCTTGAGTCGGTGCCGCTGACCAGGGAGAGCATGATCGACGACGAGCGCCAGTTCGACGCCATCGAGTCGCTCCGCGAGTGCAGCGAGGACATGCTGCCGGCAGGGCTGCGGCTCGAGCATGCGCTCCATCCGRTACAGGTCTGGTTCATCCTGCCGGTGTTCGCCCTCGCCAACGCGGGCGTCCGCGTCGACAGCCACCTCCTCGAGGCCCTCACCAGCCCGATCAGCCTCGGCRTCATCGCCGGCCTCGTGATCGGCAAGCCCATCGGCATCTTCGGCCTCAGCCGGCTGGCGGTTCGATGGACGCGGGGATCTCCCCCCGCGGGCGTGACGTGGACCCAGATCGCCGGCGTCAGCTGCCTGGCCGGCCTCGGCTTCACGATGTCCCTGTTCATCACCGGGCTGGCGTTCTCCGACGAGGCGCTGGTTGCGAACGCCAAGGTCGGCATCCTCGCGGCGTCGTTGCTCTCCGGGATCATCGGTTCCGCGATCCTCAGTCAGGCTCTCCCCAAGAAGGAGCGGACGCAATGAGCCGTCCCGCAATCACCTCCGCCTCGCAGCTGGTGGTTCTCCGGAAGGCCGTCCTGCCGACCGTGCTCGTGCTCGTCGCACTGCTCGCGTGCCCTTGGCGCGGCACCGCACACGCGCAGGAGGCAGGGCCATCCGCGCCGACAGCGACCCCGACGCCGGCGCCGACGCCGATCCCGCCCGCCGAGATCCCGCTGCGCGCCGAGCAGACCGCGGTCGAGCTGCGCACGCTGGTGTTGGCCGCCGCGCCACGCGACAGCGTCTCAAAAATCGAGTCCGCCGCGGCGGAGCAGGAGGCGAAGGTCAAAGCGCTGGCGGCAACCACCAAGCAGCAGGTCGCACACGGTGCGTCGCGGTCGCAGTTGGAGGACCTCTCGAAACGCTGGCTCCGCGAGGAGGCGACTCTCGACGGCTGGCTGAACACCCTGCAGGCCAGGTCAGCCACGCTCGAGACCGACCTCGCCCGCATCCGGCAGATCAGCGAGCTGTGGACGCTGACCCGGGACAGCGCTGCCGAGCAGGACCTCCCGCCGGCCCCCCGCAACGCCATCGACGCCGCCCTGGCCTCCGCCAGTGACGCGAAATCCGTCGTCTCAAGACGGCGGGACGCCGTGCTCACCCTGCAGACCGAGATCACCGGCCTCAAGCTCGACATCAGCGACGCCCAGATTCCGCTCCGCGATGCCATCAAGGAGCAGCGCCGCAACGCCCTGCTGCCCGAGCAGCCGCCGATCTGGAAGGTGGCCATCCAACACGAGCGGGGCGCCGCAAAGCTGACCCAACGAGTCCGCGATCGGTGGGCGGACATTTTCGCCTCCATTCGGTTCTATGTCGACGAGGAGCCCGTCCGCGTGCCGCTCCACATCGTGTTCTTCCTGGTCGCGCTCGGCGTTCTCGTCGCGCTGTCGCGATGGGCGGCCCGCCGGGCGGTCGGCGACGAGTCCCTGCAGGCGACAGCCCGCCTGCTTAGCCGGCCACTGGCTGCTGCAGTGCTGCTGGCCACGCTGGTCGACGCCTGGATTCACCCCACCGCACCCGACGCATGGCGAAACCTGCTCAACATCCTCGCGCTCCTTGCCCTGCTCCGCCTGCTGCCGAGGATGCTCACCAGGCGGCTCGGGCCCGCGATCTACCTCATCGTCGTTCTGTCCATCCTCCGGCACACGCTGAACGTAGTGCCGGACGATCTGCTGCTGTACCGGATCCTGCTGCTCGGCCTGAGCGCGCTCAGCATGACCTCGCTGCTCTGGTTGGCTCGCCGGCTGAACGCGGTCAAGGACCCGGAGCATCCGCACTGGTCCCGGACCATCATTCTCGCCTGCACGATCGGCGCGGGGCTGATGGTGGTCGCGGTCATCGCCAACATCCTGGGAGCCGTCACACTTGCCGACATCGTCACCGACGGGTTGCTGAACAGCGTCTTCACCGCCTTGTTGCTGTGGGTGGGCGCGGTCGTGGTGCGAGGTTCGGAGGCCGTCCTCCTTCGCACCGAGTTCGCCCGACGCCTCAACATGGTGCGCAGCAATGCGGCCAACATCCGCGCGGTGACCGGCAAGCTGGTGCGCTTCGCCGCAATCGCGCTCTGGGCCGTTTACACCCTGGCCGGCTTCCAGATCCTGGCGCCGGTGACGGCCTTCATCGCGAAGCTCTTCAAGTTCAAGATCTCGCTCGGCCATCTCGGCTTCTCGCCGCTGAGCATCGTGTTGGTCGTCGTCGCGGTGTGGGCGACCTTCAAGATCTCCAGGCTCGTCCGCTTCGTCCTCGAGACCGATGTCATGCCGCGAGTCGAGCTGCCTCGCGGCGTGCCCGCCACGATCTCCAAGATCACCCACTACATCATCCTTCTGATCGGGTTCTTCGTCGTGGTCGGAATGCTCGGGCTCGATTTCGGCAAGCTCGCGATCATCGTCGGCGCGCTCTCGGTYGGGATCGGCTTCGGCCTCCAGAACGTGGTCAACAACTTCATCTCGGGGCTCATCCTGCTCTTCGAGCGTCCGATCAAGGAAGGCGACCGGATCGACCTGGGGACGACCTCGGGCGTGGTTCGGAAGATCGGCATGCGGGCGAGCGTGGTCGAAACGTGGCAGGGGGCGGACGTGATCGTGCCAAACGCGACCCTGATCTCGTCGGAGCTCGTCAACTGGTCCCTGCAGGACGAGGTGCGGCGGATCGACATCCCGGTTGGGGTGGCCTTCGGTACCGATCCGGACAGGGTCCTCGACCTGCTGCTCGGGATCGCCCGTCAGCACCCGGACGTCCTCGCCGATCCGGAGCCCTTTGCGATGTTCGTGCGATTCGGCGCGAACTCGCTCGATTTCGAGCTGCGGGTATGGGCCGCCGTCGACTTCCTGCGCGTCGGCAGCGAGCTGCGGGTTGCCGTCAACCGGGCTCTCAAGGATGCCGGCATCGAGATCCCCTTCCCGCAGGTCGACCTGCACCTGAGGAGCGGGATCCCCGAGGGGACCCGGCTGGTCGCCCCCAAGGACGGCGACCCCACCCTGTGAATGCGTCGGGCGACCCCTGCGGGCCGCCCGACATCATCGTCTTTCCGGGAACGCCCCTACCAGCGGTAGCCGATGATGAACGGCAGGAGCTCGGTAGCCTCCGGGGTGTCGATGCGGTGGTAGCGCAGCTCCAGGTAGACCTCGGAGCTCAGGCCGACCTCGAAGGTGACGCCGACGCCGAGGTTGATGCCGAACCTGGTCGTCGACTCGCTGGCCGGAATGGCGTCGCCGGGCGCCATCCCCGGGTCGCACCACCACAACGAGGGCTCGCAGGCGATCCCCGAGTAGGTCCCCGGCTCCGAGAGCGCCCCCTCGAGACGGTAGGCGCCGATGCCGCCCACGGCATAGAAGCCGGCCGCGTCACCGAGCCGGGGCGACCAGACCGCGCTGGCCGCCAGCGACCACACGGTGACGTCGCCATCGATCCTCTCCTCCGGCGGCTGGATCGGCTCGAGGGCGTCGCTCCGGATGTCGTAGTTGCTGTATCCCAGCTCGAGCAGAATGCCGACCGGCCACTGCTCGGGGTAGTAGGCGGCACCGCCGGCAAACCACAGGTCGTCCTCGACGGCATCGCCGGCGTGCCCCTGCGGCAGCGAGTACCCGATGCCGAGCTGGCCGTACCAGCTCTTCCAGTCCTTCTCGAACTGCGCTTCGGCCGGCGCAGCGCCGAGCAGACCGGCGATCACGAGCAGCGGTGCGATGCGTTTCAGGATCACGGCAATGCCCCCTTGGTTGTCGGCTGCAACGCCCCCGTGGCAGGGGTCTCGCCGGCCGCGCCGGCGTCCGCAGGCCCCCGAGGCCGGTGCCGGCACCGGCACCACGAACGAGCAGACGGACGCGCTGCGCGGCATCATACCTCCCCCCGCCGTCACCGCCGGCCTCCGTCCCGCGGCGCGTCGCGAACCCGCCACAGGGTCAGCACGTTGGTGCGGCCGGGTCCGCTGATCTCGAGCATCCCGAAGGTCACCGCGATGTCGTCGCCCGGTCCAGCCACCCCCCGTTCGACGACCGTCCGTTCGACGATCCGCAGCCCCTCCTCGATGTCGGTGATCCAGTGATCGATGGCGACCGGGACCACTCCCCAGCGCAGGGCCATGCGGCGCAGCGACGATTCCTTCCGTGACATGCCCAGGATCAGAGCCTCCGGTCGGTAAGCGCTCACCAGCGCCGCGCTGTGGCCGCTCTCGGTGTAGACGGCGATCGCTCTCAGCTCGAGGTCTTTCGCCGCCTTGGCGGCCGCGCGGGCGATCGCGTTGTCGAAGCTGTACTCGTCGATCCGCACCGGTTCCGGCTGCAGGCGGTAGAGCTCGCTCGCCTCGACCTCCGTGATGATGCCGGCCATCCGCCGCACCGCCTCCACGGGGTAGGCGCCGACCGCCGTCTCACCCGACAGCATGAGCGCGTCGGCGCCGTCGAGCACCGCGTTCGCGACGTCGGAGACCTCGGCCCGGGTCGGCACCGGGCTTGAGATCATGGACTCCAGCATCTGGGTCGCCACGATCACCGGCTTGCCGCGCGCCGCCGCATCGCGGATCAGCTGCTTCTGCATCAGCGGGACCTTGTCGAAGCCCGCCTCGACGCCGAGGTCGCCGCGCGCCACCATCAGCCCATCGGCAGCGTCCGCGATGGCCTCGCGGTGCTCGATCGCCTCGGGCTTCTCGATCTTCGCGATCACCGGCACGGCACCGGCGAGCCGCTTGGCGGCGAGCACGTCCTCGGGACTGCGCACGAACGACAGCGCCACATAGTCGACCCCGGCGTCGAGGGCGAACTCGAGGTCGCGCCGGTCCTTGTCGGTCAGCGCCGGCGTCGACAGCGCGGTCCCAGGAAGGTTCATGCCCTTGCGGTCCTTGAGCGCGCCACCGACCACCACCCGGGTCATGACCTCACGCCCGCGGACCTCCTCCACCTCGAGCCGGAGTAGCCCGTCGTCGAGCAGGATCGCATCGCCAGGCCGGACGTCGTCCGCCAGAGCCTGGTAGGTGGTCGAGATCCGATCTGCGGTCCCGAGGACATCGTCGGTCATGATCGCGAGGCGAGATCCTGCGACCAGCTCGGCGCAGCCGCCGGCCATCCGGCCGACCCGGATCTTGGGCCCCGCGAGATCGGCGAGGATCGCCACCGCCGCGCCGGCGCGCTCCGCCTCCGCCCGGATTGTCGCCACCGTTGCGCGATGGTGCTCGGTGTCCCCGTGCGACAGGTTGAGGCGCGCCACGTTCATGCCGGCCTCGATGAGCCCGCGGACCACTGCGGGATCCGAGCTCGCGGGACCGATGGTGGCGACGATCTTGGCTCGTTTCACGGGAGTCCCCCAGCGGAGGCGCCAGCCAGAGGATAGCAGCCCGCACGAGCCACGACCGACGCCGTCCGGCCCGTGCCCTCTGCATGACGGCCCCCGGCGCCGCCAGCACCGCACGGCCAACCGCGAGCGAGCGCTACACTGT
>PQAJ01000025.1 GCA_003105185.1 Holophagae bacterium
GGGACGGTTGGAGTGGCTGCAATCGACATCTCACAGGTCGCGGTGATCGAAATCATCCTCGGGACCCTGATCGGGATCCTGGGGGTGATCGTGATCCTCCAGTGGACAAACCTGCGCGCCGCACGGCGGCTGCTGGCGGAACAGCCGAAGGTCGAGCCCGAGCCGGTTAGCTCCGACGCATCGGCGCGCAGGATGGAGCAGGACCTCAGCTTCCTGGTCGACTACATTAAGGAGTTCCCCGATCTGATGGCGGAACTCAACGCGCAGACCGAGGTCCGCCAGATCCCGCCGGTCCTGCTCAAGGCGATGGTCCGCATCTTCAGGGCAGAGGCGGTGGTGCTCATCCGCCGCCGAAGAACGCTGGAAGAGACAGACAAGAAGAGCCGACTGATCGTCGCCGCAAATGCCTCGACCGAGCGCGGGCTCGCCGTCGGCACAGAGGTGCCCTTTGGCGAGGGCCACCTCGGCTACGTCGCAGAGAGAGGCAGGATCATGAGCCGGGAGGACTACCGGCGCGAGGTCGCAGACAGCCCGCGCCACAAGGACGCCTCCCAGTGGCCGACGTTCACGGTCGCGGCCCCGATGATGCACGGGACCGAGACGCTCGGCGTGATCGCACTCGCGCGTCCGCAGCGCAATCACCCCCAGCAGAAGGAGATGATGCAGGCGATCGCCTCGCTGGGTGCGCTCACCTGGAATAACCTGACCGTCTACGGGAAGGTCAAGGTCGCCGCCGACATCGACGAGCTGACCGGTATCTACAACAAGCGCGCCCTCAAGTTCCGTCTCAGCGAGTTCGTGTACGGGGCGCGCCAGCACGGGGCGCGGGTCTCGGTGTTGATGTTCGACATCGATCACTTCAAGCAATACAACGACAACAACGGCCACATCGCGGGCGACCAGGCGCTCCGGGTGCTCGCTCAGCTGGTGCAGGACTCGGTGCGGACGGACGACGTGTTCGGCAGGTTCGGCGGCGAGGAGTTCCTGCTGATCATGCCGAACCGGTCGCGCACCCAGGCGCTGAGCGCGGCCACGAACATCCTCCAGCGCATCGAACACCACGATTTCCCGTTCGGCAAGGGACAGCCGATGGGCCGGGTGACGGTCAGCGGCGGCGTGGCAACCTTCCCAGAAGACGCGCAGGACGCGGTCGAGCTCCTGCTCGCGGCCGACAACGCCCTTTATCGGGCGAAGCAACAGGGCCGGAACAAGGTGTGCCAAGCGGAGTCTGGCCTGAACCCTCATCCCACCGCCACGCCTTTCGGTGCCGACGATACGCAGACCTGACCGGCCACGCCGCGGCGGAATACCGGTCCCGAGGCGACTGGTTCACCCAAGACGGAACGCAACGCGCGCGCCAAGGAGGTCCCATGCGTCACCTGTCCACCGGCTTGCTGATCGCGACGCTCGCCTTCGCTGTCACCACCCGGGCAGACGCCCACTGCCAGATTCCCTGCGGGATCTACGACGACGAGCTCCGAGTCCAGCTCATCGAGGAGCACGTCACGACAATCGAGAAGTCGATGAACCAGATCGTCGCCTTGGGTAAGGAGACACCGGTCAACTACAACCAGCTGGTCCGCTGGATCAACAACAAGGAAGAGCACGCCCAGGAGATCCAGGACCTCGTCGCCGACTACTTCCTGTGCCAGCGCATCAAGGCGCCCGAGAGCAGGGAAGGCACGCCCTGGGAGCAGTACGTGGCGCAGCTGACGACGCTCCACCAGATCGAGGTGGCGGCGATGAAGGCGAAGCAGACCACCGACCTTGCCAACGTCGAGGCGCTGCGATCGCTGATCGCTACCTTCCGCACGGCCTACTTCGGCGAAGCGGCCGGCCACTCGCACTGAGCCCGGCTGGGCCTGACCGTCAACGAGCGGGGCGCCTGCCGAGGTGCTCATCCAGCGCGGTGAGGAACTCGCGCACCGCTTCGTCGCGCCGCCGGTGGTCGTCGGGGGTGCCCGTCGCCCCTGCTGACGGCCGGACGACGACGCGCACCAGCTCGGCCTTTTGGATCTCCACGATGTGAAGCACGACGCTCTGATAGGACCGCTCGGCGATCTGAGTTGCGCGGATCTTCCCCTCGCCGCGATCCTCCTCCTCCACTTCATACCCCAGCGCGTCGAGGGCGCGGTGGATGGCGGCCCACACCCGCTCGGCGTCGTCGACGTACGACGCGGTCCACGGGTCGTCGGATTCGGTCACAACCGAGGAACACCCGACAACGGCCAGTGCGGTGGCGGCCAGTATCAGAAGCGCGGCGAGACGCCGCTCAGGTGCGACGCGAAAATGGTCGCTGCCGCCGGCCCGGCTCGTTGGCCGCTCACCTACCCGCTGTCGCGTTCGCTGCACCGCCGACCCCCACATCTCCTCGGGAAGCTCCGCTCCCCGCCGCGCGCCCTCACCGCGCGCTGTCAATTCGGGCCGTCATCGGCACCGCCCGCTGCCACGCTGCGCAGGACGCGCCGCAGATCGGCGGTGGACACCGAATACTCCTTCCTGCAGAAGCCGCAGCTCAGCAGCGTCGGGCCGTCGGGGTTGTCCTCGATCATCGACCGGACCTCGTCGGCTCCGAGCAGCATCAACGCGGTCTCGACACGGCGTTCGGAACAGCCGCAGTAGAATCGGACTGGAATCTCGCCGAGAACGGTCAGGTCCTTTGCGAACAGGCTCTCGATCCACGCCATCGGTCCGGCGCCCGCGGCCATCTGCGAGGTCACCGCGCCGAGCCCGCGCACGCGCGACGATAGCTCCTCGGCCTGCTCGTCGCTGACCCCTGGCAGGAGCTGCACCATCAGGCCGCCGGCGTGACCAACCCTGCCGGCAGGAACCACGTGCACTCCGAGCAGGACCGCCGACGGGATCTGCTCCGAGTCGAGCAGGTAGCGGGCGAGGTCCTGCGCAATCTCGCCTGACACCAGCGGGACGACCCCGCGGTACGGCTCCCCGATGCCGGGGTCCCTGGTCACCACGAGCTCGCCGGAAGTGCCGACAACACCAGCGACGTTCAGCTTGCCGTTGACCTTCGGATCGGCGGTGGCGAGCGGGTTCGCGACCATCGCCCGCACCCAGCCCTTCGGCGACGCCGTGGCCAGCAGCTTGCCGGCCGGACCGTCGCCATCGATCTCGATGGTCACCATCGGCTCCCGGCCGGTCGCCTTCTCAAGCATCGACGTGATCAGCAGCGCGCCGGTCGCGATCCTCCCCACCGCGGCCGTGCTGACCGGCGACGGATCGTGAATCCTTCGCAGCTCCTCCACGGTCGCCGTGGTGTCACACGCCGCCACCCGCACTCGACCACCCCACGCCATGGCCCGGATCATGTGATCTGCCATCTCGAGTCTCCCCTGCCCCCCGGGTGCAACCGCGGCGGATCAGCGAGCGAAGTGATCGGCGAAAACCTGCTGCGAGGGACGGGGCGTCTCGCCCTTCGCGGGACGCCGGCGGACGTAGCTGCCGTCAGCCTGGAGGTCCCAGGCCGAGTGATTGTCGTCCTCGTACACCTTGAGGATGGCGTCGAGCTCGGCCTTGAGGACCGGGTCCTTGACCGGCGCAATGGTCTCCACGCGGCGGTCGAGGTTGCGCTTCATCCAGTCGGCAGAACCAATGAAGTACTCAGGGTCACCAGCGTTGCAGAAGCGGTAGATTCTGCCGTGCTCGAGGAATCGGCCGAGCACGCTGTAGACCCGGATCGTGTCCGACAGACCGGCCACCCCGGGCCGCAGGCAGCACAGCCCGCGGACATTGAGGTTGATCGGAACCCCGGCCTGGCTCGCACGGTAAAGCTCGCGGATCAGGTCCGGGTCCTGCAGCTGGTTCATCTTGGCCGTGATCCCGGCAGCCTTCCCCGCGGCGGCGTGCTCGGCCTCGCGCCGGATCAGCTTGCGGAACCACTCGCGCATCATCTCCGGCGCGACCACGACCTTGAGGTACTCGTCCGAGCGGGTGGCGCCGGTGAGCTCGTTGAAGACCGCCGCCACGTCCGCGCCCAGTTCGGGGTCGCAGCTCAGCATGCCGAGGTCCTCGTAGATCCGCGCGGTGCCGGTGTGGTAGTTGCCGGTGCCGACGTGAATATAGCGACGGATGCCGTCCTTCTCCTCGCGCACGACCATCGCCAGCTTGACGTGGGTCTTGAGCTTCTCGACGCCATAGGCGACGTGCACGCCCTCCTGTTCGAGGAGCCGGCCCCATGCGATGTTCGGCGCCTCATCGAATCGAGCGGTGATCTCCACGAGCACGGCGACCTGCTTGCCGCGACGCGCCGCCTCGGCGAGCGCACGCACGATCGGCGAGTCGCTGGACGTTCGATAGATCGTGAGCTTGATCGCCAGCACCTGGGGGTCTGCCGCCGACACCTCGAGAAAGCGCAGCACCGAGGTGTCGAAGCTGTGGTACGGGTGGTGGAGCAGGATGTCGCCGCGCCGGATCTCTTCGAAGATCGCCCCCGGCTCGTCCGGCATCTTCTTCAGCCGAGCGTGGGTCACCGGTCGGTGATTCGGGAAGCGAAGCTCGTCCCTGCCCTCGATCTCGAAGCGCAGGAGGTCCACCAGCCTGAGCGGGTGACTTGCGGAGTACACGTCGGCGTCGTCGACCTCCAGCTGCGCGGCGAGCCAAGTCCGCATCTTCTTCGGCATCTGAGCATCGACCTGAAGTCGAACCGTGCCGGCGAACCTCCTCGCCTTGAGCTCGTTGCTGACCTGGCCGATGATGCTCCCTGGGAAAAGCATCGGGTCGAAGTCGTCCACCTCGACCGGGCGGTCGGTGTCGCCCTCTGCGCCGCGGGTCACGCAGAACCCATACGCTGAGATCTCACCTTTAGGAAACAGCTTGCGGAGGTTGGCGGCGATCAATTGCTCGAGGGGTACAAAGCCTGTGCCATCGGTCAGCGGCACCCAGCGATTCCGGTTCGACGGCATCTTGAGTCGAACGAAACGCTCCCGCTTGCCCTCGCGGATGGTGATCGCGAGGTTGAGGCCGAGGTTGCTGATGAAGGGGAACGGGTGCTCGGCGTCCACCGCAAGCGGGGTCAGGATCGGAAGCACCGCGCGCTCGAGGTAGCGCGCGAGCTCCTTCTTGTGGCCCGCGCCCAGGTCGGAGTAGTCGTGGATTCCGATGCCCTGCTTCGCGAGTGCGGGCCGGATCTCCTTCTCGACGACCGTCGCGAGCTCCTCGCACTGGGCGAGGATCTCCGCGCGGCAGGCGTCGAACTCCTCGCGCGGCGTCCGTCCCTCCAGTGACAGCTTCTGCACACCGTTGCGGATCTGCCGCTTGAGCCCGCTGATCCTCTTCATGAAGAACTCGTCGTGCAACATGCCGAGGATGCCGGCGAACTTCACGCGCTCGAGCAACGGGAGCTCGCTGTCCTGCGCGAGCTGCAGCACGCGACGTGCAAACTGCAGCCAACTCAGTTCGCGATTGATGAACGCCTGGGGTGACTCGGGCGTGATCGGTTTCTTCTCTTGCGATGTGATGGCCATGACCTCTCCGAATTTCAAATTCTACGACACTCGTGTTCAGCGCGCATGATCAGCTTGCGTTCAATGAACAAATTGTGTGTTACTATCGAACTGCAAGCAGCCTCGTGCTCTTGACATCACCACGAGAGGAACCGGAGAGGAGACATGGCTCAAGCAAAGACTAAGAAGCCAGTTGCCAAGGCGAAGACGGCCGCCAAAAAGAAGGTCGTCAAGAAGAAGGTGGCGGCGAAGAAGCCGGCCGCTAAGAAGAAGGTAGCCGCCAAGAAGCCGGCTGCCAAGAAGAAGGTCGTCAAGAAGAAGGTGGCCGCGAAGAAGCTGGCCGTCAAGAAGACGGCCGTCAAGAAGGCAGCCGCCAAGCCGGTCGCCAAGAAGAAGGTGGCCGCGAAGAAGCCGGTCGCCAAGAAGAAGGTGGCCGCGAAGAAGCCGGTTGCCAAGAAGAAGGTAGCCGCCAAGAAGAAGGTCGCCAAGAAGTAGGTGACCGTTTCGCCGCGCCGCCCGCGCATTTCTCGGAGGCGGGCACAGTCGCTGCGGCATGGCGTACACTTCTCGGACGGGGCGCGTTCGGGAGTGAGTCATGCAGGCAACCCTCCGGCTTCCGAAAGAGTCGGATCTTCGATCCCTCCGCGGCATAGTCGGCGATGACTTTGATGCGGACCGTCCCCGGACGGTCCGCTTTCTTTATCTCGACACCTTCGACTGGCGGATCGCCTCGTCCGGCGGTCGTTTGACCGAGGAGACAACCGACGGCGCGCGAGCGCTTCGCTTCATCGACGGCAGCGGCGAGCCGCCGCACGTGGTCCCGTTGGCCGTCTCGGTCCGCTTCGCCCGGGAGCTTCCCGAGTCTGTTCTTCGCGCGCGACTCGAGAGCCTCATCGAGATCCGCGCCCTCCTCTCTGTCGGCGAGTGCCGGGTTGAGCGGCAATCCGGTCGCCTGCGAAGCCCAGCCGGCGACACCGCGGTATTCCTGCAGCTCGAGACCTCAACCATCCTCGACAGCTCGGGACGGGCCACCGGCGAACCGATTTCGAGGATCGAGGTGCTCGGGCTCCCCGGCTTCGAGGCGACCTTCGGTGCTTTGGTCCAACGTCTCCGCGCGCTCGCCGCGACCAGTGATGACACCACCAACCTCATGGAGCTCGCGGTGGCCGCCCGCGGCCGCCGCATCGGCGACTACAGCTCCAAGCTCAATCTGGAGCTCGATTCAACTCAGACCGCCGACAGCGCGCTGCGGTCGATCCTGCGCACCCTGCTCGGCACCCTGCGCGCGAACATCGACGGCGTGATCGCCGACCACGACCCTGAGTTCCTCCACGACTTCCGGGTCGCGACGCGGCGGACCCGGGCTGCGCTCGCACAGCTCAAAGGGGTGCTACCGGCCGACGGCCTCGAGGTCTTCCGGCCGGAGTTCCGGTGGCTGGGCTCGCTGACCAATCCCTGTCGCGACCTCGACGTCTACCTCCTCGAGATGGACGGCTTCCGCGTCCTGGTCGGCGACTCCGCCGCCGCCCTGGCTCCGCTGCAGGCTGTCATCGAGACGGAGCGGCAGGTCGCGCTCGGCGAGGTCCGCGCCGGGCTGCGCTCACGGCGCTTCCAGAGTCTGCTCGGCGGATGGCAGGCGTTTCTCGACGACCCACCGCCCGGCCGTGAGCCTCCCCCCAACGCCTCTCGTCCGGTGCGCGAGCTGGCATCGCAGAAGATCCGGAAGGCGTATCGGCGGATGCGTCGCCGTGGCCTGGGCCTCGGCGAGAGCCCACCGCTCGAGGACCTGCACCGCCTCCGCATCGACGGCAAGAAGCTCCGCTACCTCCTCGAGTTCTTCCGCAGCCTGTATGAGGAGACCGAGATCGAGCCGCTCGTCGAGCAGCTCAAGCTGCTGCAGGACATCCTCGGCGAAATCAACGACGTGCGAGTCCAGCAGCGGCGGCTGCTCGAGTTCGCGCACCGGAGAGAGCTCGCCGGCCGGGTCGAGACCCTGCTCGCGATGGGCCGGCTGGCCGGCGCGCTCCAGCAGCGGCAGGACCGCCTCCGCGTAGACCTCGCCAGCGTGTTCCCGGGCTTCGCCGGGCCCGAAGGCCGGTCCCGGTACAATTCGCTGTTCGGCGGCGGGGAGTGACGCGATGCGGACGTTGGCAATCTGGAGCATCAAGGGCGGGGTCGGCAAGACGGCGGCCGCCGTCAACATCGCTCATGCCGCCTCGCTCGGCGGTACGCGGACGCTGCTCTGGGACCTCGACCCGCAAGGGGCGGCGAGCTTCTACCTCAGGGTGCCGGCGCAGCTCGAGGGTGGGGCCAGAATCGTCGTCGACCACACCACGGACCTCGGCTGGCATGCCCGACCGACCGAGTTCGACAACCTGTCGCTGCTGCCGGCAGACTTCTCCTTCCGCCGCCTCGACCTCGAGCTCGATGCCACGAAGAAGCCGCGGAAGCAGATCGCGCGGCGGCTGGAGCCTCTTACCCCGCGTTTCGACCTGGTGATCATGGACTGCCCGCCGAGCGTGTCATTGGTCTCCGAGGCCGTGGTCCGCGCCGCCGACGCGGTGCTGGTCCCGGTCATTCCGAGCACGCTGTCGATCCGCACCCTCGAGCAGATCCGCGCGTTCGTCGCCGAGCACGGCCACGGCCGCACCGAGCTCCTGCCCTTCCTCTCGATGGTCGACCGCCGCAAGGCGATGCACCTCGAGCTGTGCGAGAGCTGTCTCGCCGACGCCAGCTTCCTGCGCACCGTCATCCCGTCCGCGAGCGTCGTTGAGAGGATGGGGCTGACCCGGGCGCCGGTCGCCGCCACGCAGCCGTCACAGCCGGTGGCAATGGCCTTTGCCGCCCTCTGGCACGAGATCGCGTCGAAGCTGCGGGGCAGTCAGTAGCTGAGCTGCCGTTTCCGTCTCCGTCTCCGTCTCCGATATGGACGATCAGGGGTTCACGTCGTAACTCGGGCATAGGCACGGGGACGGGCACGGGCGCGTGGGCTGTTCGATTCGCGGCGCTCGCTACCTTCGCCCCCCGCCCGTTCGCCCGAGAACCACACCCGCCCCGTCCACGTTACACTCGCTGACGAGACTCCCCTTGGGAGGCGACCATGATTGAGGACACGCCGTTCCCGCCGCCGCTCCCCGCACCGCCGGACACCGTGCCCACCCCAGGGGCTCTGCCCTGGGAGGATCCTGGCGTCGGCCGTTTCGAGGGCTTCTTCCGCACCATCGGACTGTTCGCAACCAAGCCCGACGACGCCTTCTCCCGCATGGCACCCGCCGGCTTCGGGCGGCCGTTCGTTTACGCCTTGATCATGGCCTGGATCGAGCTCGCCGCCGGCATGGCCTACTGGGCCGCCGCGCAGTCGCCGTTCATGCTGATGGGCTTTCCAGAGCTGCGCAACCAGCTCGCCGAGGCCGCCATCGGCACCGGTGTGATGGTCGCGATCGGGATCGGGCTCTTCGTCCTGATGCCGCTCCTCGTGCTGATCGGCCTCGCCATCCACGCCTGCATCCTGCACCTGATGCTGCTGATCGTCGGCGAGGGGCGGCGCGGGCTCGCGACCACGGCGCGGGTGATCTGCTACTCCCACACCTCGGACGTTGCCAACCTGGTCCCGCTGTGCGGCGGGCTGTTGGCTCTGGTCTGGTTCGTGGCGCTGCAGATCATCGGCGTCGCCCGTGCCCACGAGTGCTCGTACGGCAAGGCCGCGCTGGCGGTCTTGCTGCCGATCCTGCTCTGCTGCTCGTGCCTCGCGGTGACGCTTACCTTTTGCGGGGCGGCCCTGATCGGCGTGCTCGGCAACCGCTGACGGGAGCGCCCGTGCGGTGGACGCCCCTCACCGTCGCCGAGCGCCAGCTCGCCTACATCTGGGGAGGCCTCGCGCTCGCGCTCGTGGCGCTCAAGCCGCTGTGGCCGATCATCGACCCGTTCGTGTGGCCCTGCCTCTTTCACTCGATCACGGGAGTTCCCTGCCCGTCATGCGGCGCGACCCGCAGCGTCCTCGCGCTGCTCGATGGTGACCTGCCGGGAGCTGTCGCCTTCAACCCGCTCGTGTTTGCAGCGACAGTCGGGTTCGTGCTCGGCGGCGTCATCGCCCCGCTGTGGGCCTGGCGTCGCGGCACCGCGCCGCGGCTGGACCGCCCGCTGCCGAGATGGATTCGCGCCGCGATCGTAGCGGCGATCCTCCTCAACTGGGTGTGGCTGATCATTTACCTGTGACCCAGCGGCCATCCTCGACGAGCCACCACCCCCTTTCCGCTTCCGCTTCCGTGCCCGCTTCCGATGGAACCGTCGAGGGCCGAGTCTCACCAYCCGCTTCCGAATCCTCCCCCGCACTCGCCGCGGTCTTCGRCCGGCGTCGCACCTGATCCGAAGGGTCGTCCCGGGCWCRGAAGCGGATGCGGAAGCGGGCACGGGCATGGATACGGAGCCGGGCGCGAGCACGGAGACGCGAGAATGGCTACCYYCCGTGTCCCCTCATCCCTGACCCCTGTCCGACAGGGGGTTGGCCAGAGGGCCGGACCATGTACACTCCCCCGGACCGCCAGGGAGGAGCAGCCGTGGCACACGAAACCCCACCCGTCATCAAGGGCCTTCCCGACAACGCGCGGACTCCGCTCGGGCCGGGCGAGAGCTACATCCCGGTCGTGCCGAACGAGACCGGCGTCCACGAGGTCACCACTCGCTCGGTGACCATGGGCCTCGTCTTCTGCGCGCTGTTCTCGATGGCGGCCGCTTACCTCGCGCTGCGCGTCGGGCAGGGCATGGAGGCGGCGATCCCGATCGCCATCCTTGCCATCGGCATCTCGCCCTTGTTTTCGCGCAGGAGCACCATCCTGGAGAACGTCATCGTCCAGTCAATCGGCGCCAACTCTTCGCACGTCGTCGCCGGCGCGGTGTTCACCATCCCCGCCCTGTACATGCTCGCCGCCGAGCCGGGCACGGGCGTGACCCAGCCGGCGGTCTGGCAGGTGATCGCAGTCTCGTTCCTCGGCGGCTGTCTCGGCATCCTGTTCCTGATCCCGCTGCGCTACCACTTCATGGTCGAGATGCACGGGCAGCTGCCGTGGCCCGAGGGCACCGCGACGACCGAGATCCTGCTGTCGGGAGAGCGGGTCGGCGGGCAAGCCAAGATCCTCGCCATGGCCGCCGGGATCGGCGCGCTGTACGACGGCCTCGTCACGACCTTCCACGCCATGGCTGAGCTGATCTCGTTCCGCGCGGTCGGCCTGGGCGGCCTGCTGGCGCGGAATTTCATGACGCTCCGGATCCTCAACAACGCGGCGATCATCGGCATCGGCTACATCATCGGCGTCCGCTATGCGGCCATCATCTGCGCCGGCTCGTTCCTGTCCTGCTTCGTGCTCGTGCCCCTGGTGCACGCCATCGGCATCCACGTCCCCGGCGTGCTTGCGCCAGGCGCGATACCGATCGCCGAGATGAGCTTCGACCAGGTCTTCGCCTCCTACGTGCGGATCATCGGAGTCGGCGGCATCGCCGGCGCCGGCATCCTCGGCATCCTGTCAGCGCTGCCATCGATGGTGCGCTCGATCGGCGCCAACATCGTCGGCATGAGCCACCAGGACCGCCGCGAAATCACCAAGGTCCCGCGCGTCGATCGCTCGCTGTCCGGCCAGTTCGCCACGGTCGGCCTTGTGATCTTCGCGGTCATCGCTCTGGTCTTCTTCTCGTACGGGGTGGGGGTCGGCGGGTCCTTCGCATCCGCCGCCGTGGCGACGGTGCTGGTGATGCTCATCGCGTTCCTGTTCGCGCCGGTCGCGGCGCGYGCRATCGCMATCGTCGGCACCAACCCGGTGTCCGGGATGACGATGCTCACCCTCATCGTCACCGGWTTCGTGATGCTCAAGCTCGGCCTGTCCGGCGGCAACGGCATGTTCGTCACGATGATGGTGGGCGGCGTGGTCTGCACCGCGCTCGCCGCCTCGGGCGCCCTGTCGTCAGACCTCAAGATCGGCCACTGGATCGGTGCGACCCCGGCGCGCCAGCTCAAGCTGAAGTTCCTCGGCACCTTCGTCGCCGCGGTGTTCTGCGGCCTCGCGATGTGGGTGATGGCGAACCAGCCCGCCGGGATGGGGTTCGGCACGTCGGCGATACCCGCGCCCCAGGCGTCGGCAATGAAGGCGATCCTGGTCGGGATCTTCGGAGCGCAGACCTCGATCCTCCAGTGGTACCTGTTCGCGCTCGGCGTGCTGCTCGCGCTGATCCTCCGCATGACAGGCGTGCCGCCGCTCGCTTTCGCTCTCGGCATGTACCTGCCGATGGAGCTCAACACGCCAGTCCTGCTCGGCGGCATCCTGGCCTGGATCGTGTCGCGTCAGCGAGGCGCCGACGACGCCACCGTCAAGGCGCGGCAGGACCGCGGGATCCTGGTCGCCTCTGGGTTGGTCGCCGGCGGTGCGATCATGGGGGTCATCGACGCGGCCATCAACACCGTGATCAAGGAGTCCACGGGGAGCCTCACCGCCAAGGAGGTCGTGCACCTGCTGCCGGAGGCCGCCTTCGCGGGCATACCCGGCGAGCTGATCGGCACTCTGACGCTGCTGGCGCTGTGCGCGTTCGTGGTCATCTACTCACGGCGGGCGAAACCGGTTCGGGAGTGACGGGCCGCCGATCGCGGCGTGAGCTCATCCCAGGCCGGCGATGAACTCCTCGATGTCCCTCGCCACCTCGGCACGGTGCATGTAGGTGTTGGAGGGGCACTCGACCGCGATCCCTGCCGGCAGCGTGGCGACAATCGACTTGGCCTCGCTCTCGGCGTGGAGGACGTCGCTCGAGGCGTACGCGATCGCCACCGGCGCCGTCACTGTCTCGAGCCTCGGCCAGAGCGAGTAGCCAACCACTGCCCGCGCCGACAGCTTCAGCCGGACCGGCTCGGCCGCGTTCAGGGTCCTCTCGTATCGCCGCATCTGGTCTGGCTCGCGGCTGGCATCGACTCGGAAGTGGCGCAGGTACCAGATCACGAGGTGCTTGGCGACCGAGTAGCTGGCGGCCGGCACCCGCAGCAGAGGGAGGCTCCACCACGGGAAGCGGAACGCGGCGTTGGGGCCGATCAGAAAGGCGGCGCGCGCCGGCAGCCGAGCTCCCTTGAGGGCCTCGAGGAGCGCCGTCGAGCCCATCGAGCTGCCGAACCAGATCGCGCTCGACCGGTCCGCCCCGACGACACGGGCGATCTCGCAGAGGTCCTCGGCAAGCCGCTGGACGCTGAACTCCTCGACTCGCAACCGGCGGCGGTCGATCTTCGCCGACCGCTTCTCGCGGGTCTCGATATAGACCACCGGCCGCCGCCGGACGAGGACTTCGAGCAGCGGCCTCCAGCCTTCGACCACCGAAACCCAGCCGGCCACGAAGTACAGCGGCGGCTCACCGGTCCCGTCCGGCCACCACTCCATGACCCTCAGCTCGACGCCGTCCTGCACGGAGAGCCACCGCTCCGAGTAGGCAGCGCCCGAGTCGATCGGGTCCTTGGTTGGCAGGAGCTCGGTCACCGGCAACGATCATAGAACGGATGCGCCGCATTGCCGAGCCTCAAGGCGCCGGCCGGCAGGTCCTCGACGCCGAACAGGCGGTAGCACCGCCGCGGGCTCCAGCCTGCCGAGGCGTTGGACCGGCTCGACGGTCCGGCTCAGCCGAGCGCGGCGACCTGGCGGTGCCGGAAGCAGCTCACGAGATGGTCGTTGACCATGCCGGTGGCCTGCATGTGGGCGTAGACGATCGTCGGCCCGACGAACCGGAAGCCGCGCTTCTTGAGGTCGCGCGAGACGGCCCCGGCCAGCGGCGTCGATGCCGGCAGCTCGGCGAGTGAAGTCCACGAGTTCTGGATCGGGCGGTTGTTGATGAAGCCCCAGATGTACGCCGCGAAGCTGCCGAACGCGTCCTGGACGGCGAGGAACGCGCGCGCGTTGCCGATCGCCGCCTCGATCTTGAGCCGGTTGCGGACGATCCCGGCGTTGGCCATCAGCCGGGCGACCGCACGGTCGCCCATGGCGGCGACCCGCGCCGGGTCGAAGCCATCGAACGCCTCCCGGTAAGCCTCTCGCTTGCGCAGGATGGTCAGCCAGCTCAGGCCGGCCTGAGCACCCTCGAGGATCAGGAACTCGAACAGCGTGCGATCGTCGCGGACCGGCACGCCCCACTCTCGGTCGTGGTACGCGACGTAGAGTTGGTCATCCCCGCACCACGGGCACCTGACGGCCGACCCCTCACGAGGCTGCGGCATGCTCGTCGACCTCGTCACCGGCGAAACGCAGCCGGACCTTCCTGGAAAACACGTCGGCGAACAGCTGGGACTTCTTCTTCAGCGACCACCCCTCGAGAAGCAGGCCGCCGCTGGCCTCGAGATGGAGGGTCACCCAGGACTTGCCGATCCTCACCTGGAGGTCGCGCACCCGCTGGAGGTGGTCTCGATCGAGCGCGTGGGCGACCCGGAGCAGGGCGATGAGCCGCACCCCTCGCTGCTGTTCGTCCTCACTCAGCTCGGCGAAGGGGTGGTGCACGGCAGTTGGGTCCGCTCCGCGGTGATAGCGGGCGACGGTCGCCACCAGCTGCATCTCGCGCTGACTGAAGTTCGGGAGCTCAGTGTTCGAGATCAGGTAGAAGGAGTGCTTGTGATGGCCCTTGTAGCTGACGAACTGGCCGATGTCCTGCAGCAGGGCTGCGGCCTGCAGCACCTTCCGGTCGGCGCTGCCGAGATTGTGGAGCGGACGCAGCTGGTCGAACAACGTCAACGCGAGCTCGGCGACGTGACGGGCATGCGCCTCATCAAAGAGGTACTTGCGGCCGACCGTGACCGCGCCGGCGAGCACGTCGCGCGCCTGGCGATCGGCGTGATCGCGGGTGCGCGTCAGCCGGTCGACGAGGTCGAGCAGCACGCCCTCCTTGACACCGACGTTGGGCACGATGATCTCCTCGGCCCGGCACAGCTCGGCGAGCCGCAGGTAGACGGCCGCCGCTGGCAGCACGACGTCGGCCCGGTCCTCGCGCAGGCCGAGATCCTCCACCCGTTGGCGGTACGACATCGCGGCCAGCCGCTCGATCACCGCCCGCAGGCTGTCGACCGGCAGCCGGCTGACCTCCGGATCAGTGCGCGCACCGGCCAGCTTGGCGAGGGTCTCGATGTTGCCGCCGGTCGCGATGTAGCCGGCGATGCGGCCGGTGCCGACGGCGGCCGGCACCCTGAGCACCGACACGTACTCCTGGAGCAGGCGCCGGAAGCGGCCTGGATCCGCGCCCGCCTCGGTCAGCACCTCGAGCAGGCGAACCGATCCCATGGTGTGGGATTCGCTCCAGATGGCCCCACCCCGGTCGACCAGCGAGACCTCGACGCTGCCGCCGCCGAGGTCGACCAGCAGCCACCGCCGCCGGCCGAGCGGCAGCCGGTTGGCCACCGCGAGGTGAACCAGCCGGGTCTCCTCGGAGCCGCTGATCGGCTCGAGCTCGATGCCGGTGGCGTCGCGCACCCGGTCGATGAACTCGTCGCCGTTCTTGCTCTCGCGAACCGCGGAGGTGGCGACCGCCCGATAGTGTTCGACGCCCAGCTCCGCCATCTGCGCGCGGAAGCCCTCCAGCGTCGTCGCGGCGGCGTCCATCGCCGCCGGATCGAGCCGCCCCGAGAGATAGACGCCGTGGCCGAGGCGCACCGGTACGCGCTCGGCGACGAGGGTGATGAACTGCGCCTCGTTGGCAAAGTCGGCAACCAGGAATCGAATCGCGTTCGACCCCACGTCGACCGAGGCGACCCGCAGCGGGAACGACACGTCTTCGTCGATCATCGCGTCAACTGCACCCGAAACACCGGGCGGCCATCTGCACGGCGGCAGGGCGCCATTCTACACATCGCCGGCCGGCTGCGATCCCGGGGAGCATCACGCGCTGGCGGCCTGCAGCAGCTTCGGCGTCACCAGCCAGACCAGCTGCCCCGCGCCCGGCTCGATCGCGCTCCAGTCGTCGGCCGGGAGCTCGAGGCAGGCCACGGCCGCAGTCGCCATGCGCACGGCGCCACCACCCACGAGCAGCGACACCAGCTCCGACCAGGTCGGCTCGTGGCCGACCACCATCAGCCGCGGCGGCGCCGGCCTCGACGCGATCTCGGCGAGCACCGCCGCCGGGTCGGCGCCGTAGAAGGCTCGCGTGTGCTCGACCGGGCAATGCCAGTCCCCGGCCTCGGCGGCGAACTCGATTGTCGTTCGCGCCCGCACGGCGGTCGAGCAGATGACCAGCTCCGGCACCATCTCCGCCCGGGCCAGGAAGCGGCCCACCTTGCGCGCCGCCTTGACGCCGCGCTCGGCGAGCGGCCGTTCGTGATCGTCGGTGCCTGCGTCCCAGTCCGACTTGGCGTGGCGCATGACGAGCAGTTCGAGCATGTCACTCCTCCATTGCTGACACTTCGTCGGCCACCACCGGCTCGTGGACGGCAGTGTCGTCATCCAGGCGCAGCGCAGTCAGCCGGCCACCGTAGACGCACCCCGAATCGATACACACGGCGCCCGGCTCGCGGCGATAGCCCATCAGCGCCCAGTGCCCGAAGACCACCCGCGTCCCCTCCGCCACCAGCCGCGATCCCTCGTACCACGGCCGGCACCCCTCGGGCACGGCCTCCGGCGCCGCCGTGAACGACAGCTTCGGCCGCCCGTCGGCGCGCACCACGCGGAGCCTGGTGAAGATGGCGACCGCTGCCGCCAGCCGGTCATCCCCGGTAGCCTCGGCGCTCCACTTGGGCCTCGGCTTGCGGGTGAGCAGCGGCAGCAGGGCCGGCAGCCGCCGGCTGGCCGAGCTGGCGAGGGACAGCGCCTCGTCGCTTCCCCACACCGGCAGCAGGCCCGCGTGCACCAGCAGCGTGTCTTTGATGCGGTGGAGGAAGGGCCGCCGCCGCAACCACTCGAGCACGACCTCGCGATCATCCGCCGCGAGCACTGCGTCGAGCCGGTCCTCGGACCGCGCGCTGGCTTTGCCAGCGGCGCGGGCGAGCAGGTGAAGGTCGTGGTTGCCGAGGATGGCATCGAGCCGCGGCTGGCGCGTTGCCCAGCGCAGTACCTCGAGCGACCGGGGGCCGCGGTTGACGAGGTCTCCGATGAGCCACAGCCGGTCGCGTTCGGGCTCCCAGCGGATCCGCTCGAGCAGCCGCTGCAGGGTCTCCCAGCAGCCATGGACATCGCCGATCACCCAGTCGGCCACGCGGCCTCCCTCAGGACGTCGATAATAGCTCGGGGAACCGGTGGGGAGTTCGAACCGCATTCGCCGTCCGTGCGTTCGTGGTGAACCGGATGAGCAGAGGGACGGCCACTGCGGCACCAACTCCTCCTGATACTTGAACTGATGAGGTGTGTCGAGCAGGCAGGTTCGGGGAAGGGTATTCATCACCGTGAGGAGGTTGCTGCACCGGCACACGAGATCCTCTGGAATGTGTCCGGTGTCTGCGCTGTGCTGCAGGATGCGCGCAGCGCATCCCGAGGAGCGTGTGGGGCAGAGGCCAACCACAGCCACCACATCACGAGTGCGCTCAGGGGCCTGTGCCCCACACGCTCCTAGAGCACGAAGGCGTACCCGA
>PQAJ01000026.1 GCA_003105185.1 Holophagae bacterium
CAGTCGTGGACCACCAGGGTGACCTCGCCGACGCCGAGGCGGTCGATGAGCTCCTCGAGGTCATCCACCCGCCGCTCGAGCGTGTAGGGATAGCGGTCGTCGCCAGGCATCTCCGAAAGCCCGCAGCCGATGTGGTCGGGCACCACCACGCGGTGGCTGCCGCGCAGCGCCACCACCAGGCGGCGGTAGTAGAACGACCAGGTCGGGTTGCCGTGGACGCAGACCACGGCGTCGCCCTGTCCCTCGTCGAGGCAGTGCATGCGCAGCCCGCCCACGTCGAGGTGCTTGCCCTGGAATGGGTAAAGCTCGCGAGGCACCGGGCGCATGGCGTCCTTCGTTCTTCGCTCGCCGCTACCAGGCGATCTCGGCCATGGTGCAGTTGATGCCGCTGCCGATCCCCATCAGCGCCACTCGATCGCCCCCACCGAGGCTGCTCTGCTGCCGGAGCTTGGACAGCACGATCGCGATCCCGGCCGGCCCGACGTTGCCGTACGTCGGATAGAGCCGGTAGATCTTTGCCATGTCGAGGCCGAGGATGCCCGCGAACTTCTCGGCGTGACCCTTGCTGACCTGGTGCTGGGCGTAGTGGACGTGCGACTGCGTCGTCCATCCCAACACGTCGACCGCCCGCTGCCACGTCCGGAGTGCGAGCCGCAGCCCACCCTCGGTCAGGGCCTGGGTGTTGGTCACCATGTGGTCCATGTTGCCGCGGCACAGCTGGCAGTGCTCGGTCGCCGCCAGGCTCACCCCGCCCAGGTAGCGGTGGCCGCCGGCCGCCAGTTCCGACCGCGCCAGCACCATCGCGACGGCTCCCGAGCCCAAGGTCAGGCTCGCGAAGTTCTCCCGGAAGGCCGCCTCGTCAAGCCGCTCGTCGAGCATGCGCGGGATCGTCGCCTCGATCAGCGGGCGGCTGCTCTCGTTGTCCACGACCAGCCCGTAGTCGACCTGACCGCGCTCGATCATGTTGCCGACGAGGTCCATGCCGTTGACGAAACCCAGGCAGGCATTGCTGACGTCGAAGTTCACGCAGTGCTCGGACAGGCCGAGCCCGTGGTGGACCGCGCAGGCGTTCGAGGGCTCGAGGAAGTCGCGCGTCACCGAGGTATTGATGAGCACGCCGATCCGCGAGCGGTCGATGCCCGCCGCCTCGATCGCCTTCTCCCCCGCCCAGGTCGCCGGTTCGCTGCACGGGGTTCCGGGCCCCCACAACCGCCGCTCGACGATGCCCGACAGCTCGAGCAGCAGGTTGGGACGGACTCCGAGCCGGCGGATCGCCGGCTGCAGCCGGGCCTCGATCTCATCCGAGGTCAGGGCCACCGGTGGATCGACATGCTCGACGCTCAGAATGGACACGTTCTCGAAGCGCATGCTCTCCTCGTGCTGACCGGCGGCCGTGGATACTCGTCACACCGTTCGTTGCGGTCTCCGGGAGGGTACCACCGCCCGCCGATCCGAAAAAAGCCACGCTGCGGCAAGAGTCCGCGCCGCGAGACGACGGTCACCTCGTCGCGGGCGCGATGCAGTGCCATAATCGGCGGGTGCGCGCCCGCGCACGAGGAGACGCCCATGAGGCACACCGCAACGGCGCTGATCACCGCCGGCCTGATGCTCGGGATGACTGCTGCGGCGATCGCCCAGCAGACCCCCACCCCAGTCCCGCCTGCGCCAACCCGCGCACCGACGGCCACACCGCCGACCAGGGCCGAACGCATCGCCGACCGTGCGATCGCGCTCCTCGCGGGTTGGAAGGTCAAGGCTGCGGAGAGCCTCCTCACCACGAACGAGCAGGAGCTCGGCGCGACTCCCGAGTTCCGCACGGCGCTCGGGTACCTCCGCGCCGCCCAGGGCAAGGGCGCGGAGTCAACGGACATTCTGCGGGGTGCGGCCGCGGCCAAGCCCACCGATCCGGCGCCGCAGTACATCCTCGGCCAGGTGGCGTACTGGCAGCAGAAATCGGCTGATGCAGACACGGCCTGGAAGGCGGCAAGGGACCGCGCTCAGGCTCAGGTGGCAACCCGCTCGACCGACGCCCGCGCCCAGTACTACCTTGGAGCTGCGCAGGTTCGGCTGAAGAAGTTCGGACTTGCACGAACGGCGCTGACGGCCGCCCGCGACGCCGGCTTCGACGTCACGCCGATCGACTATCAGCTTGGCCTATCGTACTTCCTCGAGGAGAAGTGGCAGGACGCGGCGAAGGCGTTCGACGCCGTCGCCGAGAAGGATCCCAAGTTCGCCCACCTCTACTTCTACCGCGGGCTCGCGCAGGGCAAGCTCGACCACAAGGACAAGATGCTGGTCGACCTCGACCTGTTCGTGAAGCTCGCTCCGAGCGCGCCCGAGGCGAACATCGCCAGGGCCAACCTGGCCGGAGCCCACCGCTAGCCCGGCTCAGAACGGCCTGCCGATGCCGAAGTAGTACTTCACGTCGCGCGAGCTGATGCCGACGTTGGCTACCGGCCACGCGGCATCGGCCCAGATCAGCCCCACCGGCGTCGACCACCGCAGGCCGAGCCCAACCGAGGTGGACAGCCGCCAATCGGCCACGCTCCAGCTCTCCCAGATCTGACCAGTGTCGACGAACACGGCGCCGCGCAGCGACTTCCAGAGCGGCGTCCGGAGCTCCTCGTTGACGATGAACATCGCGCCGCCGCCGTCCGGACTCACCACGTCCTCGCCCGATTCGGTCCACGGCCCCACCAACTCGAAGTCGAAGCCCCGGATCGATCCCTGGCCACCCGCGAAGAACCTCACCTCTTTGTCGAGCTCCGAACCCAGCAGCGGCTCCGCGACGCCCACGCGCAGGGTCTGCACCCAGGTCCATTCCCGCCACGGCTCGAGCGCCAGCGACGCGCTGGGGGCCACCCGCAGCGTGTCGACGTCCGACCCGAGGTACGACGTGGACCATCCCAGGTCGGCGACGAGGCTGTAGCCCCTGCGCGGGTCGAAGGGGTTGTCGAAGCGATCGTGAAACACTCCGCCGCCCACCGTCATGATTTCGAGCGGGATATAGAAGAGATCAGGATTCTCGTATTCCCGCCGGGTGTAGGTGTAGCGCAGGTAGGGTTTCAGGGTCGTCGCCGGAGAGACTTCGTACAACAGCTCCATCGACGCCAGGGTCTCGAACTCGCGATAGGGCTCAACCGTTCCCCAATCTTCGTCGATCAGCTCATCGTCGCGCTCGGTGTAGCCGATGTTGCCGCCGAGCGAGATCTGACCGCCGGGCAGTGGCGGCAGCGACCCGTACAGCATGGCCACCTTCTCCTCGTTGTTGGCGCGCAGCCGCAGGTTGGCGCTGACCCCGCGGCCAAACAGGTTGTCGTCGCGCAGGCCGGTCCGGGCCTCGAAGCCGCGCTCCGAGTCCCAGCCGGCGCCGAGCTCGACCGTCCAGCGGGGCTTCTCGTAGACGTCAATCTCAACGATCGAGCCCGCCGATCCCGACCCCACCGCCTCCACCCGCACGCGCTCGACCGGCGCGAAGTTGGCGATCCGGATCGCGCTCTCGTCGACCTTGAAGACGTCGAGCAGCTCACCCTCCTCGAGATCGAGGCCCTTGCGCAGGTAGCGCGGGTCGATGTGGCGGGTCCCCTTGAAACGAACCTCCTCGAGCCGGCGCTGGACACCGGGGTCGATCTGAATCTCCACCCGGCCGCCGCCTTCCGCAAGCCTCTCGAGATTCGCACGGACGTTGACCTGGTCGTAGCCCGCCTGCTGATAGGCGCGCCGGATCTCCGCCACCTCGTTGTCGATCGCCCGCCGATCGAGCGGTGATCCAACCGTCAGCGCGGCGCCGGTCCGCTCGATCTCGCCGAGCGGGTCGCGTCCCGCAACCGCCACCTCCGCGATCCGGACGAGCTCACCCGTCTCGACGACCAGCCGCACCTCCGCCATGCCGTCCCGCGGCTCGCCCGCCGCCAGCTCGACCACCCGCGCATCGGGGTAGCCGATGGCGGMCAGCTGGTTTGACACCAGGCGGCCCGCCCGCTCCGGGTCCTCGAGCGCTGCAGCCAGCTCCAGCGGCGATCCGAGCAGGTCRCGGATCATCCCGGCGCCGCGCTCGCCGATGCCCTCCACCACCGGCCCGCGGTAGCTGAGCGGCTCGCCCGGCTCGATCTGGAACTCGAGACGGTCCTCCCGGCGCTCTGCCCCGACCTCGGCGAATGGATGTCCCGTCGCCTGGTAGTGTCGCCGCAAGGCCAGGCGCATGTTGGCGATGGCCACCGACTCGAGCGGCGGCGGCATGTAGAGGGCGAGCACCTCGCGCTGCACCGCCTTGGGAGGCTGATCCCCGACGAACACGATGTCGTACCGAGGCCCGGTCTCGCAGGTGTAGACCATCGTCGGCGACCGCTCAGACCCCTCGACGCGGCTGCGGACCCGCGCCTCCGGGAAGCCCGCGACCGCCAGCTCGCGTTCGAGGTGGACGTCGGCCACGAAGGCGAGGAAGGGGTCGTATGGCTGGCCTCTGCTGAGGCCGGTTGCGCGCCGCAGCCGCCGCTTGGAGACCGGCCAATCCCCCTCCAGCCGCAGCTTGTGGATCACCGGTCGGTCGTCTCCCTCCGGGTCTCGCGAGGAGGCGATGAACGAGGCCAAGCCGGCCGGCTCGGCCGAACCGCCCCAGCGGAAGCGCTGGAAGAGCGACAGGCCCGAGGCCTCGTCGAGCACCGACTGATAAACCTGCACCGCGAGCCCGGGGTCGAAACCGAGGTTCCACAGCTGCAGCGTCGTGGTCCGGTCCCTTACGTCGGTGGGGTTGGCGGCGAAGAAGAACGCCAGGTTCGGGCTCAGCCGCTGGCCGAGCAGCATCTGGCTCGAGGGGTCGGTCTCGGTCTCGATCGCGATCTCCGCCGGCTGCAGGGTCTCGTTCTCGAAGCCGAGCGCGCGACCCAGCTCGCCGTACAGGCTCTCGGCCGCGAGCGAGACGACGTCGAGCGAGGAGCTTGCCGAGCCCTCCTCGCTGAACACCGCCAGGTTCTCGACGGGCACCAGCTCGAGGACCGGGTCCACCTGCGGGTCCCCTGTGAAGCGGACGGTTCCCCGCTGCAGCTCGACGGTCTTGCCGGGCAGGCGGACCACGCCGCCGGGCTCGATCCTGATATCGCCGACCAGCGTCGGTGCCGCCGCCGTCCCACCCACCCGCAGCCGGTCCCAGCTGACGTCGAAGCGCCCGAGGTTGTTGTTCACCCGCACCCCGGTCTGCGCGCGAACCGTCACGTCGAGCGCAATGCCCCGGAGCGGATCGTCCGCCGCCGCCAGCACCTCAGGGCCCCCCAGGAACGCCCCCGCGAGATTCACCCGCTGCTCCCACACGCCCCCGGCGAGCACCAGGTCGCCGGTCACCCGCGCCGTGTATTCGGGATCCGGCTCGAGCGCCAGCACCCCGCTCCACTGGGTCAGCGTGCCCGCCACGAAGAAGGTGACGCCCTCGAGCTCGATCACCAGGCCCTGCCCGGACTTGCGATCCCAACCGCCGCCTACCAGGGCGCGACCCCGGTTGATGCCGACCGAGCCGTCGCTGATCGCCAGGCCCCCACCGCCCAGCTCCGCCTCGAGGTGCAGGTCGGTGAGCTCCACTGGCGGGTCGCGCCACACGATCGAACCGCCGCGATGGTCGACGACGATCGTCCCCCTGGGCGCGGCCAGCGGCCCCTCGACGCTCGCCCTGATCGAGAGTGGTTCCTCGATGCGCACCGGATACGGGATCAGCTTCGCGATCTCCGGCGAGAGCTCGCCGGCGAGCTCGAGGCGAATCTCCCGCGTGACGGTGTCAACCTCACCCGCGAGGTCGACCTCGCCGCGGGGGCCGACCAGACGGGTTCGATCGAGCCGCAGCAGGCCCGCATCCAGGCCCAGGCGAACGCCCTCCGGGGCGGTGATCACGCCGCCGGCGTGGCGCACGCTCAGGCCGTCCAGTGCGAGCTGGCCGAAACGACGTGCCGGGTCGATCAGGTCCCAGCTGAGCTGGAGTGAGACATCCGACTCCACCTGCACCGGCAGCGGTGACCCGCGGAGCGCGCCCGCCACCGCGCCCAGATCGAGCTGGTGGCCGGACACCGTGAGCTCCGCCGGTCCACGCGGCGCCTCGGGCCACAGCCACGCCGGCCGCGGCACATCGCCCAGCGGCAGCCGCCCCGTCAGCGCCAGCGGCCCGGCCACAGTCGTGAGCTCCTCGGAGGCGAGCTCGACCTCTCCCCCCGCCAGCCGCGCGCGCAGCGCGCCGACCTCGACCGGAGCGGCACCCGCGGCCCCCCACCGCAGCTCGAGGTCGCCGACCGGGCGCTCCACGCTCCCGGCCACCTCGAGGATGCCGCCGAGCGAGCCGTGGGCCGAGTCCGGCAGATCCAGGGGCAGCGCGGATGGATCGACCCCGTCGAGCTCCACTCGCGCCGCGAGCAGGTGCTCGCCCGCCTCTAGCGCCACCGACCCGGAGGCCGTGACCGTTCCGTCGAACGCGCGCGCCTCCAACCAGCGCAGCTCGATCGCCGCCGGCGAGGCCGCGAGCTCGGCCGACGCTGCGTCGATCGCGTACGCATCGAAGCGCGCTCCGGTCGCTTGCACGACCCCGGCGAGCGACCAGTCGCCGTCGCCCCCCCACTCGAAGGTCCCGCCGCCGTCGAACGAGCCGCCGACGCGTTCGGCCAGCGCCGGGTCCGCGAGAGTGGCGACCGCTGCGATCTCCGGTAGGCTGACTCGCCAGGTTCCCGCCGCCGCCCGGCGGCTCGGCTGCGCCGTCCCTGCAAGCTCGACCGAGGCGCCGTCCACCGGCACCGCCCGCAGGCCCCACTCCATGGCGTCGAGGTTGCCGCGGGCAAAGCCCTCGATCCGCTCGGCCGCTATCGCACTCACGGCCGGCTGCTCCCAGCCGAACACTGCCTCGACCCCGGGTCGTTCGAGCGACCCCGACAGCTCGAGCTCGAGGTTCACCGGGCCGCCCCCGACCCCGAGATCGCTCGCCTGTGGCATCCACCTGGCGAGGTACGCCGCCAGCGCTGCCGGCTCGGTCACGGTGGCCCGGACCGTCCCGTTCATTCCGCCGGCGCCGCCGAGCCGACCCTGGCCCTGCAGCTCGGCGCCRGGCACCTCCAGGATCAGCTTCCGCGCGCGCCAGTCCCGCCCCTGACCCTCGCCCTCCAGCTCCGCACGGCCCTCCGGGAAGGCCACCCTGAGGTCGGCGGTGGCCGCCAGCCCCTCTGCAGCGAACGGCAGCGGCACCGTAGCATCGAGCGTGCCCGACAGGGTCAGGGGGCCGGGCAGCCAGGACGGCTCGGGCGCGGCCGCCAGGGCGACCGCGGGCCCGACCGCCGCATCGACGAAGCGGGCGTGCACGACGGCACGGTCGCGCGCGACGTCCACCGTGAGGTCGCCCCACTCGTCTCCGCCCGCGTCGAGCCGGAGACCCGCCGCCGTCGAGGCCAGGCGCAACCGGGAGGCCTCGTAGCCCGCCGCGCGCAGCGGCCCGCCGACGTGCTCGACCGCAACCGTCGGGAGGGCCCCGGCCGATGCCTGGCAGGATCCGGACAGCACCAGCCGCCCGCTCGGTTGCAGCAAGGTGGCGAGGTCCGGCTCGAACCACGCGAGCACGGGCGCGAGCTCGATCTCGATGCGGCCGTCGGCCGCCAGCCGCCGGTCGGCGAAGCCCGCCGACAGCGTGACCGAGCCGCTCGCCACCGCCCCGTCGAGTTCGAGGCGCTCGACCGCCACGCCGTGCTCGTCGGCCGCCGCCGCGACCTCGAGTGGGCCCACCACCAGCCGGCGGCCCTCCCTCAGCGCCGCGATCGTCCCGATCCGCAACTCGACGCGCGCCGTCCCGCCCTCCAGACTGCCCGCCAGCTCGAGCCCATCGAGCTCGACCTCGACGTCGGCCGCAGCGGTCCCGATCCGCGCGCCCCGCACCTCCAGGCTGCCGATCTCGACCACCTGCCAGGGATCAGCTTGCGCTTGATCCTGGTCAGCTGCGGGCTGCGGGAGATGGAGCTTCCGGAGATCGACCGCCAGGCCGTCGACCTCGATGGCCTCGATCCGGCGCGGCGACGACAACAGGTCGCGCCAGCGCAAGCGAATCGTCACCCGGTCCGCGGCGATCGCCCCCGGATCGGGGGCGCCGGCGCGCAGCCCGCGCAGCTCGAGCGTGGCCGGCCACGCCCGGGCCCGGCACGCGGTCGCCGTGATCTGCCAGCCCGTTGCGTCCCCGACCGCCCCCGCCGCCCACTCCCAGGCCGCCTGCTGCACCGGCGGCAAGTGGACCAGCGCGACGCCGGCGGCGGTCAGCGCCACGACCGTCGCCACACTCAGCACGAGCGCCTTTCGCAGGGTCAGCCGCACGCGACCAGTCTACTGCGACGGACGGCTCGCGTTGTCCTCATCGGTCCGGACCGCAGCCGCGGAGTGTGTTCGCTGACCCGGCAACGAATGACCTCATGGCGGGTCGACCATGGCGCCGACAGTGCTATTGTTGAGTCTGGCGACAGATGTCCGTGGAGGCGCATCCAGCCATGGTTGGGAGGCGGGAGTCCGGCTGTGCGCGAGCCGGCCGGCCGGGGAGTCGCCGCCGGTGAGCGGGCGGGGTCTCAGGGGGATCCTCCGGCGGCTCTCGGGCGCGCCTGCGCCCAGGGTCGAACTGCCCGCCGCGTCGGCGCTCGGGCTCCTGACGTTTCTGGTTGCGACCGCCGATCGGCACCTCGCGGCCTCGATCGTCACCGAAGTTGAGGCGACGGGCCACCGCTGTACCGTCCTTCCCGGGGCCTTGGAGCGCCGCCGGACTGTCGAACGTGGCGACCCGGCCGTCGTCCTCGTCGACTGGCGCCTGCCCGAGGATCGTCGCGGGGCCCTGCTCGCCGCCGTGAGTACCGGCGACGGCGCCCGGTCACCGGTCCTCGCGCTGGTGCCCGACGARTCGYCMGACGACSCTGGAYGAGYTGCTCGMSGYCGGYTGCGACGATTACCTGACGCTGCCCGTCTCGGCGGATTCCATCCGCACCAAGCTGCGCTTCTTTGCCGAGCGGCTGCGCGCCAGGTCGGAGATCCTCGAGGCCAATCGGACGCTGCGCGCCGCGCTCGACCGGTTCGTCATCGCCTGCGGCGGCCAGCAGGACGGGATCTGGGACTGGGACGTCCGCAGCCGCAAGGTCTACTACTCGCCGCACTGGAAAGCGATGCTGGGCTACCAGGATCGCGACATCGGCGATTCCCCCGATGACTGGTTCGAGCTCGTTCATCCCGACGATCGCGAACGGCTGCGCAGCATGATCGACGCCAACCTCGCCGGCAGCATCACGCCGATCGAGCACCGCTACCGCATCCGCCACCGTGACGGCAGCTACCGCTGGATGCTGGCCCGCGCGGAGATGCTGCGCGACGATGCCGGACGGGTCTACCGGATCGTCGGTCGCCAGACCGACGTCCACGGCGAGAACGAGTCCGACACCGATCCACGGATCGGCGGCCTTCACGACCCGCTGACCAAGCTGCCGAACCGGACCGTGCTCACCGACCGCCTCCGGCTGGCTCTCGCCAGGGCGCGGCGCGACCCGGGCCGGCCGTTCGCGCTCCTGTTCTTCGACGTCGACCGGTTCAAGAATGTCAACGACAGCCTCGGCCACCTCACCGGCGATCGGCTGCTGCGCGCGATCGCCGACCGAGTCCAGGCCGCGTGCCGTCCCGCCGACACCGTGGCGCGGTTCGGCGGCGACGAGTTCGTGATCATCGTCGAGGACATCACTGACGTCCGCGGGGCGACCGCCGCCGCCGAGCGCATCCTGGGCGAGTTCCGGGTTCCGTTCGATCTCGACGGGCTCGAGGTCTTCGCGTCGGTCAGCATCGGCATCGCGGTCTGGAAGCCGAGCTACGAGCGCCCCGAGGACTTGCTCCGCGACTCCGACACCGCCATGTACCGCGCCAAGGCGAATGGCCGCAACACCTTCGTCGTCTTCGACGAGGACATGCACGCGCGCGTCGTCGCCACCCTCCGGCTGGAGACCGATCTGCGGCGGGCGATCGCCCGCAACGAGTTCCGCGTCTACTACCAGCCGATCGTGTCGATGACGGTCGGCCGCATCACCGGCTTCGAGGCCCTGGTCCGCTGGCAGCATCCCGAACGGGACCTCCTGCTGCCGTTGAGCTTCATCGGCGTTGCGGAGGAAATGGGCGCGATCATCCAGATCGACCGCTTCGTGGCCGAGGAAGCGTGCCGGCAGCTGCGTGCGTGGCAGAACAAGTACCGGCACAACCCGCCCCTCAACGTCAGCGTGAACATCTCGGGCACCCAGTTCCTGCAGCCCGACCTCGTCCAGCAGGTCGATCACATCCTGCGCAAGACCGGGCTGTACGGCCGCAGCCTCACCATCGAGGTCACGGAAAGCGTCCTCATGGAGAACGCGCAGTACGCGTCGGCGATGCTCGACCAGCTGCGCGCACTGGACATCGGCATCAGCATCGACGACTTCGGGACCGGCTACTCCTCCCTCGCCTACCTGCGCCGCTTCAAGATCGACACCCTCAAGATCGACTACTCCTTCGTGTCGCGGATGCTCGCCGACGAGGAGAGCTCGCAGATCGTCAAGACCATCACGACGCTCGCCGGCAACCTCGGCAAGCAGACCGTCGCCGAGGGCGTGGAGACGCGCTCGCAGTTCGAAGCGTTGCGCGAGCTCGGCGTCGACCGTGCCCAAGGCATCTACATCTCGCCGGCAATCCCCGCCGAGGAGGCCGAGGAGCTGCTCGCGCGCACCGTCCGCGAGGACAACCACCTCCGGCGGATCCTGCACGATCGGCTCAAGACCTCCGCGCCGACCGGCGATTCGGTCGTCGGCTGACCTCGAAGTCGCGCCGCTCCGAGCCCGCCTGATCGACGGGCAGGCGCCGCGATCCGGTCGGCCCCACCTTGCTGGGTTCCCAGCTGGTGCTCCAATCGGGGAAGTGGATGAAACAGAGTCTCGCCGGGCCGTGTTACAGCATAGGGAAACCAGGCGGCCCGCCACGGGTCGGACGGCGAGGTGTTCATGGCGGTCGACCCCCGACAGAAGGACGCGGCAGCTGAGATCCAGGCGATCGAGACCCAGGAGTGGATCGACTCCCTGGCCTGGGTCCTCAGCCACCAGGGCCCGGAGCGGGTCCGGCGCCTGCTCGAGGACCTCCAGATCTCGGCCCGCAAGGCCGGCGTGCGCATCCCATTCTCGGCCAACACGCCGCACATCAACACCATCCCGGCGCACGAGGAGGTGCCCTACCCCGGCAGCCGCGAGATCGAGCGGCGGATCAAGAGCCTGATCCGCTGGAACGCGCTGGCGATGGTGGTCCGCGCCAACTTCGAGGAGGACGGCGTCGGCGGCCACATCTCGACCTATGCCTCGGCCGCCACCCTCTACGAGGTCGCGTTCAACCACTTCCTGCACGGCAAGAGCGAGCACTACGACGGCGACCAGGTCTACTTCCAGGGTCACTCGTCACCCGGCATCTACGCGCGCGCGTTCCTCGAGGGGCGGCTGAGCGCCGACCAGCTCATCAACTTCCGGCGCGAGCTGCGCGACGGCCGCGGCCACGGCCTCTCCTCCTACCCCCACCCCTGGCTGATGCCCGACTTCTGGGAGTTCCCCACCGTCTCGATGGGCCTCGCGCCGATCCAGTCCATCTACCAGGCCCGCTTCAATCACTACCTCGAGGACCGCGGGCTCCACCCGCGCTCGAACCACAAGGTGTGGGCCTTCCTCGGCGACGGCGAGATGGACGAGCCGGAGGCGCTGGGAGCGATCACCTTGGCGGCACGCGAGCAGCTCGACAACCTGATCTTCGTCGTCAACTGCAACCTGCAGCGSCTCGACGGCCCGGTGCGCGGCAACGGCAAGATCATCCAGGAGCTCGAGGCGGCATTCCGGGGCGCCGGGTGGAACGTCCTCAAGGTCATCTGGGGCGCCGACTGGGACCCGCTGCTCGACAAGGACAGCGACGGGCTGCTGGTGCGGCGGATGGGCGAGGTGGTCGACGGCGAGAGCCAGAAGTACGCAGTCTCCTCCGGCGACTCCATCCGGAGCCACTTTTTCGGCACCTCGCCCCAGCTCAGGGAGCTGGTCTCCCACCTCTCCGACGAGCAGCTGCGGCGGCTTCGCCTCGGCGGCCACGATCCCCAGAAGGTCTACAACGCCTTCAAGGCGGCGGTCGAGCACAAGGGCGCTCCGACCGTGATTCTCGCCCGCACCATCAAGGGCTACGGCCTCGGCGAAGCCGGCGAGGGCCGCAACATCACGCACCAGCAGAAAAAGCTCAACGAGGAGGAGCTGCTCGAGTTCAGGACCCGCTTCGGCATCCCGCTGTCCGACGACGAGGCCCGCAGCGCCACGCTCTACCGCCCGCCGCAGAACAGCCCCGAGATGGTCTACCTCCAGGAGCGCCGGCGCGCCCTCGGCGGGCCGGTCCCGACCCGCGGCGTCCGCTGCCAGCCGCTGCCGCCGGTGCCCGCGGAGATCTTCGAGGAGTTCAACGGGGGCTCGGACGGCCGCGCCATTTCGACCACGGCGGCCTTCGTGCGGGTGCTCACCAAGCTCCTCAAGGACCGCCAGGTCGGCAAGCTGGTGGTGCCGATCATCCCCGACGAGGCGCGGACCTTCGGCATGGAGCCGCTGTTCCGGAGAATCGGCATCTACTCCCACGCCGGCCAGCTCTACGAGCCGGTCGATGCCTCCTCGCTGCTCTACTACCGCGAGGCCAAGGACGGCCAGCTGCTCGAGGAGGGCATCACCGAGGCCGGCTCGATGTGCTCATTCATCGCCGCCGGCACCGCCCACGCCACCCACGGCATCAACACCATCCCGTTCTTCGTCTTCTACTCGATGTTCGGACTGCAGCGGATCGGCGACCTGATCTGGGCCGCTGCCGACATGCGGACCCGCGGCTTCCTGATCGGCGGCACGGCCGGCCGAACCACCCTCAATGGGGAGGGCCTGCAGCACCAGGACGGCAACTCGCACCTCCTCGCCTATCCGGTGCCCAACCTCAAAGCCTACGACCCGGCCTACGCCTACGAGCTCGCCACCATCATCCGCGACGGCATCCGCCGCATGTTCAGCGAGCAGGAGGACCTCTTCTACTACATCACGGCGGGCAACGAGCCCTACCCGATGCCCGCCCGTCCGGAGCATGTCACCGACGAGGGGATCCTGCGCGGCATGTACCGTTACCGCCCCGCGGCCGGTCCCCAGGGCGCTCCCCGCGCGCACCTCTTCGGCAGCGGGTCGATCCTCAACCAGGCGCTGGCGGCACAGCAGGTTCTGGCCGAGCGCTACGGCGTGGCCGCCGACGTCTGGAGCATCACCAGCTACAAGGCGCTCCACCTCGACGGCCTCGACTGCGACCGCTGGAACCGGCTCCATCCCGGTCAGGAGCAGCAGACGCCGTGGATCCGCCAGTGCCTCGCCGGCACCGAGGGCGTCTACGTGCTCGCGAGCGACTACGTCAAGGCCCTGCCGGCATCGATCGCCCCCTGGTTCCCGAAGCCGCCGGTTTCGCTCGGGACGGACGGCTTCGGGCGCTCCGACAGCCGCGCCGCCCTGCGCCGCTTCTTCGAGGTCGACGCGGCTCACATCGTGGTCGCCACCCTGGAAGCCCTCGCCCGTGACCGGGTCATCGGCCACGATCGGGTGCGCGCCGCGATCGCCGACCTCGGCATCGATGCCGACGCCCCCAACCCGCTGACGGTCTAGGAGTGGACGCGATGCCCTCGACCCTGAGAGTCCCGGAGCTCGGCGAGAACGTCGACTCGGTCGACGTCGTGAAGGTGCTGGTCGCGGTCGGCGACGTGCTCGCCGTCAACCAGCCGGTGATCGAGGTCGAGACCGAGAAGGCCGCGGTCGAGGTGCCGTCAACCCTGGCCGGGACCATCACCGCCATCCACGTCGCGGCCGGCGACACCCTGCATGCCGGCGACCCGATCGTGTCGGTGGCGGACGACGGCGCCCAGCTGGCCGCGGCGCCTGCCGTGGCCGGTCCGGAGCCGGCGCCGCCCGAGGCGCCCGTCGAGGCGCCGCTACCGGCGCGCGCCCGCCGACCGGAGACGCCGACCCTCGGCGAGATGCCGCTCGCGCCGCGCTGGGTGGCGCCGGAGGGCCCGCGCAAGCTGGTCCCGGCCGCCCCCACAGTCCGCCGCTTCGCGCGCGAGGTCGGGGTCGACATCACTCAGGTCAGCGGTTCAGGCCCGAGCGGGCGGATCAGCATCGACGATATCAAGGCCTTCGCCGCCCGAGTGATCGGCCAGATGGCGGCGTCGCCGGTCGGCGCCGCGAGCCCGGAGCTGCCGGACCTCTCGGCGTTCGGTTCGATCCGCCGCGAGCCGATGTCCAAGATCCGCCAGGTCACGGCGCGAAACCTCACCCGCGCCTGGGTCACCGTCCCCCAGGTCACGAACCATGATCAGGCCGACGTCACGGCTCTCGAAGCCCTGCGCCAGCAGTACCGCGAGCGCGTCGAATCTGCCGGCGGCAAGCTGACCTTGACCTCGATCCTGGTCAAGGTCGCAGCCTCGGCCCTCAAGCTCCACCCGAAGCTCAATGCCGCCGTCGACCTCGGCCGGCTGGAGATTGTGTTCCGGGAGTGCGTCCACATCGGTGTTGCCGTCGACACCGAGCACGGGCTGCTGGTACCCGTCATCCGGGACGCCGACCGCAAGAACATCACCGCGATCGCGATCGAGCTCGACGACCTCGCCGCCCGCGCCCGCGAACGCAAGCTCAGGCCCGAGGAGATGCAGGGCGGATGCTTCACGATCACGAACCTCGGCGGCATCGGCGGCACCGCCTTCACGCCGATCGTCAACTGGCCGGAGGTCGCGATCCTGGGCGCGTCGCGGGCGGCCACCCAGCCCCGCTGGGCCGGCGACCGCTTCGAGCCTCGCTTGGTCCTCCCCCTGTCGCTCACCTACGACCACCGGCTGGTGGACGGCGCCGATGCGGCGCGCTTCCTGCGCTGGATCGTCGAGGCCCTCGAGGAGCCGTTGCTGCTCGCCCTCGAAGGGTGAACGTACGGGACAGGTGGTACGTGATGAGCGAGAGCTCGCGGGGGCCCAGAGGCAGGCTGTGCGGGCGCCTTGCCGGCCACGCACGTGCGTGAGAGCATGTCGCAGCTTCGGGGGTCACGTGAGGTACTCTTCGATCATCATCCGGCTGTTGTTCGCCGCGGCGGCCGCACCCATCGTCGCCTGTTCCGGACCACCCGAGTCGGCCGACCGCTCGGCAAGCGCCCCCACCGCCGAGGCGACCCCGCCGCGCGGCTTCCAGCCCGACGCACGCGAGCGCCACTTCGGTGAGCTCCGCATGCTCACCGACGGCGGTGAAAACGCGGAGGCCTACTTCTCGTTCGACGGCCGCGCGCTGGTCTTCCAGTCGACGAGAGCCCCGTACGGCTGCGACCAGATCTTCACCATCCCGACGGCCGGCGGCGAGCCCCGGCTGCTCTCAACCGGCACCGGCCGGACGACCTGCGCCTACTTCCTTCCCGGTGACGAGCAGATCATCTACTCCTCCACCCACCTCGGCGGCGCTGAGTGTCCGGCGGTCCCGGACCACAGCCGCGGGTACGTGTGGCCGATCTACCGGAGCTACGACATCTTCCGCGCCAGCGCCGACGGCTCCGGCGTGGTCCGCCTCACCGACACCCCTGGCTACGACGCCGAGGCAACCGTGTCGCCGCGCGGCGACCGGATCGTCTTCACCTCGATGCGCAGCGGCGACCTCGACATCTACAGCATGAACCTCGACGGCAGCGACGTGGTCCGCCTGACCGACGAGCTCGGCTACGACGGCGGCCCCTTCTTCTCGCCGGACGGCGCCAGCATCGTCTACCGCGCCCACCATCCGACCGAGCCGGCCGCCATCCAGGACTACACGGGCCTGCTCCGTGAAGGGCTGATCCGGCCGAGCAAGCTCGAGATCTGGGTGATGGACGCCGACGGCGGCAACCAGCGCCAGGTCACCAGCCTCGGCGCGGCGTCCTTCGCGCCCTTCTTCCACCCCGCGGGCGATCGGATCATCTTCTCGTCGAACTCCGGCGACCCGAGCGGCCGCGAGTTCGACCTCTACCTAGTCGGGCTCGACGGCAGCGGTCTCGAGCAAGTCACCTTCAGCGGCGGCTTCGACGGCTTCCCGATGTTCGCTCCCGACGGCAAGACCTTGGTCTTCTGCTCCAACCGCCACAACTCCAAGCCCGGGGAGACCAACGTCTTCGTCACCACCTGGCGCGACTGACCGTCGTCCTGCCGATCGGATCGAAGATCGAAGAACGCAGATTGAAGATCGGGGGTCCGCAGTCGGACCCCCGCACCTTCAGCTCGCCGAGTCCCGATCGATCACTCGCTCTTCTTCAGCTCCATGCCGCAGCCGCACTTTCCGGGCGTCGCCGAGATGTGGTTGCAGGTGCACGACCCACCGCAGTTGCAGAAGTAGAGCCCGGTGCCCTTCAGGCTGATCCGCCTGAGTTCATTGCCGCAGCCGCACTTGGTCGGATCGTTCGCGTCGATCTTGCACGTGCACCCTTCCGCGCAGGTGCACACCAGGGCGACGTCGCCCTCGACTTTGACCACATGCCCCCACACCAGCGGCTTGCCACAGCTGCAGGTTCCGGGCTCGACCTTGACCGTGTTGCACGGGCAGTCCGGCCCGCATCCGCACACGTAGACGACGTCGTGCCGAGCCGCCTCCCCCTCCGGGCCGGCCGACGCGGCCGGCGGCACCAGGAGCATGACGCCCAGGGCCACCATCACCGCCATCAGGGCTCCAAGCAGCAGGCTCTTGCGTCCGCTCATCATCATCGGGTCCCTCCATTCGATGTGCCGTCACGGCGACGGGAGTGCAGTGTTCTTGTCGGCCCATCATCGCACACCACTCGCGCCAACATCCCGATCCGCCAGCAGCCGGCCGAGTCAGCGGCGAACGCACGGCCCGCCACCTCTGCTAAGGTGGCGAGGTGCGCCGCCTACCTCGCCTCGTGCTCGCGCTGCTGATCACGGCGGCCGCCCCGGCCGCGGTCGAGGCCACGACCGATCCCGACCCCGCAGTCGCGATCTACGACGGCTCGGTCACCCTCCGCCTCCCGGAGGGATGGCGCGAGATCCCGCCCAACGTCCTCGAGTACTTCACGCTGCGGACGGCCGAGGCGACCGGCGGCCGCACGGCCGAGTCCTACCAGTACGGGTTCCGGCCCGGCGATCCCGACCTCGAGTTTTCGCTGCCGCAAGTGCTGATCCAGATCCGCGAGGAGGGACGAATCTCCTACGGCCACTTCCAGCGCCTCCCGCCGCCCGCGGACGTCGCCGCCCAGCCCGCCAGCCCGCTCACAGACCATCGCGGCTCCCTTCTGCGCGAGCTCCAGCTGACCGGGGTCACCTTCGACCGCGAGCGCTTCTGCCTCCGGGTCGACAGCGTTATGGAGCTGTCGATCGAGGGCCGGGTGGTCGTCCGCTCCGCGAGCTTCCTGACCGAGCGCGGCCTGCTGACCCTCCACTGCTACGAGCTCGAGGAGCGAATCGCCGCCACTGCGCCGGTCTTCGAGCAGATCATCGACAGCGTCCGCTTCGACGACCGGATCGCCTACCGGCCCCGCCTCACCGACCTGTGGTCATCGCGCCACACTGCGGTGGCTCTGTTCGCCCTCGCCGCGCTGCTCGCCGCCGCGGCCCTCGTCGCCCGCCGCCGCCTGCGCGCGGAAGCCTGACGAGAATACCCCGGTGGCGATCACCATCGACATGGCTGCGCGCCGGATCGAAGCCGCCGTCGGCGACCTGGTGGCGGACCAGGACCAGCGTGCCATCGGCCTCGCCGGCACCGGGCTGACGCGGCTGTGGATCGGGCAGGAGCTGCACGTCCGCATCCAGCAGGAGCTGTCGGCCGAGGACCCCGACTACCGCGCCGAGGTGGCGGTCGCCGCCGAGCTCGAGGTCGACGGCTGGACACTCCGCCTGTCCGGGCGCGCCGACGGCGTCCAGTACGCCGGCGACATGCCGCTGCGGGTGGACGAAATCAAGACGCTCCACTTCGCGGTCGAGCTGCACAACCTGTACGCTGACGAGCGGCTCGAACGCTTCCGGCGCCAGGCCCGCCTGTACGCGTTCACGCTGTCCCCGCCCGGCCAGCCGATCGGCGCCAGGTTGCTCCTCGTCGACATCGTCACCGGCGACGTCGAGACCGAGGACATCGAGTGGGACCCAGCGGCCACCGCCGCGTGGCTGCGCCAGCTCATCCACCGGCTGGTGGCGGCCGAGCGCCGACGCCTCGACCGCCTCGAGCAGCTGCGGCAGGCCGCCGAGCTTGTCGAGTTCCCCCATCCCCAGCCGCGGCCGGTGCAGCTGACAATCGGCGAGGCCGTCGCGTCGTCCCTCGGCGAGGGCCGCCACCTCCTGCTGCGCGCACCAACCGGGTGCGGCAAGACCGCCGCCGTCCTCCACCCGGCGGTGCGGGTCGCTCTGTCCCGCGGCCAGCGGCTGATCTTTCTGACCGCCAAGACCCTCGGCCAGCGGATCGCGGTCGACACCATCCGCGCCATGCAGCAGGGCCTGTTCCGCAGCCTGCAGCTGCGCGCCAAGGCCAAGATGTGCGCCAACGCCGAGATGATCTGCCACGAGGAGTACTGCCCGTACGCCCGGGACTACGGGCTCAAGCTCGCACGCACCCAGCTGCTGCGCAACCTGATCAACGACGACGCCCACCAGGACCCCGACCGCGTTTACCACGCCGCCGTCCAGCACGAGCTGTGCCCATTCGAGGTCAGCCTCGACCTGCTCTCCGAGATCGACGTCCTGGTCTGCGACTACAACTACGTCTTCGACCCGGACATCGGCCTCGCCGCGATCCTCAACCAGGGCGCACTGCGCGACGCCGTGCTGGTGATCGACGAGGCCCACAACCTGGTCGACCGCAGCCGCGAGTACTACTCGCCGGCGCTCGGCTCGCCGCTGCTCGACCGGGCGCGGACCTTTCTCGAGGCCCGCGACAACGCGGTGTTCCGCGAGCTCCGGGTGCTGGTCGAGGAGCTGGCCGCCCTGGTGGCCGAGGTCGTCGCCGCCGGCCTCGGACCCGACCGGCTTGGCGACGCCGCCGTCGAGCTGCCTGCCGACCGGATCGCGGACCTCCGCCTCGCCTTCGACGGCGCCCTGCTCAGCTACTTCGTCTACAAGCGCGAGCAGGACCTGTGGATGGCCGACGACCCGATTGTCGAGGTCTTCCTGACCCTGATGCGCCTGCACCGCACGCTCGCCGAGGGCGGCAGCGAGTTTGTCCACCTCGCCTCGCGCGCGGCCGACCGCAGCGAGTTGGTGAAGATCTGCTGCCTCGACGCCTCGCGATTCGTCGGCAAGGTCCTCGAGGAGTCGGCCGGCGCCGTCGCGATGTCGGCCACCCTCGAGCCGTTCGAGTTCTACCGCGAGCTGCTCGGCTTCTCGCCCCACCGCACCGACGAGCTCTACGTGCCGTCGCCGTTCCCCGCGTCCAACCGGCTGGTGCTGTGCATCGGCGACGTCGACACCACCTACCGCGGCCGCGCCGCCCACTACGACCGCATCGCCGACTGGATCGCGCGCCTCGCCCACCCTGAGCACAACGTGCTCACCCTGTTCCCCAGCTACCGATTCCTCGAGGCCGTCCGCGACCGGCTGCCCCCGGTCGGCCACCGCCTGCTGGTCCAGGAGCCGAGCTCCTCCGACGCAATCCAGGCCGCCTTCCTCGACGCCCTGGCGGGAAGCGAGCGCCACCTCCTGCTCGCCGTGCTCGGCGGCATCTTCGCCGAAGGCGTCGACTACCCGGGGGAAATGCTGTCGCAGGTCATCGTGGTCTCGCCGGGCCTGCCCCAGCTGTCGACCGAGCGCGAGCTGCTCAAGGCCTACTACCAGGAGTTCTACGGCCACGGCTTCGGCTACGCCTACCTGGTGCCGGGGCTCACCCGGGTCGTGCAGGCGGCCGGCCGGATCTTCCGGTCGGCCGAGGACCGTGGCGTCATCGTGCTGATGTGCCGGCGCTTCCAGGACCCGCGCTACTCGCGCCTGCTGCCGTCCGAGTGGACCGACGACGACCCGAGCAGCCTGCTGCGCGAGGACCCGGCGTCCGAGGTCCGGCGCTTCTTTGATCTCTGAGGCGGTCCCACCATCAGCTTTCTCGTCAGTTCCAGAATTCGCATGTGAAATGGCGTCGCGCGACGAACGACGATCGCCCTCAGGCATTTCCCATGCGAATTCTGGAAGCTATGGACTAACATAGACGCCGTCACAATGCGGTCCACGTTCATCTCTCTGCTCATCACGTTCCCAGCGTTGGGCATTCTCAATGCCTGGTGGTTCGGCCGCGAGCTCAGGGCTTTCGTCACCGCCACCCCGTCAATCGCCTCCACGGCCGACATCGAACGGATGAGGTCGGTGGTGAAGCGGCAGATGATCGCGGCTCTCATCCAGATCCCGCTGCTCGCCGCTGGCCCGATCCTCTACGGCCTCGGTCTGCTGCGCCACGTCCTGCGGCCCGGGGACGTGGTCTTCGTCATCGTGCCGTCGGCGGCGGTGCTCGCCCTCGGCCTCGCCTCCAAGCGCATCGAGGCGGCCGCCCGCGCCCTCCCCGCGCCCGACCACGAGTTGCGCCGCCAGCGTGACGCCATCGTCCACACTTGGCTGAAGAAGCCTCTCCCGGATTGGTAAGCGGCTCCCTCCCGCTTCCGCTTCCGCCACGCTCGTTCGCTCCATCCTCGAGGGCGTTTCGCGCCCCTTCTCTGGAGGCGTTCCCCGAGGTTACTCGCGGCCGGCGGCCGCGGTGACCAGCCGTCACCAGCGGGTGGCCGTAGGCCGCAAGCTACCGCGGCCACGGCCACAGCCGCTGCCGTCGGCAGGTTGCCACCTTTGGCGATTTCGGGTCGCAAGCATCTCTTCACGAAGATCGTCGTCCCGAAATCGCCAAAGATGGCACGCCCGCAGGGCGCGCTCTCGTCGTACTCGCCACGCCTCCCGGGAACGGAGACGGGCACGGGCACGGAAATGGCCACCCGACCCCCCAACCTTGACCTCGCCCCCGCCCGGCACTAACTTCGCTCGTCGTGACTCCAGCGGCCTCCCCCCTCGACCTGTTCGGCCCGCCCACCCGGGCCTGGTTCGCCTCCCGGATTGGACAACCCACCGAGATCCAGCGCATCGCCTGGCCGATCATCGCTGCCGGAGAGCACGTGCTGGTCACCGCGCCGACCGGCAGCGGCAAGACCCTGGCTGCCTTCCTGTGGGCGCTCGACCGCCTCCTCGGCGAGGCATGGCCGGGTGGTGAGGTGCGCGTTCTCTACGTGTCGCCGCTGCGCGCGCTCGGCAACGACATCCGCCGCAACCTGCTCGAGCCGCTCGCCGAGCTTCGCGGGCACTGGTCTGCCGCGGGCCTCGTTCCACCCGCCGTCCGGGTCCTCTCGCGCACCGGCGACACCCCGCAGGCCGAGCGCCGGGCCATTGTCAAGAGCCCACCCGAGATCCTGATCACCACCCCGGAGAGCCTCAACATCCTGCTCACCTCGTCGAGCGGACGGGCCCTGCTGCGCGGCCTGTGTTCGGTGGTCCTCGACGAGGTGCACGCGGTGATCGACGGCAAGCGCGGCGTGCACCTGATGACCGCGGTCGAGCGCCTCGCGGCGACCGCCGGCGAGTTCCAGCGGATCGCCCTGTCGGCCACGGTGAGCCCCCTCGACGAGGTCGCGCGCTGGGTCGGCGGGGCCAACCTGGAATCGACCCCCGCCGGGGCGCTCTACCGGCCGCGTCGCGTGCAGATCGCGGCCGCCACCACCGCCAAGCGCTACGATCTCGAGGTCGCGCTGCCGGTCGCCGAGCCGGGCGCCAGCCGCGACCCCGAGTCGCTGTGGGCCGAGCTCACCGCGCAGCTCAAGCGCACCGTGCGCCGCAATCGCTCGACGCTGATCTTCGGCAACAGCAAGCGCATGGTCGAGAAAGTCGCGCGCTTCCTCAACGACGGTGAGGTCGACCAGCTCGCCTACTCGCACCACGGCGCCTTGTCGCGCGAGATCCGGGGCGTTGTCGAGGAACGGCTCAAGGCCGGCTCGCTGCGCGCGATCGTCGCGACCAACTCGCTCGAGCTCGGCATCGACATCGGCAGCATCGACGAGGTCGTGCTCATCCAGCCGCCGGCGACGGTCGCGTCGACCGTCCAGCGTCTCGGGCGCTCCGGCCACCAGGTCGGCGAGATCAGCCGCGGACGGCTGTACCCGCTGCACGCTCACGCCCTCATCGAGTCGGCGGTGGTGGCGCGTGCCGTCCTCGACGGCGAGATCGAGGCCTCCCGGCCGGTGAGAAACCCCCTCGACGTGCTCGCCCAGGTGCTGCTCTCGATGACCGTCGAGCGGCGCTGGCAGCTCGACGAGCTCTATGACGCGGTGCGGGCAGCCGAGGCCTACCGGCACCTGCCCAGGGCCCAGTTCGACCTGGTCGTCGAGATGCTGGCCGGCCGCTTCGCATCGACCCGGGTCCGCGGTCTGCGGCCGCTGGTGTCGCTCGACCGGGTCGACCAGACGGTGCGTGCGCGGCCCGGGGCGGAGCGCCTGATCTTCACCGCCGGCGGCACGATTCCGGACCGCGGCTACTTCACCCTGCGGATCGACGGCAGCGGCTCGCCCCTCGGCCAGCTCGACGAGGAATTCGTGTGGGAGCGGGCGGTCGGCGACAGCTTCAGCCTCGGCGTCCAGAGCTGGCGGATCCAGCGCATCACCCACAACGACGTGTTCGTCGTGCCGGTCGACACCCGCGCGGCGATGGCGCCGTTCTGGCGGGCCGAGGAGCGCGACCGCTCGTCGTTCCTCTCCGACCGCATCGGCCGCTTCCTCGAGCTGGCGCTGCCGCGCCTGGAGGACCCCGGGTTCGCCGGTGAGCTCGAGGAGCGGCACCGCCTCCAGCCGGCCGCGGCGGCCGAGCTGTGCCGCGTCCTTGCCGCCCAGGTCGCAGCCACCGGGACCCTCCCCCATCGGCGGCAGGTCGTCGTCGAGCACACTGCCGCGCCCGACCGCAGCGACCACCATCGCCAGCTCGTCCTCCACACCCTGTGGGGCGGGCGGGTCAACCGCCCCTTCGCCTACGCGCTGGCCGCCGCGTGGCGGGCGCAGCACGGCGGTCGCCCCGACGTCATCCACGGCGACGACTGCGTGGCCATCACCCACCCCGCCGGCGCCGCGCCCGAGGACCCGTTCGCGCTGGTCCCCGCCGACCGCATCGAGGACCTGCTCCGCGAGGAGCTCGAGCACACCGGCTTCTTCGGCGCCCGCTTCCGCGAGGCCGCTGGCCGCGCCCTGCTGCTGCCTCGCGCCGGCGGGCGGCGGCGCACGCCGCTCTGGATCAACCGCCAGCGCGCCAAGGAGATGCTCGAGGCAGTCTCAGAGCACGGCGACTTCCCGCTGGTCCTCGAAGCCTGGCGCGAGTGCCTGCACGACGCCTTCGAGCTCGACGCGCTGCGCGAGCGCCTGCTCGAGATCGCCGACGGCCTCACGGTGGTCCGCCACGTCACGACCGACGTGCCGTCGCCCTTCGCCGAGCAGGTAGCGTGGCGCCAGACCAACCGCCTGATGTACGAGGACGACCGGCCCGCCGGGGAGACGGCGAGCCGCTCGCGACCGGACCTCGTGCGCGAGCTGGTGTTCGCCTCCCACCTGCGGCCCCGCATCCCGCGCCGCCTGGTCGATGAGCTGGAGGCCAAGCTCCAGCGGACCGCCCCCGGCTACGCCCCGCGCAGCGGCGCCGAGCTGCTCGAGTGGGCCAAGGAGCGGCGAGTGATCCCGGCCGACGAGTGGCGCTCGCTGCTGGCCGCCGTGGGGCGCGATCACGGGGCGGACGTCCCTGCCGAACTCGCAGCGGTGGCTGACCGGCTTGCGGCCTGGCAGACGGGTGAAGATGGGGTGACGCTGGTCAGCCCGGTCGAGGCGCTGCCCTCGGTCGCGGCCGCGCTTGGCCGGCCCCTCGACTCGCTGCGCCTCCAGTCAGCCGCGCTCGACGGCACCGCTGCGGACGGGGCCGAGGGCGCGCTCGCCCAGATGCTCGGCGCCCCGTCCTTCGAGATGCCCGACACGACCCTTGCCGAGCTGCTCGGCGACTGGCTCGCCTGCTACGGGCCGGTCGATCCAGGCTGGATCGGCGACACCCTCGACCTCGACCCACCCGCGGTCATGGCGGCCCTCGACGAGCTCGCGGAGGAGCAGACCGTCCTGCTCGACCAGATCAGCGAGGGCGCGACCGCCATCGAGGCCTGCGCTCGCGAGAACCTGGAGCGCCTGCTGCGGATGGCCCGCAGGGCGGCGCGGCCGTCCTTCCGGCCGCGGCCGCCCGAGCTGCTCCCGCTCTGGCTGGCCCACCAGCACGGCCTCGGACAAAGCGACGCCACCCTCGACGATCTCAAGGCCGCGCTCGAGCGGCTCATCGCCTGCCCGCTGCCCGTCGASCTCGTCGAGACCGAGATCCTGCCGGCGCGCGTCGAGCCCTACCACGCGTCGTGGCTCGACGCGCTGCTTGCCGAGACCGAGCTGCAGTGGTTCGGCTGCGGGGAGCGCCGGATCGCCTTCGGCTTCCCCGGTGACCGCGACCTCGCGGCAGAGCCTTCTGGAGACGACGCCGGTGCCGATGACGACGCATCGACGGTCCGCGACCTGCTGCCCAGCGAGCTCGGACGGTACAGCTTCACCGACCTGCTGCGCCGCAGCGAATCCGACTCGGGTGTGCTGCTCGAGGCCCTGTGGGACGCTGCGTGGCGGGGCGAGGCGGCGGCCGACAGCTTCGCCCCGGTCCGGCAGGGAGTCGCCACCGGCTTCGCAGCTTCCTCCCTCGAGCCCGACCCCTCCCTCCGCCACCGCCGGCCACGCTTCGACCGCTGGCGCTCGCGGCTGCCGGTGACCGGCAACTGGTTCCGACTGGCGGCGCCCGAGCCCGCCGCCGACGCCCTCGAGCGGGAGGAGGCCGATCGTGAGCGCGCGCGCCTGCTCCTCGACCGCTACGGCCTGCTGTTCCGGGAGCTCCTCGAGCGCGAGCTGCCGGCGATGCGCTGGGGCGCGATCTTCCGGTCGCTGCGCATGCTCGAGCTGGCGGGCGAGGTGATCGCCGGCCGCTTCTTCGACGGCGTTCCGGGCCTCCAGTTCATGGCGCGGGCCGCCTTCCACCGCCTCGAGGAGGGCTTGGCCGAGACCAGAGTCTGGTGGGTCAATGCTGCTGACCCGGCGTCGCCCTGCGGCCTCCCGGCGATCGACCTCGGCTTCGCGCTGCCACGGCGGCTGGCGTCGAACCACGTCGTCTTCCACGGTCGCCGGCTGGTGCTGACCTCCGAACGGCGCGGCGCCCGCCTGACCATCGCAGTCGGCCCCGACCACCCCCGGCTGCCCGACTACTTCGGCGTTCTTCGCGCCCAGCTCGCCCGATCGGTGCAACCGCGTTCCGCGATCACGGTCGACGAGATCAACGGCCAACCGGCCGGCGCGAGCCCCTACCGCAGCGCCCTCCAGGAGGCCTTCCAGGTCACCCGAACCCCGACCGCGCTCAAGCTTTCGCGACGGTACTGACGCGCGGGAACCGGTCACAGGCGGCAGCCGGCAGCGATGCCGAACGGCTGGCCCCGCGGCGTCGGACGGTCAGCTGCGCGCCGCCAGCTCGATGTCCTGCACCGACTTCGGGATCGGCGGGCCGAGCACGCGGCTGCCGTCCTCGGTGATGAGCAGATCGTCCTCGATCCGCACCCCGCCGAACGACCGGAAGGCCTGCACCCGGTCGTAGCGGATGAACTCGGCGTGGCGGCCCTCCCGGCGCCAGCGGTCGATGAGGGCCGGGATGAAGTAGACGCCGGGCTCGATGGTGATCACGAAGCCCGGCTCGAGCCTTTTCGCGAGCCGCAGGAAGTTGAGGCCGAACTGGGTCGAGCGCGCCTCGCCCTCCGGATAGCCAACCACGTCGCCGAGGTCCTCCATGTCGTGCACGTCGAGGCCCAGCATGTGCCCGATGCCGTGCGGGAAGAACAGCGCGTGCGCGCCCGCCGCCACCGCCTCGTCGACGTCGCCGCGCATCAGGCCGATCTCGCGCAGTCCCGACGCGATGGTGCGCGCCGCCGTCAAGTGGACGTCGCGGTTCGTGGCCTCGGGCGATGCCGCCGCGATCGCCGCCAGCTGCGCCGCCAGCACCACCTCGTAGATGTCGCGCTGCTCCGGCGCGAACCGCCCCGCCACCGGGAAGGTGCGCGTGATGTCCGCGGCATAGCCCATGGGCGACTCGGCGCCCGAGTCGATCAGGAGCAGGCTCCCGGCCTCGAGGAGGTTGGAGCACCCCTCGTTGTGCAGCACCTCGCCGCGAATGGTGACGATCGCCGAAAACGAGAGCTGCCGGCCCCGCGCCAGCGCCGCTCCCTGCAGCGCCGCTGCGACCGCCGCCTCGCTCACCCCCGGACGGGCCGCCGCGAGCGCGGCCCGGTACATCTCGGCGGTCACTGTCAGCGCGTCCTCGATCTCGCCGACCTCGGCGTCCGATTTCACTGAACGTTGTGCCACCACCGCCCGGATCAGCGCCGGCGACGCCCCCTGGGCGACCGCCGCCGGGTCCACGCCCAGCAGTGCCCCCAGCTGCAGCACGCGGTCGGCCCGGTACGGCGGCAGGTAGTGGACCGCTCCGCCCCGGCCACGCACCGACTGCATCCGCGCGCTCAGCTCCTCCGGCGAACCGCAGCCAGCGACGCCCGCGCCCTCCGCGAGCTCGCCGAGCGAGGGACGCGCGCCGAACCAGACCAGATCATCCGGATGCGCCGCCGGCCCGAACAGGGTTTCCGAGCCGTCCTCCCCGATCGCGAGCGCCAGCTCTGCCTGTGAGATCCCGGTGTAGTAGAGGAAGCTCGAGTCCTGGCGGAACGGCAGGTGGCAGTCCGCGTAGTTGCGGGAGATCGGCAGGTTGCCGAGGAGCAGGATCTCGCCGCCGGGAACCGATTCGCGGAGCTGCCGGCGCCGGTCGTGGTAGGTCATGGCATCCATCATTCGCCTCCTGGGCACGTCCCGTCATTATCCACGATTCCGCGGCAAGCTGACAGCCCCCGTGCCCGTGTCCGCTTCCCCTTCCGCTTCCGCGCCCGCGCGGCGAGGCGAGCATGCGGGAAGCGCGTCCTGCGGGCGTGCCATCTTTGGCGATTTCGGGGGCGGCGTCCCTCCTGAACTCGCGTTGGAGACCCGAAATCGCCAAAGGTGGCTCCCTCGGGGAGCGCCTTCAGAGAATCGGCGCGCAGCGTTCTCGAGGACGAAGCGAACGAGCGGGCGCGGAAGCGGAAAGCGGGCACCGCTCGTGCGCCGGAATCCCCACCCACCTCGCCCGGTTGGACAAGCTGTTCAGCGCCGAGGGAGAAACCCGCCATGCCCAACCGTCTCGCCGGCTCGAGCAGCCCCTACCTGCGCCAGCACGCCGACAACCCGGTCGACTGGCAGCCCTGGGGCGACGCAGCCTTCGCCCGCGCCCGGGCCGAGGACCGGCCGATCTTCCTGTCGATCGGCTACGCCACCTGCCACTGGTGCCACGTCATGGCACACGAGTCGTTCGAGGACCCGGCCGTGGCGGCCCTGATGAACGACGCCTTCGTCAACATCAAGGTCGACCGCGAGSAGCGCCCGGACGTCGACCAGGTCTACATGACCGTCTGCCAGCTGCTGACCGGCAGCGGCGGCTGGCCGCTGACCATCCTCATGACGCCGGACCGGCGCCCGTTCTTCGCCGCCACCTACATCCCGCGGGACAGCCGCCACGGCCGCGCCGGCATGCTCGAGCTCGTGCCCCGGGTTCAGGAGCTGTGGCGCACGGACCGCGCCACGCTGCTCGACTCGGCCCACCAGGTCGTCAGCCACCTCGAGGCGGTCGCCGGCCGCCCGCGCGCCGGCGCCCTTCCGGCCGGTTTGGCCGAGCGCGCGTTCCACCAGCTTGCCGCGAGCTTCGACGCGGCCCACGCCGGCTTCGGCGACCGGCCCAAGTTCCCCTCCCCGCACAATCTCATGTTTCTCCTCCAGCACTGGTCCCGGACCGGCGCCACGGAAGCGCTGGACATGGCCACCGCCACGCTGCGCGCGATGCGCCGCGGCGGCATCTGGGATCACGTCGGCTACGGCTTCCATCGGTACTCCACGGACCGGCAGTGGCTCGTCCCCCACTTCGAGAAGATGCTCTACGACCAGGCCATGCACGCGCTCGTATACACCGAGGCGTTCCAGGCCACCGGCGAGGAGGAGTTCGCGCGGACCGCGCGCGAGATCGCGGCGTACGTGATGCGGGACATGGAGGCTGCCGACGGCGGATTCCACTCGGCCGAGGATGCCGACAGCGAGGGTGAGGAGGGCGTCTTCTACCTGTGGACCGAGGGCGAGATCCGCTCGCTGCTCGACGCGCCGCTGGCTGAACTCGCGATCGCGGCCTGGGGCGTCACGCGCGACGGGAACTACCACGACGAGTCAACCGGACGGCGCACCGGGGCGAACATCCTCCACCTCCGCGAGAGCGCCCGGGACGCGGCCGCGCATCTCGGCCTCGACCCGGCCGGCTTCGACGAGCGCCTCGAGTCGGCGCGTGCGGCCCTTTTCGCCGTCCGCGGGCGCCGCGAGCGTCCGCTCCGAGACGACAAGGTCCTCGCCGACTGGAACGGGCTGATGGCCGCGGCGCTGGCCCGGGTCGGCCGCGTGCTCGGCGAGCGGCCCGCCCTCGACGCCGCCCGGCGCGCCGCCGAGCGCGTGCACCGCACGCTGCGGTCCCCCGGCGGCGCCCTTCTCCACCATGCCGGCGCGGAGGCGGTCCCCGGTTTTCTGGACGACCACGCCTTCCTGACCTGGGCGTGGCTCGAGCTTTACGACGCCACCCTCGAGCCGGAGTGCCTCGCCCGCGCGCTCGACCTCCAGCAGGAGACCCTCGATCGCTTCTGGGACACGACCGGCGGCGGCTTCTTCTTCACCGCCCACGACAGCGAGCCGCTGCTGGTGCGCGACAAGGAGTTTCACGACGGCGCCATCCCGTCGGGCAACTCGGTGGCGATGACGAACCTGGTCCGGCTCGCGCGCCTGACCGGCCGCGCCGATCTCGCGGCGCGGGCGGAAGCTGTGGCGGCTGCCGCCGCACGCGACCTCCAGGCGGCGCCCGCGGCGCACTGCCATCTCCTCGCAGCCGTCCAGATGGCCGCCGGCCCGTCGCTCGAGATCGTGATCGCCGGCGATGCCGCCGACCCCGCGACCCAGCGCCTGCTCGCGGCGGCTCGCTCGCGCTACCTGCCGGCCGCCGTCCTGCTGCTGATTCCCGAGGGCGAGCCGGGTCGCACGGTGCGGGCGCTGGCGCCCTTCACCGAGCGCCACGAGAGCATCGGCGGCCGTCCGGCGGCGTACCTCTGCCGCGACTTCGCCTGCCGCCTCCCCACCACCGACCCGGAGGAGCTGCGGCGCCTGATCGATGAGGCGGCGCCGCCGCGGCCCACCGCGACCGGGTGAGCCGTCAGCGACTCATGGCCGATCACCTTCCGCCCCCGGATTGACAGCCCTGTCGCGCGCTCCGTATGCTCGCCCGGCCCATGCGGATGGCCCTCCACACCAGGATGCTGCTCGGTGGTGCGCTCGGCGCCGTGGGCGGAGTGCTCGCGCACCTGACCCTGCGCGGCAGTCCCCTGCTCGACGCCGTCGTGCGCTACGCCACCCAGCCGGTCGGCCAGATCTTCCTGCGCCTGCTGTTCATGCTCGTCATCCCGCTCATCTTCTCGGCGCTGGTCATGGGTGTCGCCGGCCTCGGCGACCTTCGGCGGCTCGGGCGGATCGGCCTGAAGACGCTTGCCTACACCGTTGTCGTGTCCTCGCTGGCCGTGATCCTGGGCGTGCTGCTGGTCAACCTGCTGCACCCTGGCGAGGGGTTGCCCCCGGCGCAGCGAGCCGCCCTCACCGAGTCGGCGGCCGAGCGCGCCGCCACGTTGGCCACGGCCGCCGCCCCGCGCACCGGCATCGAGTTCCTGGTGCGCCTGGTCCCCGACAACCCGCTGCGAGCGGCCGCCGAGGGCGACATGCTCGCCGTCATGTTCTTCTCGCTCCTGGCCGGGATCGGCCTGACCCTGACGACGACCGACGCCTCACGCCGGCTGCTCGAGGTGATCGAGGGCCTGTACGACCTGACGATGACCCTGATCCAGATGGTCATCGCGGTGGCCCCGATCGGGGTTGCGGCGCTGCTGTTCACGGTCACCGCCCAGCTCGGGTACTCGGTCCTCGTCCAGCTCGCCCGCTACGTCGGCGTGGTGCTGCTCGGACTGGTCCTGCACCAGTTCGTCGTCTACTCGCTGTCGGTCAAGCTGCTCGGCGGGATGAGTCCGGTCCGATTCTTCCGCGGCATCAGCGACGCCATGCTCACCGCGTTCTCGACGTCCTCGAGCTCGGCCACCCTGCCCACCGCGCTCAAGGTGGCGGAGGAGAATCTGCACCTGCCGTCACACATCTCCCGCTTCGTGCTCACCGTCGGCTCGACCGCGAACCAGAACGGCACCGCGCTCTTCGAGGGCGTCACCGTGCTCTTCCTGGCGCAGCTCTACGGCGTCCACCTCACCCTCGGCAGCCAGGCGATCGTGGTGGCGCTCTGCATCCTGGGCGGCATCGGCACCGCCGGGGTGCCGGCCGGCTCCCTGCCGGTGGTGGCGATGATCCTCGGCATGGTCGGCGTCCCGGTCGAGGGGATCGGCCTGGTCCTCGGCGTCGACCGCTTCCTCGACATGTGCCGGACCACCCTCAACGTCAGCGGCGACCTCGCGGCCGCCGTGGTGGTCGCGCGCAGCGAGTCGTGGACGCCGCCGGCTCAATCGACGGGCTGACCGGTCTCGTAGGTCCCATCGGACGACTCGGGCGCGGATCCGGCTTCGCTTTCAGCTACGCCGTGACGAGAGCGGGCGCGGATCCGACTTCGCTTGCAGCGACGCCGTGACGAGAGCAGGCGCGAAAGCGGCCCTGCCCCAGACGCCCCTAGCCGAGCTTCGCCAGCTCGTCCAGGATCGACCGGCGGACGGCATCGATCGACTGCGTGCCGTCGACCGTGACCAGGGTGGGCGCGCCCGGGACGCCCCGCTCGGCCAGCGCGCCGTAGAACGACGCCAGCACCGCGGTCTGTGCGTGGTAGGTTGCGAGCCGCCGCCGGATCGTCTCCTCGCGGTCGTCGTCCCGCTGCACGAGCGGCTCGCCGGTGACGTCGTCGCGGCCCGCCACCTTGGGCGGGTTGAACGCGACGTGGTAGACGCGGCCCGAGGCCGGATGTGACCTGCGGCCCGCCAGTCGTTGCACGATCTCCTCGTCGGGAACGACGATCTCGACCACCGCATCGATGCCAACGCCGGCGTTCCGGAGCGCCTCCGCCTGGGCCACGGTGCGGGGGAACCCGTCGAGCAGGAAGCCGTTGGCGCAGTCGGGTGCGAGGATTCGCTCCTGGACGAGGCCGATGATGGTCTCGTCGGCCACCAACCCGCCCGCGTCCATGGCGGCCTTGGCCTGACGGCCCAGAGGGCTCCCCGCCGCGACGGCGGCCCGCAGCATGTCGCCGGTTGAGATCTGAGGGATGCCGTATCGCTCGCAGATCGCCTGCGCCTGCGTTCCCTTGCCGGCGCCGGGGGCCCCCAGAAGTATCAGCCTCATGCTCACCTCCGCGCCGGCGCTCCGGCCGGGAACCGTCGCTGGAGCGTACCACAGGCCTGGCGGCATCCTCCGGCGGCAGTGGAGCACGTCACTTCTGACCCGGCTGACGGTTACGCGAGCGTAACGATCGCGATCCAGCGCTGAACCTAAGCCTCAGCGTTTACGAGAAATGAAACGTTTCACGATCGGCACGAGAATTGCTAAAATCCCCACCGATGCGAACCGAGGAACGGCGTCCAGCCTCGAATCACCCACGTCGGTAAGGAGGGCGTTTCATGCCGAGTTTCGTCAACGTCGAGAAGTGCGACGGGTGCAAGGCGCTCGACAAGACCGCCTGCCAGTTCATCTGCCCGAACGACCTGATGGTCCTCAACAAGGAGACGATGAAGGCGTACAACCGCGAGCCCGAGATGTGCTGGGAGTGCTACAACTGCGTGAAGATCTGCCCCACGCAGGCGGTCGACGTCCGCGGCTACGCGGACTTCGTCCCGATGGGCGCCTCCGCCGTCCCGCTGCGCTCCACCGACTCCATCATGTGGACGGTCAAGTTCCGCAACGGCCAGATCAAGCGCTTCAAGTTCCCGATCCGCACCACCCCCGAGGGCAAAGCGGTGCCCAACGGCGGTTGGGCCACCGACCCCGACCTCGAGGGTCCCACGCTGTTCACCGAGCCCGACTCCCTCGGCACGCCCGCCGTGTGGACCAAGTAGGGGGATCCGATGAACGACTTCACGACCATCACGGTGGAAACCGACCTGCTGATTCTCGGCGGCGGCATGGCGGCCTGCGGCGCCGCAGTCGAGGCCGCGCACTGGGCGAAGCGGCACGGCCTCAAGGTGACCCTGGTCGACAAGGCGGCGGTGGACCGCTCCGGCGCGGTCGCCATGGGCCTGTCCGCGATCAACCAGTACGTCGGCCTGAGGGACGGCCAGAACACGGTCAGGAACTACGTTGACTACGTCCGCAACGACCTCATGGGCGTCGCCCGCGACGACCTCGTCGCCAGCATCGCCCGCCATGTCGATTCCACGGTCCACCTGTTCGAAAAGTGGGGCCTGCCGATCTGGAAAGACGAGAACGGCGCCTACGTCCACGAGGGCCGCTGGCAGCTGATGATCAACGGCGAGTCGTACAAGGTGGTGGTGGCCGAGGCCGCGAAGAACCATCTCGGCGCCGAGAACATCTATGAGCGCGTCTTCATCGTCGGCCCGCTGATGGATGGCGAGGAGTGCAAGGGCGCCTACGGCTTCTCGGTGCGCGAGAACGCGTTCTACGTCTTTCTCGCCAAGGCGACCCTGGTCGCGATGGGCGGCGCGGTGCACGTGTTCAAGCCGCGCTCCCTCGGCGAGGGCCTCGGCCGCGCCTGGTACCCGCCGTGGAACTCCGGCTCCTCCGCCTACTTCACCCTCAAGGCCGGCTCCGAGATGACCTGCCAGGAGGTGCGCTTCATCCCGGTCCGCTTCAAGGATGCCTATGGCCCGGTCGGCGCCTGGTTCCTGCTCTTCAAGTCCCGCGCCACCAATGCCTTCGGCGGCGAGTACATGGTCGAGCGGCGGGCCGAGCTCGACAACTGGAAGCCCTACGGCCATGTCAAGCCGATCCCGGCCAACCTCCGCAACTACCTCGGAATGCTCGACGTGATGGAGGGCAAGGGCCCGATCTACATGCGCACCGAGGAGGCGATCCAGAAGATTGCCGACCAGTACAAGGGCGACGACAAGGCCTACAAGAAGAAGATGAGGGAGCTCGAGAGCGAGGCCTGGGAGGACTTCCTCGACATGACGATCTCGCAGGCCATCCTGTGGGCGGCGTGCGACGTCCAGCCGGAGGACCGGTCGTCCGAGATTGCGGCCGCCGAGCCCTACTTCATCGGCTCGCACTCCGGCGCCTCCGGCGCCTGGGTCAGCGGTCCGAAGGACCTCGCGCCGACCGAGTACTTCTGGGGCTACGAGAACATGTGCACGACCAAAGGCCTGTTCGCCGCCGGCGACGCCTCCGGCGCCTCGTCGCACAAGTTCTCGTCGGGCTCTCACGCCGAGGGCCGCATCGCCGGCAAGTCGGCGATCCGGTACCTGGTTCATGAGCAACCAGCGATGCCAACCATCGACCCGGCGATCGTCGATGACCTGAAGGCCAAGACCCTGAAACCGCTCCAGGTCTTCGCCGCGCACAAGGACTTCACCTCGCAGCCCGACATCAACCCCAACTACATCCGGCCGAAGATGTTCATGTTCCGGCTGCAGAAGCTGATGGACGAGTACGCCGGCGGGGTCGGCTCGCAGTTCACGACCTCGAAGTACCTGCTCGAGCGCGGCCTCGAGCTGCTCGAGATGCTCAAGGAGGACTCCGCGCACCTGGCCGCCGAGAACCTGCACGAGCTCATGCGCTGCTGGGAGAACTACCACCGCATGTACCAGGCCGAGGCGCACATCCGCACCATCCTGTTCCGCGAGGAGACGCGGTGGCCCGGCTACTACTTCCGCGCCGACTTTCCCAAGCTCGATCAGGACAATTGGCTGTGCTTCGTCAACTGCAGGATGGACTCGGTCAGCGAGCGGTGGGAGATGTTCAAGCGCCCGATCCTCCCGCTCTTCCCGAGTGCCTCGGACCACGAGCTCCTCGGTGGTTGATCCACTGATCAGGCACCGGGCGCTGCGGCGCCCGGTGCCGTTTCGCACCGTCGACGGGATCGGGGCAGCCGCATGAGCGAAGGCCTTTGTCCACACTGCGGCGAAGCGCTCCGGCGCTTCAAGCTCCCCGACAACACCGGCTGGGAGGGCGAGTTCCAGCTCGCGTGCTTCAGCGACGACTGCCCCTACTACTCCCGCGGCTGGCGGCACATGGAGGAGCACTACGCGGTGAAGGCTTCCTACCGCTACCGCATCGACCCCACCACCGGCCACGCCTCGCCCCTGGCCGTGTGGTCGCCGACGGCGCTGCGGGATTATGTCGTCGACTCCGACGCACACGACGCACAGCGGGGGACTGGCGGATGAGCCGCGCCGAACCGGCTCTGCCGCGCGTCCTCGAGGGCACCCGGCAGCTGGCCGCCGGCCAGCCGTTCCCCTTCACCTGCCACCCCGGCGTGCCGTGCTTCAACGCCTGCTGCGCCGACGTCAACATCATCCTGACGCCGCTCGACGTCCTCCGCCTCGCGCGCACCCTCGGCCTCCACACCCGGGAGTTCCTCGACCGCCACACCATCAACCCGATCACCAGGGAGCTCCAGCTTCCGATCGTGATGTTGAAGATGCGCGACGAGCCCGCCAAGCGCTGCCCGTTCCTCGGGGAGCAGGGCTGCCTCGTCTACGGGCAGCGGCCGTGGGCCTGCCGCATGTACCCGCTCGGGATGGCGTTGCCGCCGGCGCGAGCCGGCGAGCAGCCCGAACCGGTCTTCTTCGTCTTCGAGGACGATCACTGCCAGGGGCGGCGGCAGCCCGACGCGATGCAGTGGACAGCCGACGCATGGCGTGGTGACCAGGAGGTCAGCGCCCGCGACCAGCTCGAGGCGGGATTCCGCGAGCTGGTGTGCCACCCCTGGTTCATTGGCGGCCGTCGCCAGCTCGACCCCCGCCGGATCGAGATGTTCCACATGGCGTGCTACGACCTCGACACCTTTCGCTCGTTGGTCTTCGAGTCGTCGTTCCGCCGCCGCTTCTCACTCGACCCTGACCTGGAGAGCCGCCTCGCGACCGACGACGAAGCGCTCCTGCGCTTCGCGTTCCACTGGCTCAAGTTCGCACTGTTCGGAGAGCCGACCATGACCCTGCGCGACTCCGCCGCGGCAGCACGGGAGCACGCATGAAGGTCACGCGACCGCTGCTCGTCGTCGGCGCGGGCATCGCCGGCGTCACCGCCGCCCTCGAGGCCGCCGAGGCCGGGGCCGAGGTGATCCTGGTCGAGCGCGAACCGACGATCGGCGGGCGCGTCCTGCGCAGCCACAGCTATTTCCCCAAGATGTGTCCCCCGACCTGCGGCATGGAGATCAACATCCGCCGGCTCGAAGCCAACCCGCGGATTCGCGTGGTTGTCGCGGCGCAGGTCGCGGCGGCCGAGCCGACCGCCGACGGCTGGAAGGTCACCCTCGCCCTCGCGCCGGCGTTCGTGAACGGGCGCTGCACCGCGTGCGGCGACTGCGAGCAGGCCTGCACGACCGAGGTTGCCGACCCGTTCAACCTCGGCATGAGCGCGGTCAAGGCGATCCGCCTGCCCCACCTCCACGCCTGGCCGCGGCGCTACGTCTTCGACCGCGCCGCCTGCTCCGACGATGAGGCGCGAGCGATCGCCGCGTCCTGCCGGTACGATGCCATCGACCCCACCGCTACCCCGACCACCGAGACGCTGGAGGTCGGCGCCGTGGTGCTCGCGACCGGCTGGCGGCCGTACCCGAGCGAACGGCTCCCCGAGCTCGGAGGAGGCCTGCCGGATGTCATTGCCAACGTCGAGATGGAGCGGCTCGCCTCTCCCTCCGGACCGACGCGCGGCGCGATCCTCCGCCCCTCCGACGGCCGGCCGCCGGCGCGGGTAGCCTTCATTCAGTGCGCAGGCTCCCGGGACGTCAACCACCTCCCCTACTGCTCGAGCGTCTGCTGCCTGGTCTCGCTCAAGCAGGCGACCTACGTCAAGGAGCAGCTCCCGGAGGCCGAGGTCACGATCTACTCAATCGACTTGCGGACTCCGGGCCGCAACGAGGATCTGCTGCGCAAGGTCGCGGCCCTCCAGGGCGTCCGCCTGGTCAAGGGCAAGGTCGGCCGGGTCGAGCCCGCTGCCCGGTCGCTGAGGCTGCGGGTCGAAGACGTCGAGGCCGAGCGCATCGTCGAGGCCGACGCCGACCTGGTGGTGCTCGCCACCGGCATGGTGCCGAGCGCCGTCGGCGACCCGATGCCGCTGTTCACGCGCACGGACGAGGACGGCTTCGCGCTCGACGATCCGGCTGCCGGGATCACCGTCGCCGGCGTCGCCCGGCGCCCCGAGGACGTGGCGTCGTCGGTGCGCGACGCCACCGGCGCCGCCGCCCGGGCAATCGCCGCGGCGGCGAGGGGGCGCTGATGGACCGCGTCGGCGCTGTGCTGTGCAGCGGCTGCGGCATCGGCGGCGCCGTCGACCTCGACGCCGTGGCGAAGGCCGCGACTGGGAGCGGGGCGACCGCGACGTTGATCCACGGCCGCTGCTGCAGCGCCGACGGCCTGCAGGCGATCCGCACTACCGTCAGCGAACGCGGGCTCGACGGCGTGGTCATCGCTGCCTGCTCCGAGCGCGCCAAGCGCGCCGAGTTCGCGAGCCTCGGCTTCGACGCCGCCGGCATGGCCCGGGTCGCCCTGCGCGAGCACTGCACCTGGTCACACCCTGCCGGCGATGAGGACACGCGGATGCTCGCCGAGGACCTGGTGCGGATGGGTCTCGCGCGGGCCAAGAACGGCAGCCCGATACGGCCGCTCTCTCCGGAGGTCAGCGACACCGTCCTGGTGGTCGGCGGCGGCCGCGCCGGGCTCGAGGCGGCCAGAACCGCCGCCGGCATGGGACACCCGGTGGTCATGGTCGAGAGGTCGGATCGCCTCGGTGGCCGCCTGGTGTCCCAGAAGTCGGTGCTCCCCGAGCGGCCGCCCTACGACCGGCCGCAATCCAACCCGCTGCCGGAGCTGATCGCCGACATCACCTCGTGCGGCGACGTCACGGTGCTCACCGGCACTGCCATCGACGCGATCACCGGCCAACCGGGCCAGTTCAGGGTCCGCCTGAGCGGGCCGTCCGAGCGCGAGCTGGCCGTGGGAGCGATCGTCCAGGCCACCGGCGCCCATCCCTTCGATGCGCGTCGGCTCGCTCACCTCGGCTACGGCGCGTCGCCCGACGTCGTCACCTCGCATGAGCTCGAGGCGATGCTGGTCGCGGGCAAGGTCGTGTGCCCGTCGACCGGTGCACCGCCGCAGCGAGTCCTCTTCGTCCAGTGCGCGGGCTCGCGCGACGACCGCTACCTCCGCTACTGCTCGAGCGACTGCTGCACCGCCACCCTGCGCCAGGCTTACGAGCTGCGCACCATCGACGCCGCAGTCGAGATCGCCGTCGTCTACCGCGACCTTCGCGCCCCCGGCCACATGGAGCGCCTGTTCAACGGCGTCCAGAGGATGGCGGGCATGATGATGACCCGTGGCGACGTCGAGGCGGTGGCGATCACCGGCAAGCCCTCGGTCCATATCGCGAACAGCCTGCTCGGCGAGCGCGCCGTCGTCGAGGCCGACCTGGTGGTCCTCGCGGTCGGCATGGTGTCGAACGCCGCCGACGGCGAGCTCGTCCGGAAGCTCCACGACGCCCGCCGCGACGCCGAGCACGCCGACAGCRCCCYCRCGCGCGCCGACGCGRCTCGGCTGGCCGGCGAGCTCGCCGCCCACGACGGGACCGAGATCCTCCAGCTCGGCTATCGCCAGGGTCCCGACCTCCCGGTGCTCGCCTACGGCTACCCTGACTCGCACTTCATCTGCTTCCCGTATGAGACCCGGCGCACCGGCATCTACGCCGCCGGAACGACGCGCGCCCCGATGGACTCGGCCCAGGCGGCCGAGGACGGCGCCGGCGCCGCAATGAAGGCGGTCCAGTGCATCGAGATGGCCAGGCGCGGCGAGACGGTCCACCCGCGCGCCGGGGACCGCGCCGTCCCCGACTTCTTCCTCCAGCGCTGCACCCAGTGCAAGCGGTGCACCGAGGAGTGCCCCTTCGGCACGCTCGACGAGGACGCCAAGGGAACCCCCGAGCTCAAGGAACTGCGCTGCCGCCGCTGCGGCCTCTGCATGGGGTCCTGTCCCGAGCGCATCATCAACTTCCCGGACTACTCGGTGCCGATGGTGGCCGAGATGATCAAGGCGATCGAGGTCCCCGAGGACTTCGAAGGCAAGCCACGGATCCTCGCCCTGATGTGCGAGAACGACGCGGTGCCCGCGCTCGATGCCGCGGCCGCGAACGGCGCCAGCTGGAACCCGTGGGTGCGGGTGATCCCGATCCGCTGCCTCGGATCGGTGAACATCGTCTGGATCGCCGAGGCGCTGTCGCGCGGGGTCGACGGCGTCATTCTCGTCGGCTGCGCCCGCGGCGACGACTACCAGTGCCACTTCATCCGCGGGTCGGAGCTCGCCAACACCCGCCTCGGCAACGTCGGCGAGACGTTGCAGCGGCTCGCCCTCGAGCCGGAGCGCATCAAGGTGGTCGAGCTGTCGCACGCCGAGTTCGACCGCGTGCCGCGGCTGCTCGACGAGTTCGCGTCCTCACTCGACGCCCTCGGGCCGAACCCGATGAAGGGGTTGTAGGGGCAACGATGGCCTCGACTCCCGCCATCCACCCGTCGGCCGACTTCCGCAAGGCATTCGCCAGGCAGGGCGGCGCCGCCGCCGCGCGCTGCTACCAGTGCGCCGCCTGCTCGAGCGTGTGCGAGCTCGCGCCGGCTGGCGCGCCGTTCCCGCGCCGTGAGGTCCTGTGGGCCCAGTGGGGGCTGATCGAGCGGCTGCTGGCCGACCCCGGGCCCTGGCTATGCCACCAGTGCAACGACTGCAGCGTGCGGTGCCCGCGCGACGTGGCGCCGGGGGACCTCATGGCCGCCGTGCGCGCAACGGTGGTCGAGCGCCTCGCCGTCCCGGCATTCCTCGGCGCCCTGGTCGGCAATGCCCGTCGCACCTGGCCCCTCCTGGTGCTGCTGCCGATCGCGTTCTGGCTGATCCTGCTCGCCGCGACCACTGGCCTGGTTGCCCCGGAGATGCACGCCGACATGGCGCCGCTCGAGGGGCGCTTCCACTACCAGGAGGTCGTGCCGCACGTCCTGATCTACATCGTCTACTCCGCGGCGACGCTGTGGGCCCTGGTCGCGATCTGGTCCAGCGGCCGCCGGTTCTGGCGAATGCTCGGCGCCGGCGCAAGGCGCGAAGGGTCGTTTCTCGGCAGTCTCGGCCCGGTCGTGATCGAGATCGCCACCCACCGGCGGTTCGCCCGCTGCGACCCGGGCGATCCGAAACGACGGTGGGGTCACTTCCTGCTGATGTGGGGCTTCGTCGGAGCGGCGCTCACCTCAGCGATCCTGGTCGTCTACATGTACGGGTTCGGGCGCTACCCGCTGCCGCTCGACCACTGGGTGAAGTGGCTGGGCAACCTGTCGGCCGTGATCCTGGTCGTCGGCGGCACCCTGCTCTACGCCAACCGGCTCGTCCCCGGCGACCGGCTGGCCGGCGCCACGTCCGCCTCCGATCGCTTCTTCCTCTTCACCGTGCTCGGCGTGATCGCCACCGGGGTCATCACCGAGCTGCTGCGCTTCGTAGCCGTGCCGCCGGCCGCGGCAGCACTGGCCTACGTCCTCCACCTCGGCATCGTGCTCACCCTGTTTCTGGTCTTCCCCTACTCCAAGTTCGCCCACCTCGTGTACCGTACGCTGGCGATGGTGCACGAGCGGATGGCCCGTCTGACGACGGGCTGACGCCGCCACCGCCCCAGTCGAAGGAGGCAGACACCGATGAGTCAACTCGTTCCCCCGCACGGAAGCGCCCAGCTGAAGCCGCTGCTGCTGGAAGGTGCGGCGCGCGAGGCCGAGATCAAGCGGGCCGCCGGGCTCAAGCGGGTCCCGCTGACCAGCCGCGAAACCGGTGACCTGATCATGATGGGCATCGGGGGATTCACCCCCCTCGACGGCTTCATGGGCAAGGCCGATTGGCAGGGCGTCTGCGATGACATGCGGATGCCCTCGAAGGACGGCCTCTTCTGGCCGATCCCGATCACCCTGTCCGCCGCGCCCGCCCTCGCCGATTCGATCACCATCGGCGAGGAGGTTTCCCTCTGGGATGAGGAGACCGGCGAGCTGATGGCGACGATGAAGGTGACCGACAAGTACGCCATCGACAAGGCCCACGAGTGCGCGACCGTCTTCCGGACCACCGATCAGGCCCACCCGGGCGTGGCAATGGTCATGGCCCAGGCCGACGTCAACCTCGCCGGCCCGGTCAAGGTGCTGTCGGAGGCCTACTTCCCGAAGCAGTTCGCGGGCCTCTACCAGCGCCCGGCCGAGGCGCGCGCGATGTTCGAGGAGCGCGGCTGGTCGACCGTCGCCGCCCTCCAGCTGCGCAACCCGATGCACGGGTCACATGCCTACCTGGCCTGGGTCGCGATCGAGGTCTGCGACGGCGTCTACATCCACCAGCTGGTCGGCAAGCTCAAGCCCGGCGACATTCCGGCCGACGTCCGCGTCAAGGCGATCGATGCGCTGGTCAACAGGTACTTCCGAAAGGAACGGGTCGCGATGGCCGGCTACCCGCTCGACATGCGCTACGCCGGGCCGCGCGAGGCGTTGCTGCACGCCGTATTCCGCCAGAACTACGGCTGCTCACACCTCATCGTCGGCCGTGATCACGCCGGCGTCGGCGACTACTACGGCCCGTTCGACGCCCAGAAGATCTTCATGGAGATCCCGTCCGAGGCCCTGCACCTCAAGCCGCTCTGCATGGACTGGACGTTCTACTGCTATGAATGCGGGTCCATGGCGTCGATGAAGACCTGCCCGCACGAGTCCAAGGCGGTGATCGACGACAACGGCCAATACCAGGGCGGCGCCCGCCTGCTGCTCTCCGGAACGCTGCTGCGCAAGCTGATGAGTGAGGGCAAGCCGGTGCCGGCCGAGTTCTCCAAGCCCGAGGTCATTGCGGTCCTCAAGGAGTACTACGACTCCCTCGAGGAGAAGGTGGAGGTCAAGCTGCACGGCGCCGCCACCGGTGACATGAAAAAGTAGAATCTGCTATGATGCAATTCCGGCCTGTCCCAGCACGCGGTTCAGGTTGGGGTGTGCCCGTCAGGGCACTGATTGAGGGGGGCCATCGGGGCCGACCTTCGCATGGGCGGGCGAATCGCCTCACGAGCGTGGCTTGAGTACGCCCCGGAACGGCCGTGACTCAGGGAGAAGAGAAGAGAGTATGGCGAAGAAACTGTTTGTGGGAAGTCTGAGCTGGGACACCAACGATTCCAAGCTGCTGCAGGCGTTCAGCCGGTTCGGCGAGATCACCGAGGCCAAGGTGATCACCGACCGCGACTCCGGGCGGTCGCGCGGTTTCGGCTTCGTCACCTTCGAGGACGACGAGGCGGCCGACAGGGCGATCGCTGCCCTGAACGGCACCGACCTTGATGGCCGCACCATCAAGGTCAACGTCGCCCAGGAGCGGCCCCGTCGCGACGGCGCCGGCGGCGGCGGCGGCAACCGTGGCGGCGGTCGCGACCGCTGGTAGCCTGACCCTTCCAGGCTGACGACATTGAACCCCTCCGCCCCGGAGGGGTTCTTCTCTTCCCGGCGAGCCTCGGCGCCGTCGCCGCGCGTTCGAAGCAGGCGACGCCGGGTCGTTGGTCATCCAGCCACCGCCGCCGCTGGGCGCTGGTCACGCCACCGGCTGGTTTGGCGGGTTCTCGCAGGGCGATGGCCCGGTCGTTGGGGGCGGGCCGTCCCCTGGGGGAGCGGCCGGCAGGTCGACCGTGAAGCAGGTCCCGCGGCCGGGCTCGCTCGTCACCTCGACGGTGCCGCCGTGCTGCTCGGCAACGCTCCGCACGATGGCAAGGCCCAGACCGGTGCCGGCGGGCACGCGGTCGCGAGCGTTCGCGGCACGGTAGAACTCCTCGAACACGCGGGGGAGATCAGCTCCGGAAATGCCGATCCCGGTGTCCTCGACCTGCAGCCGGATCCAGTCGCCATGCCTCTCGAGCCGCACCGTCACCTGCCCACCGGCCGGGGTGTAGCGGATGGCGTTCGACAGCAGGTTGCGGCACAGCTGGGCGAGGCCGCGCGGGTCCCCCTGAAACGTGCCGAGCTCCTGGCTCACGTCAGTCGTCACCGTCACGCCGGCACGGCCGGCATCGTCGGCCATCTCGCGCACCTGCTCGCCCATCACCGCACCAAGATCGACCTCGCTGCGCTCGACCGGCAGCTGGCCCTCGCGCGCCCGTGAGAGCGCAAGCAGGTCGTGCGTCACCTCGGCGAGCTCTCCGGCGCGCCGCTCCGCGCGCTCCAACAGATCTCGCAGCTCCGGGGGGAGCGTGGCCCCGACACGCTGCAATACAACCTTGACTGCGGTCTGGATGGTCCCGAGCGGTCCCCGCAGCTCATGGGACACCTTCCGCATGTACTGCGATTTCGCGCTTTCCACCGCCTGGAGCCTGCGATAGGCGCCGTCGAGCTCCGCCGCCTGCTTCGCCACCGCCTGCGACAGCAGCAAGGTCTCGCGCACACGGGACCTCAGCCGCACCGCGATGGTGCTCGCCATGTAGGCAGCGAGATAGAGAGTGACCCCCAGCACCAGGATCTGTGCAGCCACCAGCTCGGGATCCGCGTACGCACCGCTCCGCCAGGTGCCGCCGAGTGGGTAGTGGCGCAGCACTCCAAAGCACTCGCCGAGGCCGACGGATGCGATCAGAACCAGCCCCAGGGTGGCGTGGAAAAAGGTCGCTCGCCGCGACAGCAGGATCGAGGCAATGATGACGTGGAACACGAAAAAGAAGAGGAACGGGTTTTCGAGTCCGCCGCCAAAGTGGAGGAGCAGGGCGAGGAAGACCAGGTCGACGGCAATCTGAACACTGGCGAACAACGCCGCGGCCACCGCCTCGCTCTCGCCGTCGAATCCCAGCAGGGTGCGCGGCGTCAAGAAGCGCGCCAGTCGGCTGGTGCGAAGCGCACCCGGCACCCGGACCACGCCCTTTCGCCGTCGGTAGACGAGCAGGTAGACCGCGTTGCAGATCGCGAGGCCGGCCAGGACCGCGTACAGCGGGCCCATCGCCAGCTCGACCGGGAAGACGCGGCGCGCCAGCTCGAGGAAGGCGGCAACGCCGATCACCGCCACCCAGCGGAGTCGAATCAGCCAGCCGATCCGTTCGATCAGCTCGACAGCCGTCGGCGCTTGGCCGACAGGCGCGGGCGCGAATTCGCTTGCAGGCATCTGTTCCGCCCAGATCGACCGTGTTCTCAGAACTGACCTGACCGCCAGCTTAGCTCAACTCGCGGTCGCCCGTTGCCTGCTGCCAGCCGTTTCCGCGCCCGGTCCAGATTTCTCACGTCGTGTCGACCAGCGCGAGCGCCCTGCCGATCCGCTCCAGCAGCCGAGTCGGGTCGACCGGCTTGTCGAGGAAGTCCTGTACCGGCAAGAACTCACCGGCCCGATAGGTGCCGTCGCCGGTATCTGGGTAGAAGCGGATGTCGGTCTGCTCGTGGATGGCACTCAGCACCACGATCGGGACCTTCTGGAAGTAACGCTCCTCGTGGCGCCGCAACCTCCACACGAAGTGAAATCCCTCGGTTGCGTTCGGCATCATGATGTCGAGCAGAATGAGGGCCGGACGCTCGCCCTCGGCGCGCGTCATCCCCTGCTCGGCGTTGGGCGCCGAGATGACGCGGTAACCAGCCCCCTCGAGGACCACCTTCAGAGTCGTCACCAGGTCACTATCATCATCCACGACGAGGATTGTGGCCGGCTCGCTCATGTCCGCACCTCGCGGGTCATCGGTTTTCCAGCGGCCAGCTGCTCGATGTCCTCCTGGCTGAAGTGCTCCGCGGCCACCTGCTTCGGGACGAGCCCGAGCGCGAACGCGACACCGTAGAGGATCGCCTCCGGGCGCGGCGGGCAGCCGGGGATGTAGAAGTCGACCGGCAGGACCTTGTCGGCGCCCCCGAGCACGGCGTAGGAGTCGAACCAGCAGCCGCCGCCGGTCGCGCACGAGCCGATCGCGAACACCAGCCGCGGCCGGGGCAGCGCGTCGAGCAGCCGCTGCAGCGCCGGTGCGACCTGCCGGGTCACCGGCCCGCTCACCAGCAGGGCATCCGCGTGCCGCGGCGATCCCACCAGCCGGATGCCGAAGCGCTCGGCGTCGTAGTAGGGCGTCAAGACGTTGATGACCTCGATGTCGCACCCGTTGCAGGCCCCGGCATTGGCGTGGTAGACCCACAGCGCGCGTCCGAAGGCCTTCTTGCACATCTGTCCCAGCACGACGTCACCTCCCGAGCGTCGCGAGCACCAGCGCAGCGCGGTCGAGCAGCGGGTAGGCAATCTGCGGCATGACCCCCAGCACCACGCAGGCGACGGCGAGGATCACCATCGGCACCCACATGCTCGCCGGCACCTCGCGTACTGCGATGTTCACGGCCCGCTGCCCCGCGGGTTGGGCCCAGAACACGGCGCTCGCCGCCCGCATCAGCACCACCGTGGTGAGCAGGCCCACCACCACCGCGACCGCTGCCGCCCACCACATCCCCGCCCGCGCTAGCGCGAGGAACACCGTCAGCTTGCTCATGAAACCGGACAGCGGCGGCAGGCCCGAGATCGCGACAGCGCCGATGAAGAAGCAGGCGGACGTGATCGGCATCTTTCGCGCCAGGCCGCCCAGCTCGGAGATCCGCCTCGCCCCGGTTGAGTAGATCAGCGCCCCTACCGCCATGAACAGCAGCGACTTGAAGACCGCGTGGTTGAGCAGGTGGAACAGCCCGCCGTAGCAGCCGAGATAGGTCCCTAGCCCGATTCCGGCGACGACGTAGCCCATCTGGCTCACCGACGAGTACGCGAGCAGGCGCTTGAGATCGTCCTGCGCCAGCGCGAGGACGACGCCCAAGACCATCGTGAAGGTGCCCAGGCCGACGGCGAACACCGCCAGCTCGGGCCAGGAGGGGTAGAAGATGCTCACCGTGCGCGCGAGCGCGTACATCGCCATCTTGATCATCACGCCCGAAAGCAGCACCGAGACCGGCGTCGGGGCCTCGGCGTGGGCGTCCGGCAGCCAGGGGTGGAAGGGCGCGATGCCGGCCTTGGTGCCGAACCCGACGATCAGGAAGGCGACGGCGATCAGCGCGGTGCCCGACGGGATGAGGCCGACCACGCGCCGCACCTCGGACAGCAACAGGGCCTCGCCGCCGCCGAGCCCGCCGGTCGCCGCGCCGGCCGCGTAGATCAACACGCACCCGAACAGCGCGAAGGTGATGCCGATCGTCAGCAGCATGAGGTACTTGTAGCCGGCTTCGAGGGCCCTGCGGTCCCAGTAGAAGGCCACCAGCAGCCCCGAGGTGAGGGTCGTCGCCTCGACCGCGACGTACAGCATCACCACGTTGTTGGTGACGCACCCGAAGAGCATCGTCGCCAGGAACCACAGCAGCAGGCCGTAGAACACGGGCAGCCGGTGCGGGGCGATGGTCTCTCCCGGTCGATCCGGCTTCGCCGGCCGATCGACGTAGCGCACCGAGTACACGCTCGCGAGCACGCCGATCCCGCCGATGACCACCACCAGCAGCGCCGACAGGCCGTCGACCCTGAGCTCGTTGGCCCACGCCACCAGCACCTGATGGGCGACCACCCGAGCGACCATCGCGACGCCGATACCGAGCACGGCAACCGCCGTCACCAGGGTCACCGCCTGCGCAAGCACGCGGCCGAAACGGCGCCCCAGGAGGACCACCGCCCCGGCGGCGAGCGGCACCAGGAACGCCAGCACCGGGAGGCTCGAGGTCACGACGGCAGGATCTGCAGTCATCGCGCTTTCTCCCCTCTCCCTACCAGTGCAGCTCGCGCAGGGCAAAGGTGTCGGTCGTCCCGAACTCCCGCCGCACACCCCCGATCACATAGAGCAGCAGGTACACCGTCACCACCACTTCGCTGGCGACGCCGAAGAGGGCGGTTTCGGGCAGGCCCGGAGCCAGGCTGACCAGGGACAGATGCACTCCGTTCTCGAGCAGGCACAGGCCGATCACGGTCTTGATGGCATCGCGCCGGGTCAGCACCGCGTACAGCCCGAGCGCGAACACCGTGGACGCGACCGCGAGATTGGTCCGGAACAACTCCTGCTGGGCGAGTTCGTTCGGCGCCAGCAGCGCGACGTGCGTGTGCGTGAGGTGGTAGAACCCCAGCATCAGCAGCACCGCGACCAGGACCGACGGCCCGAAGCCGATCAGCGGCTTGAGCTCGCGGTCGTCGCCGGAGCCGATGCCCCGGAACAGGAAGTACGGGGTCAGGATGGCCTTGGTGAGCAGCGCCGTCCCCGCCCACAGGTAGAGGGCCGGGTTGCCGGGCGCGAAGCTCGCCAGCAGAGCGACGATGATCAGCGCCTGGATCGAGTAGGCCACCGCCGACAGCCGCAGGCGGCGGATCTCCACGGTCGCCACCGAGGTGATCACCAGCAGCATGCTGAGGGTGCGGATGAGGTCCACGGGGAGCAGTTCGGTGTTCACGGCCTGCCTCCGCCCGCCTCGTGGAAGCCGGCGACATCCATCTGATCGAGCACCGTCGGTGGCAGGAAGCAGCGCCCGCAGCGCTGGCACGGTCCCATGAACACCTTCAGGCTGATCACCATGTCTTCGGCCCGGTCGGTCGCGGTTTCGAACATCTGGGTGAGCGCGATCGCATCCTCCGGACACACCTCGGCGCAGCGGCCACAGTAGGTGCACCGGCTCCAGTGGAGCTCGAGGATGCGCGCGTGCTGCTCGGCGTCGTGCAGGAAGATGACGCCCGCCGGGCAGACGTTCGCGCAGCCGCCGCAGCCGAAGCAGAGGTCGGGATCGATCGTGATCTTCCCCCTGAAGCCCGGCTCCGGGTCGTGCGGCGCCGCCGGATACGGCAAGGTGACGCGGCCCGCCTTGAAGCAGATCACCGCCTCACGGAGCTTCGCCATGAACACGGCGTACCTCCTACATCCCGATCACCGCGAAGGCGAGAGCCGCCAGCGACGAGAACGCCACCTTCGCGTAGTAGCTGATCGCCTGGTCGATGCGGAGCCTGGGATTGACCGCGTCGATGACGGCCACCAGCAGCAGCACCACCATGGCCTTGACGAGTGCGAGCACGAGGTCCACGGGCAGCAGCCCGAATCGCGGCCAGGGGACGAACAGCTCGACGAGCAGCAGCGCCACCACGAGCTGCTTCGCCCACATCGCCCATCGGAACAGGGCGAGGCGGGGTCCGCTCTGCTCGATGAAGGTGCCGCCCATGATCTCCTGGTCCGCTTCCGGAATGTCGAACGGGAGCCGCCCGGCCTGCGCCTGCAGCGCGAGCAGCAGGGCGAACCCGGCGACCGCCATGCTGAGGGTGGGCCCGTTGGCCGCGTTCCACTCCATGATCGCTCCGGCGGACAGCGACCCGGCCTTCACCGCCCCGGTGACCAGCGCCACCGCCATGACCGGCTCCACGGCCATCAGCAGCATCATCTCCCGCGAACCGCCGACGAAGGCATACGGGCTGCGGCTGGCGAACGCGGTGAGCATCATGAGCACGGCGCTGGCCGCGGTCACGTACAGCAGCACGACCACGTCTCCTGCGAAGCCGAGCGGCGGCCGGGCTCCCATCGGCACCAGGGTCGCCAGCACCAGCACCGCGCCGAGGGTGAGCGACGGCATCACCGCGTAGAACAGCCCCGGGGTGACCCGCAGGTCCTCTTTCGCGAGCAGCTTGGCCAGGTCGAGGTAGGGCTGCCGGATCGGCGGGCCCTTGCGGGAGTGGATGAGCGCTCGCAGCTTGCGCATCACGCCCTCGGCCAGCGGCGCCAGCACCAGAACCAGCGCCGCGTTGAGGAGTGCGAGACCGACCACCGCGCCGACGTTCCAGCTCATCGCCCGGCCCCTCCCCTCTTGGCAAGTGATGCCAGCTCGCGACGGGAGTAGACGCGGATCGCGCCGCTCGTCACGTCAACCGCCTCCACCCGCTCGGTGCACGAGAAGCAGGGGTCGAGGCTGCCGAGCGTGATCGGCACGTCCGCGATCATCTGGTTCTGGATCATCGCCGGCACGGCCTGCAGGTTGGGGTAGGTCGGGGCCCTGACCCGCCACCGGTGCGGGCGGTTGTCCTCGCCGGTGAGCACCGCGTGCACCGCCTCCCCGCGGGGGGCCTCGACGGTCGAGATGCCGAGCCGGCCCGCCGGGATCGGCTCGGAAACCTCGGTCAGCACCGGGCCGTCGGGCATGTGGGCCAGGGTTTCCCGGACCAGGCGGATCGACTCGAAAGCCTCGTTCAGACGGACCACCACCCGCGCCCAGGTGTCGCCGCCCTCGTCGGTGCAGATCTTGGGCACGATCTCGTCGTAGGCGGCGTAGGGGTGGTCGAGCCGGGCGTCGATGGCGACGTTCGAGGCGCGCGCCGGCGGGCCGACCACGCACACCTCGCGGGCCCACGCCGTCTCCAGCCGGCCGACGTTGCGGGTCCGGGCGTGCACGGTCGTGTCGGTCACCACCGCGTCGCGCACCGCCGTCAGCTCGCGTTCCACCTCGGCGACGGTGGCGAGCAGCTTGGGGATCAGCGCCGCCGGCACGTCGCGGCGGACGCCGCCGATGGTGTTCATGCCGTACGTCTTGCGGTTGCCGCTGATCTCCTCGGCCAGCCACATCACCGGCTCCCGGATCCGCCAGGCCTGCATCAGCACGGTGTCGAATCCTATGATGTGGCCGGCGATGCCGAGCCACAGCAGGTGGGAGTGGATGCGCTCGACCTCGAGCAGCAGCGTCCGCAGGAACCGCGCCCGGCGCGGGACCTCGATCCCGGCCGCCTTCTCCACCGCCTGGCAGTAGCAGCTGGAGTGGATGAAGCCGCAGATGCCGCAGATCCGCTCCGCCAGGTACGGGACCTCGTTGTAGGTGAGGGTGCTGTCTCCCAGCTTCTCGATCCCGCGGTGGTTGTAGAAGCCCCGGTAGTCGCAGCCGACGATCGTCTCGCCCTCGACAAACAGCCGGAAGTAAGCCGGCTCCTCGAGCACTGGATAGAACGGCCCCATGGCGAGCACGCTCGCTCCCTCTGGCGGCGCGGCAAACCTTGGACGCACTCCCTCCGCCGGCGGCGGGTCGATGTTGTAGGGCACGTCGCGGCGCAGCGGATAGAGGCCTTCCGGCCAGTCGTCGGCGAGCATCAGCCGGCGCGGGTCCGGGTGACCGACCGGCTCGACGCCCACCGCGTCGCGGAACTCGCGCTCCGACCAGGCCGCGCCCGGGACCACGCCGGTGATCGAGTCGATGCGCGGATCGTCGGCCGCCGCGCTGCAGTCGAGGGCCACGAACAGGTGGTCGGCGTCCATCGAGAACAGGTGGACCACCCCGAAGTCACCTGCAAGCAGCCGCCGGTCGACGCCGATCGAGATCAGGAAGCGAGCCCCCAGCCCCCGCACCAGCTGCTCGGTGGCAGCGCGCACCGCACTCGGGTCGATCACCAGCTGGAGGGTGTCCGGTGGAGACAGGGACGCCTCGATGAGCTGCTGCCCAAGCCGGTCGGTGATGCCGTCGACCACCCGGGCCATCGCGCCCTCAGCAACCGCCATCACAACCTCCTCACCCGGCCACGACCATGACCAGGCCGACCACGATGATCGCTCCGAGAACGATCCACATCAGGTACACCTGGGGCACGCCGACGTGCAGGCGACTCGTGCTGTGCGACACCCGTTCCATCAGCCGCGCCACCGGCAGGTACAGCCAGCTGTCCATCTCGAGGGTCCGCCGCACGGGGGACGGGAACCGGGGCGCGCGCAGCGAGAGCCGCGGGTAGATCCCGGCGATCGCCTGCTTGAACGGCAGGTAGAAGCTGCTCGCCGCGTAGCGCACGATCCCGCTGTCGTGCTCCTCGCCGCAGTTCCACACCGGGACCTCGCGGACGGTCGCTCCGCCCATCCGCTGGAGGCCCCAGACGAGGGCGGACAGCACGATCCCGGTCGCCAGCACGAGCAGCGGCGCCCAGCCGGCCACCGTCGCGCCGTCGACCGTGATCGAAATCCCGAGCAGCCCGCCGAGCACGTCGCCCGCCGCCGGGATGCCGCCCGGCACTGCCGCTGTCACCGCCGGGGACACGAGCCGCAGCGGGAGCTGGGGCAGGACCCCCAGGAGCACGCACAGCCCGGCAAGGGCAACCTGCGGCAAGGCCATCGAGACTGGGACCTCATCGACCACGAAGCGCCGCTGGGCCGCGCCGAAGAACACCGCGCCCAGGACCTTGAGGACGTACGCGAGGGTGGCGAGCGAGGCGAACAGGGCGACCAGGCCGAGCACCATGAAGATCGGCCGCTGGAGACCGGCCAGCAGGCACGAGCAGATGATCAGCCACTTGCTCGCGAAGCCATTGAACGGCGGCACGCCGGCGAGTGCCAGCGATCCGACCGTGGTCGACCCGGCGGTTGCCGGCATCTGGTGCCAGAGCCCGCCGAGGCGGTCCAAGTCGCGCTCGCCGGTCCGGAAGAGAACCGCGCCGGCGCCCATGAACAGGCAGGACTTGAAGCAGGCGTGGTTGACGAGATGGAGCAGCGCGCCCGCCAAGGCAACTACCGCCAGCGCCGGCTGCTCGGCGAGGCAGGCGACGCCGACGCCGAGGGCGAGGCAGATGTACCCGATCTGGCCGATGGTCGAGAAGGCCAGCAGCCGCTTGCTGTCGTTCTGACGCAGGGCGGTGAGCGCCCCGACCAGCAGCGACCCGGTCCCGGCGAGCGCGATCACCACCCCCCAGCCGAAGCTCGAGGCTGCCGGCAGCAGGCCGCAGAACACCCGGATCAGGCCGTAGATCCCGAGCTTGACCAGCGCCCCGGACAGCACCGCGCTCATGCCCGAGGGCGCCACCGGGTGCGCGTCCGGCAGCCAGTCGCCCATCGGCAGGACGCCCGCCTTGGTGGCGAATCCGATCAGCAGGAGCAGCAGCACGAGATGTGCGGTCAACGGCCGCTCGACCAGCATCACCCCCATCGCCTCGCGGGCCGCCGCCAGGTGGAAGGAGCCGGACTGTCGCCACAGCAACAGGAACGCTGCCAGCATGCACAGGGTCGCCGCATGGGTGATGACGAAGTACTTCAGCCCCGCGCGCTGGCTGGCCGGGCTCTCGCGCTCGAAGATCACCAGGAAGAAGGAAGTCAGAGTCATCAGCTCCCAGAACACGAGGAAGAACAGCAGGTCCTGGGTCACCAGCACGCCGATCGTGGCGGCGAAAAAGACCAGCAGCACCGGGTAGAACTTGGCGACCCCGTCCGCCCGGTAGTGGGTCATGTAGTGCACCGAGTAGAGCACAGCGGCGAGCGCGATCACGGCGGTGACCGCGAGGAACAGCGCACTCAGAGGGTCGACGGCCACGGCGAGGCGGGCGCCGAGCGATGGCAGCGCAAGCACGTCGAACTCGGGAACGCCGCGGCTGAAGCCCGCGACCACCAGGAGGGCCAGGGGCACCCAGGCGATCGCGACCGCCACCAAGGCGACCCAGCCCGCCAGCTCCCGTCGCCGCGACACGATCAGGCTGGCCGCCGCGCCGACGCCGAGCAGCGCCACGCACCAGCCGAGCAGGGACTGGGCAGCCATGTCGTCACCTCCACAGCAGCGCCAGGCCGACGGCCGGCGCGGCCAGGCAGCCGAGCATCAGCACCACCAGCGAAATGCTCATTGCGGGCGGAGGGTCTTTGTGGACCATCGCGACCGGTGTGGTCGCCCCGAAAAAGACCTTCTGCCCGACGTACAGCATCCAGCTGAACGAGATCAGCGACTCCGCCAACAGCACGACGACCAGCGTCGGGCCGATCGCGCCGGGCAGCTCCAGCGCTCCGGCCAGGATCATCAGCTTGCTCCAGAAGCACGCGAACGGCGGGATCCCGGTGACCGCGGCGGTGCCGACGAAGAAGGCGGTCGCGGTCAGCGGCATGCTCCGCGCCACGCCACCGAGCGCCGAGATGCTGCGCGAGCCGGTGGCGTAGGCGACTGCGCCGGCGCACAGAAAGAGCGTCGCCTTGCCGAAGCCGTGGCACAGGATGTGGAGGATCCCGCCGCGCAGAGCCGTCGACGATCCCAGCCCACCGAGGGCGATGCCGAGCAGGACGTAGCCGAGGTGGGCAATCGTCGAGTACGCGAGCAGCCGTTTGAGGTCATCCTGCACGAAGTAGAACGACAGCGCCACGAAGATCGTCAGCAGCGCCATGCCCCCGAGCACCAGCGCCACCGGCAGCGGCACCTCCCAGCCGGCGGCCACCGTCCGGGCCATCAGGAAGACGCCCGCCTTGACCATCGCCGCGGCGTGCAGGTAGGCGCTGATCGGGGTCGGCGCCGCCATCGCATCCGGCAGCCAGGTGTGGAACGGCACCTGCGCCGCCTTCGCCCACGACGCCACCATCAGCAGGACGACGAACCAGCCGCGCAGCGGCCCTGGCAGCCTGGCCGCGGCGTCAAAGTCGAACGAGCCGGTGTTGACGAACAGGATCAGCAGCGCCACCAGGAAGAACATGCCTCCGGCGCCGGTCATGACCAGCGCCTTGAAGCCGGCGCGCAGGCCGTCCCGGTCCCGGTAGAACGAGATCAGTGCGTACGAGCAGACCGTCGTCATCTCCCAGAAGACGAACAGCTGCAGGTAGTTGGGAGAGAGCGCCACGCCCGTCATGCTGGCGAGGAAGGCGAGCAGCCAGAAGTAGTAGCGCGGCTGGTCGTGGTCCGGGGTGGCGTGCCCGCGGTTGGCGGTCGACAGGTAGGCGGTCGAGTAGAGCACGGTGAGGAACCCGATGAGCGTCACCACCAGCAGCAGAGTCGTCGACAGCGGGTCGAGGAGCACACCGAACACCAGGCTGTCCGCGATCCCGGCGAGCCACGGCAGCTCGCCGAAAAGGTCCCGGTAGGGACCCGACCAGACCGTCGTCGCGGCCCATACCGCGCCGGCGGCGGTCAGCGCGGACGCGGCGACTGCGATCGCGCGCACCGCGCGCGCAGTCGACCAGGCGGCAGCGACCGCGGCCGCGGCGGGGATCAACACCAGCGAGAGCAGCAGCCCCGTCATGACTCCTCCGTGGGGACGGCGGCACCCGGCGTCGGGCCCGGCCCCAGCATCCCGGCCAGCAGCTCGGCGAGGGCCTCGAGCGAGGCCGAAACTTCCGGCGACATCGCGCGGCCGAAACCGGTGCCGGCCGGCTGCACCCCAAGCAGCAGACAGCGGGCTCCGGTCGCCCGCTCGAGGACCTGCATGAGCAGCTCGGAGGGGATGCGGTGGGTCGTCGGCAGGTAGCTCATGGTCTGGTCGCCGTCGATCAGCGCGACCGACCCGGGCTCAGCGCCCAGATCCACCGCGTCCACCAGCAGCACGGTGTCGGGCGATGTCGCCGCCACCCGGGCCACCATGTCCTCCGGAAGCTCCTGGCCGTCGAAGACCCGCGGCACACCGGCTTCCGCGAGCCGCCCCGCCAGCGCGCTGCCCACGCCGTCATCGCCGCGCAGGCGGTTTCCGATCCCGACCAGCGCCACCCGGCCCGCCAGGGCCGACGACAGGGCCTCCTCCAGGCTCACTCCACCATCTCCCGGATCTGCCGGTACGAGAACACCGGGCCGTCGCGGCAGATGTAGCGGTGGCCGATCGCGCAGTGATTGCACTTGCCGACGCCGCACTGCATCATCCGCTCCAGCGTCGAGATCACCGCGTCCTCGCCGAAGCCGCGCATCAGCAGGTCCTGGACGACGAACCGGATCATGATCGGCGGGCCGCAGACGTAGACCAGCGAACTTGCGGGCTGCAGCTCGGTCATGTCGAACAGGATGGGGACCATGCCGACGTTCCCCTCCCAGCCCGGCTCGGCGCGGTCGACGGTCACCAGCAGCTCGAGGTCGTCGCGCCGCCCCCAGTCCGCGAGCTCGTTCTTGTAAACGAGGTCGCTCGGCGTGCGGGCCCCGTAGAGCACGGTCACCCGGCCGAAGCTCTCCCGCTCGTCGAGGACGTTCCAGATCAGGCCGCGCAGCGGCGGCAGGCCGATGCCGCCGGCGACGAAGACCACGTCCTTGCCGCGCGCCGCCGCCACGTCGAACCCGTTTCCACACGGACCGCGGAGGCCGATCTCGTCGCCCGGGCCCAGGGTGTGCAGCGCGTCGGTGAGCTGGCCGGTGCGCCGCACCGTGACCTCGAGCGCCTGCGGCCGCGTCGGGCTCGATGCAATGCAGAACGGCGCTTCGCCGCAGCCGAACACCGACAGCTCGAGGAACTGGCCGGGCACGAACGGCAGGGTGTCCGCCACCGAGCCGTCGCGCAGCTGCAGCACGAAGGTCCGGGTGTCCGGGGTCTCGTCCCGGACCTCGGCAATCCGGGCCAGCCTGGGCAGGTAGAGGTCATCCATTCCAGACCCCCTTCCGGATGGCCGTGACGACCGCCGGCATGTCGGTGGTCCCGAGGCACACCGTCACGCAGCGCCCGCAGCCGACGCAGCCGACCGTTCCGTCCCGGAGGTAGTACTGGGCGCTCACCTTGTGGTAGAAGCGCCGCTTCACCCGGTCCTTGCGGTGCGGCCGCGGGTTGTGGCCCGAGGCTTCGAGCGTGAATGCGCCGTACTGGCAGGAGTCCCACATCCGGCAGCGCTGCCATCCTCCGCCGCTCTGCCGGTCCTTGATCGAGAAGCAGTAGCAGGTCGGGCAGACCAGCGTGCAGGCGCCGCACTCGAAGCACCAGTCAGACATGGTGTCCCACAGCGCCTCGACCACTCGCCCGGTCGAGATCCGGCGCATCGCCGACCCGAAGTGGCAGGTGCTCTCGCCGAAGCTGTCAATGGCCACCGCCTCGAGCATGCGCCGCCGCGACAGCTCCTGCTCGCTCGCCGGCCGGAACAGGCCGTCACTCGTCCGCACCAGCGCCTCGCCCTTCGCGCTCCCGACCTCCGCCAGCAGCACCTCTCCGAGGTCGGTGAGCTGGACGTCAAAGCCGTCGTCCAGGAAGGGACCCGCGTCGCAGCAGATGCAGAAGCCCTGGGAGCACGGCTGCGGACAGCTCAGGCTGACCACCGTGAGGTCGGCATCGCGCCGTAGGTAGGCGGAGTCCCGGAGGTCTTCCTCGTGCACTCCGCGCAGGAAGCGGATCCCGGACGCGTCGCAGGAGCGCGCGTTGAGCAGGATCCTCGGCTCCCGCGGCCGCACCGCCGCGACCTGCCAGCCGGACCGTTCGCCACGGATCTCGAACAGCGGGTCGGTCTGCGGTAGCAGAACCTCCTTCGGCGGGTGCAGCGAGTTGTCGAACTCCCACAGCACCTGGTCCGGGGTTTCGACCGGTGCGTAGAGCACGTCCCCGCCATGCCCCGCCATCGGGGCGATGACCTCGCCCAACGCGAGCACGGTCGACACCCAGTCGTCGATGCGCGAGCGCTCGATGGCGTAGGCGCCGCGAGGGCCCGCTGAGCCGCCGCGAGCTGCATCTTGGTCAGACACGCTCCACCCTCACAGACGCCGACGGCATCCCGGCCAGCACGTCGGCCAACATGTAGCGGAAGGCGAAGGGAACGCTCAGCCGTCCCGGCGCGAGCTCGCGCCGCAGCACGACCGGCAGCACCGCCTCGCCGTGGTTCGAGACCAGCTTGACCAGCCAGCCCTGGCGCACGCCCAGGGCCTCGGCATCGCCCGGGGCCATCGCCACCTGGCCGCGCGGGAAGAGCTTGCGCCGCGAGCGCTCGTCCCGGCACAGGATCGGCGCGTGATCGACCAGCGGGTCGCTCCCCCAGTCGTAGACGCCATCGAGCATCACGATCCGGTCGTCAGACGGCGACGCCGGCGCTGGCAACGGCTGCAGCGCCGCGCGATCGACCGGGGGCGCCGGCAGCAGCACCCCCCAGCCGGTGTCGAGGGCACCGCGATCGACCCCCCGATAGCCCGGCACGACGTTCGCGATCTCCTCGAGGACCTGATCGGGCGAGTCCGGCCCGCCGCCGAGGCCGAGCCGCCGTCCGAGCTCAGCGAGCACCCACCACGCTCCGCGCGCCTCTCCGGGAGGATCGCCGCCGGGGCGCACCCGCCGGAGCCACCCGTCGGCGCCGGTCACCGTGCCCGAGGACTCGATGGCGGCGGCGACCGGCAGCACGACGTCGGCGGCATCGAGCGCCGGCGACGCGAACGCATCGAGGACCACGACGAGCTCGCTGCCGGACAGCGCCTCCCCGGCTGGGCCGACGGGCGGCACGCCGCCGGCCAGGGCATCGCCGACAATGACCAGCCCGGACGTCTGACCGACCATGTCGGCCGCATCGACGCCCCGATCGGCGGTCACCGCAGTTCCCCAGGCGGCTGCCAGCCGGTCGCGCAGCCCGCCATCATCGAGCGGCCGGCCGCCGGGCAGCGCCTCCGGCGTCACCCCCATGTCGAGAGAGCCCTGCGCATTGCTGCGGGTCGGCAGCACGAGCAGCGCCGAGCCGGGACGGCCGAGCCCGCCGCACAGCGCGGCGAGGTTGGCCACAGCCACCGTAACCCGGCGCACCGCGGCCGGCGCGGCGGGGAATGGCGCCACGACCACGCTCGGCCGCGCCGCCTCCACGAGCCACCGCGCCGCCGCCCGCGCCTGGTCCCCGACCGCGATCGCGGCAAGGCTGGCACGCAGCGCGTCGAGTCCTGCGGCGAGTTGCCCGGCACCGGGCTCCCCGGCGCCGGCCGCCAGGGCGCCCGCAATCAGCGGCGCCAGGCTGTCGGTCTCGGCCCCTGGCCGCCACGTGAAGCTCAGCGTCGCGAGCCGCGACATCTGGGTCGCCGCGGGCCCGCAGCAGACCAGCTTGGCGCCTGCAGCCACCGCGCGGGTGATGGCCGAGGCCGCCCGCGGATGCGACGCGGCGAGATCGCCCTCCACGAGCAGGATGGCGTCGCTCGCCTCGACATCCTGGAGCGTGCCCCTGCTGCTCGCCACCCCGCTGACCTCGCCGATGCCGGCGAGCGCCAGCGCGAATTCGGCCCGCAGCGGCGCGTCGATGTGCGGAGTGCCGAGGGCGCCTCTGGCCAGGCGCACCGCGAGGTAGCTCTCCTCGTTGGTCAGCCGTGGCGATGCGATCACGCCGATCGATCGGCCGCTGCTCCTCAGGCGCGCGAGCCCGCGCGCCGCCGTATCCAGGGCCTCGCCCCAGTCGGCCCCGCGGAGCTCGCCGTCCCGGCGCAGCATGGGCCGGGTCAGCCGTGGCCCCCAGGCGGCAGCGGCATGCGCCGACCAGCCGCGCGCGCACAGTCGACCCTGCGACACGGGGTGGTGCTGGCTCGCGGCGACGCCAGACGGGATCCCGTCGCGCGCGTGCACGTAGAGCCCACAGCCGCATCCGCAGAACGGGCAGGACGTCAGCACTGTCCGCATCGCGCTACCTCACCCTCAGACCCGCGACCTTCAGGGCGCCGCGGTGATAGCCGTCTGGAAAAAGGCGCTCGAGCTCCTCGACGTCGAGATGATTCGCCTCGCAGGTTGCGTGGACGTCCGGAGCGTCCTGCTCCCGCTCGAAGGCCTCCCGCAGGAACCGGATGATCTGCCAGTGCCGCTCGCTGAGCCCGCCCGTCATCTTGATCTCGAGTGCCTTGTGCTGGGCGTAGCCCTCGTCCCAGTCGTAGGGATCGATCAGGAAGCCGCGCACGTCGACGCGGTACACCTTGTCGCCAAGGGCCGCGGTCGCGTCGGGAAGGCTGCCGCGGTCGATCGCCGTGCCCCGGTAGCCCTCGTCATAGGTGAGCCCGGCCAGCCGGCAGGCGCCCCGCAGGTAGCCCGCCGGGAACAGCCGTTTCAGGCCGGCGACGTCGAGCCCGGTCATGCAGCACGCCTGGTACACGAGCGGGCAGCGGCCGGTCTCCTGGTAGCTCGTGCGGATGGCGCGCAGGACGTCCCAGTGCTCTCCGGTGAGCGCTCCCCGGATGCCGACGGCGGGTGCCATGTGCTGCGCGAAGCCCTCGTCCCAAGCCCCCGGATCGACCAGGAAGCCCTCCCCGTCGACCTCGTAGCTCCGGTCCGCGAGCGCGATCGTCGTCACGCCGGCTCCGCCCCGCTCCGCGTTTCGGGTTGGCTGGTCGTGCCGCCACCTTGGCGCCGGCGCCGCCAACCCGTGTACCGACTTCCGGCCTCGAACTGCTCCCACCGGAGTCCAAGAACCGTGCCAGGGTTGCCAGGTCGTTGAGGCCCAGCAGGTTGGAGATCGTCTGCCCCGCTGCCACCGGCCGTTTCGCTCGTTTTCTGTTAAATACGCTGGGGAATCCCGTCGTATTCACCAGCCGATCCGTGAAATCTGCTAGAATCCTGGCCGTGGCGGACCCGAACCAGCTGCTCTTCGCCGCTTGGCGGCTCGTCGGCCGTCACCGCAACCTCTCCGAGGTCGTTGCCAACCTGCTCCCGGTCCTTGCCTCCGCCGTTCCCGCCGAGCTCGTGATCGTGCGCCGCATCGACCTGCGGCGCGGCTGCCTGGAGACCGTGGCCGTGGCAGCTGCGAAGCCCCTTTCGCCGCCCCGCAACGCCGTCGAGGTCCTCTCCCGCCAGCTCCTGGAGCGGCTGCTGACGCGGTGCCGCGAGGGCGGCGTCCACCTCCTCCAGCGCGCGGCCGGCAGGGACGCGCTCGAGCTGGCGATCCCGCCCGGCGTGCGCAGCACCGTGCTGGCCGGCCCGCTCCTCGCATCCGACGGACCGCTCGGCGTGCTGCTGCTGGCCGAGGCCGCCGGCCACCGCTTCGACCAGGGCCACGCCGTCGCCGCCGAGTCGTTGCTCGAACCGCTCGCCACCATGCTCGAGAGCCACTGCCGCCTGAGCCAGATCCGAACCGAGTACGAGGCCGCCCGCGCCGACCGCCAGTCGCTGCTCACCCGCCTCGGCCAGGCCGATGGCGCCGAGACGATCGTCGGTGCGGAGTCCGGGCTGCGCGAGGTCATGGAGTGCGTTGCCCAGGTCAGCCAATCGGACGTGCCGGTGCTGATCTTCGGCGAGACCGGCTCCGGAAAGGAGGTCGTCGCGCGCGCGATCCACAGCCGATCGAAGCGGGCCGGCGGTCCCTTCCTCCGCGTCAACTGCGGCGCCATCCCGACCGAGCTCGTGGACTCGGAGCTGTTCGGGCACGAGCGCGGCAGCTTCACCGGCGCCACCCAACGCCGCCAGGGCTGGTTCGAGCGCTCGGACAGCGGCACGCTGTTTCTGGACGAGATCGCGGAGCTGTCCCTCGCCGCGCAGGTCCGCTTGCTCCGGGTCCTCCAGGACGGGACCTTCGAGCGGGTCGGCGGCCAGCAGGCCCAGCGCGTTGACGTTCGGGTGGTGGCGGCGACCCACCGAGACTTGCGCGCGCTGGTCGCCGAGGGCCGCTTCCGGGAGGACCTCTGGTACCGCCTCGCGGTGTTCCCCATCGAATTGCCGGCCCTCCGCTACCGGCTCCAGGACATGCCGGCCCTGGCCACCCACTTTGCCGACCGGGCATCGCGGCGCCTCGGCCTCCCGTACGCCGCGCCGACACGGCTTGACATCGACCTGCTCTGCTCCTACCCGTGGCCCGGGAACATCCGCGAGCTGGCGACAGTGATCGACCGGGCCGCGATCCTCGGCAACGGGGAGCGCCTGGAGATCGGCCGCGCCCTCGGGCTGATGCACGGTCCGCTGCCTCCGGCTCGCCGAGACAGCGGGCCGGCTCCGGTCGCCGACCCGAGCCGGCTGCTCTCGCTCGACGAGGTGGCGCGCCGGCACATCGAGACCGCGCTCGCGTCCGCCGGCGGCCGGATCGAGGGCGCGCGCGGGGCCGCGCGATTGCTCGGGATCAACCCCCACACGCTGCGCGGCCGCATGCGCAAGCTCGGGATCGATTGGGTGCGGCACCGCACATCGCGAGCCGCCAGCGACTGAAGCCCGGGACTCGCCACGCCTACCCGGTTCCCCGGGGTCGGCTGGGGCTAACGGCGCAGCTCGCGCTCAGCCAGCAGCTCGGCCAACGCGTCCGCCAGGCGCCGGTACTGCTCGGGCCGGTTGTAGATCTGCGCCGAGATCCGGACCAGACGCCAGGGCGGCGCCGGCCACGGGATGATCGGCACCTCGATGCGCCAGCGCTCGATCAAGGCCGACTGCAGCTCGTCGGTGTACAGCGCCGAGGCCAGCGCCTCCGGCTCTCCGGGCGGCAGCGGCAGCGCGGCCATCGAGCCGATCATCTCGTCCGGGCAGGGCGGTTCGATGCCGAGCCCGCGGCAGAGCTCATCGCGCGCCTGCACGGCGAGCTGCCGGTTGCGCCGGCGCAGCTCCGGCCAGCCGCCCGGCAGCAGGCTGCCCATGAAGCGGATCGCCTCCGGCACGCAGAGCACCGCCGTCGGGTCGTCGGTGCCGACCCAGTCGAACTCGAGGTGAAAGCGCGACCGGTCGGCGCGCGTCGAGTTCGCCCCATGGCTGATCACGACCGGCCGCACGCGCTCGCGCAGGTCCCGACGCACGTGCAGGAAGGCGGCTCCCTTGGGCGCGCACACCCACTTGTGGCAGTTGCCCGTGAAATAGGCGGCGCCGAGGTCGTCGAGTGCGAGCTCGAGCATGCCCGGCGCATGCGCCCCGTCGACCAGGGTGTCGATGCCCCGACCGGCGAGCTCCCGCACCAGTTGCCGGACCGGCAGCACGAGACCGGTCTGGCTGGTCACGTGATCAAGAAGCGCGATCCGGGTCCGTCGTGTGGCCTTGGACAGCACCGCGCCGACGACCTCGTCCGGCGAGGCGATCGGAAACGGCACCGCCACCACCACGACCGTCGCGCCCGCGCGCCGGGCCACGAACTCGAGGGCGTTGTGGCAGGCGTTGTACTCGTGGTCGGTGGTCAGCAGCTCGTCACCCGGAGAGAACGGCAGCGACTGCAGGACCGCGTTGACGCCCGTGGTCGCGTTGCTGACCCATGCCAGATCCTCCGGCGCCGCACCCACGAAGGCCGCCAGCTGCCTCCGGGCCTCGTCGAGGAGCGATTCAAGATCGCGCGCCAGGAACTGCACCGGCTGCCGCTCCAGCCGCTCCCGTAGCTGGCGCTGGTGCTCGAGCACCGGGATCGGGCAGGCGCCGAACGATCCGTGGTTGAGGAAGCTCACCTCGGGATCCAGCAGCCAGTACTGCCGCAACTCAGTCTCACCAAGCGCCCGCGGCGTCCTCATGAGCGGCCACGCTAGCTCGCCGGCGGTGGCTGCGCAAGCCGCGTCGCTGGTGTCGACTCACGCCGCGGCAGGACCTTCGATCCCTCCGGCGCTCGCGCCAACCTGAACCGGGTGTTGCCGTCGCCTCCGATTGAGAATAGACTGCGTATCAGTTCGCAGCACGGATTCCACCCCGACACTGGCCCTTGGCGCCTCGAAGGAGTTGCCTGCCATGGAGGATCGGTTCGACCGTCTCGAAGACCGCATCGACCAGCTCGTCGCAACCATCTCCCGGCTCGAAGACCGACTGAGCCGGCTGGAGGCGACCAGCCGGCCCTTCGTCCCCATGACCTCCGCATCCGCCACCGAGGACCAGGTCGAGAGGATGGTCGCTCCAGTGGACGCGCGCAGCGCCGACACGACCAACCTTGCCGGCGTGCTCGCGATCCTCGGGCGAGCATTCCTCGTCCTGTGTGGCGCATTTCTCTTGCGAGGGCTGACCGAGGCGGCGATCCTCCCCCACGCGCTCGGGATCGTGCTCGGGTACTTCTATGCGGCAGCTTGGATCGTGATGGCCGATCGCGCTGCGACCACCGGCCGGACCCTGGCCGCAACCCTTTCCGGCTGCGTGGCCTCAATCGTCGCCTACCCCCTGCTGTGGGAGGCGGCGAGGAAGTTCTCTCTGCTGTCGCCGGATCAAGCAGTGGCCGGTGTCGCGCTGTTCACCGCGCTCGCGCTCGCCGTCGCGTGGCGCCGCCGGCTGCAGACCCTCGCCGCCGCTGTCACGGTTGCGGCGCTCGTCACCGACCTGTCCCTGGTGTTGTCCTACCGCGCCTGGGTGTCAGGATCCCTGGTCGCACTCGCGCTCGCCGCCTACTCGCTGTGGATCGCCTACCTCCGGGAGTGGCCCGGCATGCGGTGGCCGGTGGCCCTCGCACTCGACGTGCTGGCCCTGATGATGGTCTCCAAGGCCATCGCCGGAATCGATCCGGCCATGCCACCCGGTCCACCGGCGGTTGCCGTGCTGATCTTCGGGGTCGGTTTCATCGTCGTCTACCTGGGCAGCTTTGCCCTCGCGATGCTGCGGATGCGCAGGCGGGTAGGGGCCTTCGAGGTCGTCCAGGGGATCGCGATTCTCGCCGCCGGCTTCGCTCCCGTCCACCACTTCTTGAAAGCGGTCCACCTCGGCGAGAGCTGGTTTGCGGCGCTGACGCTGCTCGCTGGCCTCGTCTGCTACGCAACGGCCTTCGTTTTCGTTGACCGCCGGTTCGGCCGGGGCGGCAACTTCTGGTACTTCTCGTCACTTGCCCTGGCACTGAGCGTCGTCGGACTGGCCACCGCCACCGAGGGCGCACTCCGGGTTGCGTTGCTGTGCGGTTTCGGGATCGCCGCTGCAGCGCTGGGCGCCCGATTCGACCGGATCACCCTGCGCTGGCACAGCGCCTGCTTTCTCGTTGTCGCGGCCGCAATCCACGGCACCCTGGTTCGGATCCTCGCCGCCTACACCGCTGATCCGGCCGGCGTCGCCCGGATTCCGTCGCTCGCCGACCTCCTCGTCATCGGTGCCGCGGTCTCTTGTTATCTGGTTTTCTCCGCCGCAGGCGACGGGTCCTCCAGTCCGTGGCCAACTGCGATCCCGACCTTCGTGATCGCCGCGATCTCCGGCGTCGGCCTCGGGGCTGTCGGTTTGATGTTCTTCAGCCTCCTGCTCGAGCGTTCCGGATCGCTGAACCCGGCGCCCCTGGCCGCGGCCCGCACTGTCGTGCTCGCGCTGTCCGCCGTCCTCGCCGCCGGGCTCGGGTCGCTCCGCGACGATCGGGCGCTGCGATGGCTGGTCTATCCACTGCTCGTGGTCTGCGGCCTCAAGCTGGTCGCCGAGGACCTCCGCCTGGGAAGTCCAGCGATGCTGTTTGTGGCGTTCGCCACCTTCGGGATCGCCCTCATCGTCGCGCCGCGGCTGCTGCGATCCGGAACGCCGCCAGCGGATGGAGCAGCGAAGACCTAGCGAGCGGACAGGCCTCGGTCACCGTCGCGGACCTGACCCTCGTCGCCGCAGTGTCGGACGCCGAGCGAGAAGGAGCGAGCGACCGCCAGCAGCGCACCAACGAAGGCGGCGAGCCCTGTTCACGCAGCGTCGAGCAGCTGCTCCCGCTGCCGACCCCCGCTAACTGTGGTACATTCCCGGGACATGGCCGCGACCGAGTCTCGTCCCGAAGCAGCTGTGGACTCGACGACCTTCGTCACCGCCATGACCCATCTTTACCGCGGCGAGATGAACCGCCTGACCGTGTGGCGGCAGCGCCTCGACGTGACCACCAACTGGGCGGTCATCCTCACCACCGCCCTCAGCACCTTCGCCCTCGGCACTGCCGATGTCCCCCACTACACCCTCCTCCTCGGCCTCGCCCTGATTGCCTTCTCGATCACGATCGAGGGCCGCCGCTATCGCCGTCTTCACCACACCAAGTGGCGCGTCTACCTGCTCGAGAATGGCTTCTTCGCCGAGCTGCTCGACCGTGGCCGCGACTCCACCCCGGACTGGCGACGGCTGCTCGCCGCCGACCTTCGCCAGACCCACTTCCAGATCTCGCGGCTGCTCGCCGTCCGCGTCCGACTCCGCCGAAACTACCTCATGCTCATCTACTTCCTGGCTGCGGCGTGGCTGGTAAAGCTCTACATCCACCCGACCAACGCCGACTCGCTGCCGGTCCTCTTCTCGAGGCTTCACATCGGCGATCTCTTCCCGTCGTGGCTGGTCGGGCTGATCGCCTTGGTGTTTCTCATCGCCGTGACAGCGCTCGCCCTCAGCTGCCCGCCCGCCGAGCGCCTCGAGGACTGGGCCGGGCGTGACGGCCAGGTGCGCAACCGGCGAACCCAAGCGTAGCCCCTTGCATTTGTCGATTTCATGGTGCATAGTGTGCCGACGGGGTATGTGAAAAGTTTCACGATGCCCCGCGGGAGTGATGCAATGCAGACCCTTCGCCTGTCCGATCACCTCCTCCCCGAGTTCGTCGAGTCGCTGAAGGCCTGGGGGACCCTCTGGGCGCCAGTCGAGCGTGCGCCCGGGGTCTTCGACCTCGAGGTCATCGACGACGTCCGCCGCGCCCGGCCCGACGCGCTCCGCACCATCCTGCCCTTCAAGAAGCTGCTGCTCAAACCCCGCTTCACGATGCTCACCGGCAGGCTGGGCGAGATCCCCGAGGACCCCGGGGAGGGACGTCACGGCCCGCAGGTCTTCTTCGGCGCCCACGCCTGCGACATCCACGCGCTGCGGATCCTCGACCTGCTCCACCTCTCCAACTTCCAGGACAGCTACTACCTCGAGAACCGCAAGAACCTGATGGTCGTCGGCTACGGCTGCTGGCCCGACGAGCGCTGCTTCTGCGCCTCGCTCGACACCTCGACCGCGGACGACGGCTTCGACCTCTTCCTGACGCCGCTCGAGGGCCGGATGCTGGTTTCGGTGGGCTCCTCCCTCGGCGATGACGTGGTCCGCGCCAACCCTCACCTCTTCGAGCCCGCCACCCGCCAGGACACGCGCGAATACATGGAACGGCTGGGCGCCCGCCGCAAGGCCTTCACGCTCTCGCTCGACGTCACCGACCTGCCCTACGTGCTCGAGCTCAAGCGCGAGGACCCGGTGTGGCGCGAGATCGGCGCCCGCTGCCTGTGCTGCGGCTCGTGCTCGATGGTGTGCCCGACCTGCTCGTGCTTCAACGTCGTCGACGAGCTCGTTCCCCAAAGCGTCGGCCAGCGGGTCCGGCTCTGGGATTCGTGCCTGTTCCGCGACTATGCGGTGGTCGCGGGCGGTCACAACTTCCGCGCCGACCGCGCCGACCGGGTGCGCAACCGCTACTACCACAAGCAGGAGGCGTTCGTCCGCGAGTTCGGCGTGCCGTCCTGCGTCGGCTGCGGCCGCTGCATCGAAAACTGTCCGACCGGAATCAACGTCGTCGAGGTCTTCGGCCACGTGCGAGGTGATCTATGAGCCCCGAACTTGCAAGGGCGAGGACGCAACGCGGTGCGACTCGCGTCACCCTGACCAGCGCCAACCCCTACCAGCCGGCGCCGGCCCGGATCATGCGGATCTCCGAGGAGGTGGCGGACACGCGCCTGTTTGACCTCCGCTTCGAGGCGCCCGATCTCGCCGAGCGCTTCCAGTACAACCCGGGCCAGTTCATCCAGCTGTCGATCCTGGGCGTCGGCGAGGCTCCCTTCTCCCTGCCCTCCTCGCCGACCCGGAGGGGCGCCTTCCAGCTCTGCATCCGGCGCGCCGGGACCTTCACCAACTACCTCTTCGACCACGTCCGCGAGGGCGACCTGGTCGGCGTTCGCGGCCCACTCGGGAACGGCTTCCCGGTCGACCAGTTCGCGGGGCACGACCTGCTGCTGGTGGCCGGCGGGCTGGGCATGGTGCCGCTGCGCGGCCTGCTCCAGTACCTCATCGACCTGCGCCACCGCTTCGGCCGGGTCATGCTGGTCTATGGGTCCCGCACTCCCGACCAGGTGCTCTTCCGCAGCGAGCTGACGTCGATGTCCCGACGCGGCGACGCCGAGATCACGCTGACCGTGGATGCCACCGCCGGCCAACCGTGGGACGGCAAGGTCGGGGTCGTCACCCAGCTCGTCGACAACCTCCACGTGGACGTCCCCAAGACCTTCGCGGTCGCCTGCGGGCCGCCGGTCTTTTACCAGTTCCTGCTCGAGCGGCTGGTCGCGGCCGGCTTCGGCAAGGACCGGATCTTCTTGAGCCTCGAGCGGCGGATGGAGTGCGGCGTCGGCAAGTGCGGGCACTGCGCCGTCGGCTACACCTTCACCTGCCTGCACGGACCCGTGTTCTCGTACTGGGACGCCATCAACCTGCCGGAGCTGATCTACACATGATGGCTGACTGGCCACCGCGAATGACTGGACGAGGTCGCGGACCGCGGCCTCGCCGAGCGAGCCGAGCGACGGGCTCCGCGAACCGCCGCCCGTCGTTGTGAAAGGGACTGAACATGATGCATGACGCGCGCCCAAAGGTGGGAATCTTCGGTCTGACCAGCTGCGCTGGCGATCAGCTGCAGATCCTGAACTGCGAGGACGAGCTGCTGCGGCTCGCCGGCCGGATCGACATCGTCGACTGGGTGATGGCCAAGTCCGGCAACGACCACACCTGCCGGCTGGACATCGCCTTCGTCGAGGGGGTAGTGGCCACCGAGCGCGACCTCGAGACCCTCCGCCAGGTGCGGGCGCGGACCTCGTTCCTGGTCGCGCTCGGCACCTGCGCGGTGTGGGGCGGGCTGCCGGCGATGCGCAACGACCTGCCGCGGGAGGTCCTCGAGCGCGAGGTCTACAGCGGCGCTGTCGACTTTCTCGACACCGTCGAGGCCCGTCCCGCCACCGACTTCGTGCCGGTCGAGTACCGGCTCCCCGGCTGCCCGATCGAGCGCCACGAGTTCCTCCACCTCGTCGACTCGCTGCTCGCCGGCACCGTTCCCGAGCTGCCGGCAGTCCCGGTCTGCTTCGAGTGCAAGACCCGAGAGAACCTGTGCCGGGTGATCTACTTCGACGACGTCTGCTGCGGCGCGATGACCCGCGGCGGCTGCGGCGCGAGGTGCCCGTCGCACGGCGTCGCCTGCGCCGGCTGCCGTGGCCCGATCGAGGAGCCGAACTACGACGCCAACGTCCAGATGTTCGCCACCCGCGGCATCAGCTGGCGCGAGATCGCGACCCGGATGAGCAACTTCTCAGCGCCCGTGTGGATGACGCTCGGGCTGCGCAGCGAGGCCCACCATGATGACCACTAGGACGATTTCGATCCCCCATCTCGGACGCGTCGAGGGCCACGGCGGCATCTTCGTCAAGGTCGTCGACCAGACCGTGTCCGAGGTCAACATGGACATCCATGAGGGCAGCCGCTACTACGAGGCCCTGATGGTCGGCAAGCACTTCCTCGAGGTCCAGGGGATCATCACCCGGGTCTGTGCGATCTGCTCCGCCAACCACACGGTGACCGCGCTGCAGGCCCTCGAGGCGGCCCTCGGCATCCCCCAGAGCCCCCGCGTCCACTGCCTGCGCGGCCTGATGCTGCAGGGCGCCGCCATCGAGTCGCACGCGCTGCACGTCTTCGCGCTCGCCCTGCCCGACTTCCTCGGCTTCGACTCGGTGATGTCGATGGCCTCAAAGTACCCGGACGAGGTCGCGGCGGCGCTGCGCCTGAAGCAGCTCGGGAACAAGGTCCAGGCGCTGATCGGCGGCCGCGCCGTGCACCCGATCAACACCCTCGTCGGCGGCTTCGGCAAGGTGCCGGCGCACCGCGATCTCGCGCAATTGCGCGGCGAGCTTGCCGCCGGCATCGACGTCGCAATGAAGTTCGTCGAGCTCGCGGCCACCATCCCGGTGCCCGACTTCGCCGCCCGGCCGGCCGTGTTCGTGGCGCTGCGTCCGTACGACGACCGCTACCGGTTCCGCGGCGACTCGATCTGCACCTCGACCGGCGAAGAGGTGCCGGTGTCGAGCTACCGGGACATCGTCCGCGAGTTCACGGTCGAGCACTCGCACGCCAAGCACTCCGCGCTCGCCTCGGGCTCGACCTACCAGGTCGGCTCGCTGGCGCGGCTTGCACTGTGGGGCGACCGCCTGGAGGGCCGCGCCCGCGAGGCGTTCAGGACGCTGATGCCCAACGGCGTGGCGGACAACGTCCTCTACAACAACTGGGCCCAGCTGATCGAGATCGTGTTCGGGCTCGAGGCGGCCGTCGAGGCGTGCGATGAGCTCCTCGCCATGGAGGAAGTGGCGCGCGAGCAGGCCGAGTACGCCGTCCGCGCCGGCCGTGGCGTCAGCGCGACCGAGGTCCCGCGCGGGACGCTGTTCCACGAGTACGAGATCGACGACGACGGGCTGGTGGTCGCGGCCAACGTGATCACGCCGACCGCGCAGAACCTGGCGAACACCGAGCGAGACCTGCGTCACGCCACCGAGCGCCTGCTGGCGGACGGCGGCGTCAGCGACGCCCAGCTGCGGCTCAACTTGGAGATGATCGCCCGCGCCTACGACCCCTGCATCTCGTGCTCGGTGCACGTCGTTCGGGTCGACTGAGAGGCGACGACGGACCGGACAGCGGTTGATGCCCGTCTGGCCACCCGTCTGCGTCTCCGTGCACGTCACCGTCTCCGACGGTGCGGGACCGGGTTCGAGAACCGTTTTGGGCACGGGGCCAGTGGCAACGCCGAGCCGTCCATCCTCGAGCCGGCCGCCGAGGCAGCTCCCCGCATGAGCGCCCGAGTCCTCGTCATCGCCTTCGGCAACCCCCTGGTGGGCGACGATGGCGCCGGACCGGCGGTCCTCCGCCAGCTCACCGACCAGCCGCCGCACGCGTGCGCTCGGTTCGAGGACGGCGGGACCGATGTCCTTTCCCTGCCGACGTGGTGGCAGGGTGAGGGCGAGATCTGGATCATCGACGCGCTGCGGGCCGGCGCTGAGCCGGGCACCATTCACCGCCTCGACCACGATGCCATCCTGTCGCTGCCGCAGACGACCGCGTCGCTGCACCACCTCAGCATTCCCGAATGCCTGCGCTGGATACTGCACGCCTTCCCGGAGATGCGGGCCGTCCGCTTCCGGCTGTGGGGCATCGAGCCCGCCTTGGTCAGCACCGGCTGCGGCCTCTCCGAGCCGGTCGCCGATGCGATCGGGCAAGTCGCGTCGGAGCTTTGCTCCGCCCTATCGGCCGGCTCCGCCGCCCGCGAGGGGAGCTCCACAGCCGATGACAACGACTCGAGCGACCGTCTCTCATAGAGGTCCACCCGTGGTTTCACAGAGGCGAGGTCGCGCCGGCCCCTTGTTTGAACTGTGGCTTCTGTATCCTCCTGGAAGGCACCCGGAGACTGAGCTCGATGGGGGTTGACCGATGCGGTTGACCGAAGGTCACGAACGGCTGCTGATCGCGTTCGTCGCCCTGCACAGCGCGATCGTTGGGCTGCTCTTGATCCTCGCTCCGGGATTGGCCGCGCAGCTCGGCGGTTGGGAACGAATCGACCCCGCCTTCTTCGGCCGCCAGGCAGGGGCCTTTCACATCGTGCTCGCCGCCGGCTACCTCATGGAGTTCTCGCGGTACCGCGGCGTGCGGCTGATCGTGATCGCCAAGTCCTTCGCCTTCGTCTTCCTGCTCGCGTACACCGTCCTCGATCCCTTGCCGTGGGCGGTGCCGGTCACGGGCGTGATCGACGGGCTGATGGCCCTCGTGGTGTGGTGGGTCAATCGGCAGGTGAAGCCGCCGCCTTCAACCGAGGCGTAGCCGCGGTCCGACCTCGGAGACCAGCGTTCGGGCGCGGATCCGGCTTCGTGCTCTGCACTTCGCCGTGACGAGAGCGGGCGCGGAAGCGGAAGCTGACGAGGTCTCAGGTGGGCTCGCCGGCGARCTCGTCGTAGATCTCCATCACCTGGTCGCAGCCGAACTGGACGGTCATCGTCACGTAGTCACGCAGCGCCTCATCGAGCCCCTGCGCCTCCGGATCGGAGCGYAGCACGCCGAGGCAGGCGTCGTTGAGCAGCATCAGCGCGCCGCACACCTCCTCACCCGAGAAGCGCTCCTTGTGCCGCTTCTCGGCGAGATCACGGCAGTAGGCCGTGAACAGACCCTTGTCGCCGGCTCGGACGGCGTTGAGAAGATGGCGGAGCACGACCGTGCAGCGCCACTCGAGAATCTCCGTCGGCAGCTGCTGGTAGCTCGGGAAACGGCGGGCCGCGTCCGGCCCGCCGAGCTGATCCTCCAGGAACCTGCGACGGATCTCGTCGTGGTGGCGCTCGAGGAGCCGGTGCACGATCAGATTGGGGCGAAGCCGGACGCGCCGCATCGCCGCCTGGTTGCGCTGGTGCCACTCGATCGGGTCCGCCTTCAGGTGTTCGATCATGAACGGGACCCGGCGCGTGATCAGCAGCCGCTCCCGCGGCGCGAACCCGAGCTTCGCGTGGGTGCGGCTCGCGTTCACTGCGAGATCACGGTCGATCAGGCGCACCATCCACGGTCGCTCGAACGGGCGGTCGCCGAGCACCCGGCCGGCGAGGTCCCGCGCCCGCACCCCAAGGCCGGCGAGCGGTGCCGGCACCAGGATCGGACGCACATGGCGCCCGCGGAAGTTGAGGTTGGCGACATCGAACAACTCGCGGTGGCTGACCGTCTCGCTGGGGCTGCAGATCAGCACCTCGCGCTGGCCGATCGCATCGAGGCGCTCGAAGAGCCGGCGGTAGAACACCGGGATCTCGCGCCCGTGGAGGTACGGGATCGCCGACTCCCCACGGCCGCCGAGAATCCGCGCATTCCACCCCTCAGACAGCCATGTCGAAAGGAACATGTACAGCGGCGCGTACTCGCACCAGTCCGAGAAGAAGGCCGCAGAGCGGACGATGCACGAGGGGATGTCGTCGAACTCGGCCAGCATCTCCTCGCCCAGACGCTTGGTGACCGCGTAGATGACGTCGCCGTCCGGTGAGCTGTGCTCGTCGAGCTTGTGTCCGCGTGGCGGGAACTGGCACGCCGCCAGCGACGACGCGAACACGAAGCGCTTGAGGTTGAGAGCCCGGCACTCCTCGAGCACGTTGCGCAGCCCGTCGACGTTCGTCCGCCAGTACGCGGGATGCGTCTCGCCGGTGAAGTCGTAGTGGGCAGCCAGGTGGACGACATAGTCGGCGCCGCCGCAATCACGCGCGAAACGGAACGCCTTCCGCGTCGACTCGCGATCGCCGACGTCGACCTGAAACCAGCTGATGTTGTCGTGGACGGGCGCGCCGCACCGCAGCTGAGAACGGCGCGCCAGGCCGATGATCTGAAAGCGCTCCTTGAGCCCATCGAGCAGCCGCCGGCCGACGAACCCGGACGCGCCGGTCACGACGAGACGAGGTAGTGCCATCAGCGCCCTCGATTCTACGCTCAGGCCTCCGCGAATCGCCCCACAACCCCCTCGCAACCGCGCGCCGCAATCGACGGCGCCAGCTCCCGAAACCGCGACTGCGGACCGGGCACCGACCGACGCGTGCCGCCCGCCGCCGGGCCACGCCCCCAGCACCGGACGGGCTCTGGTGTCGCTGCCGCTCTATGGCCTACGACCGAGTCGGCGTCGCCTGRCCAAGCCCCATCCCGCTATACTCCTTCAGTGCACGAGATGGGCATCGCGCTCGAGATCCATCGGGTGTGCCGCGACGCGGCGCGCCAGCACGGCCCCGGCCGGATCGAGTCGGTCCGGGTGGCGGTCGGCGAGCTGACGGCCGTGGAGCCGGAGCTGTTGCGTTTCGCGTGGGAGGCGGTCGTCGCCGGCGGGCGCCACGCCGGCTCCACCCTCGACGTCGTGTGGTGCCCCGCGACCCAGCTCTGCAGCCAGTGCGGCGACGTCAAGGACCGCGCCGCCGGGAGCTGGCTCAGGATCTGCCCGGCCTGCGGGCGGCCGCTCGAGGTGACAGGTGGCGACGAGCTCGACGTGCTCGAGCTCCGCTTCACGCCGGACGACGATGCGGGTGGCGCGCCGGCGGACGACCCGCGGCCCAACGACCGAGGAGATGGCCCATGACGCAGGTCGTCACCGTCCGGAGACGGGCCCTCGAGGCCTCCGAGGAGCGCGCCCAGGCGCTGCGGCGAAGCTTCGCAGACAGCGGGACGCTAGTCGTCAACATCATCTCGTCGCCCGGCTCCGGGAAAACCACTCTCCTCGAGGCGACCCTGCGGCGGCTGACCGCCGGCCACCGCTGCGCGGTCATCGAGGGCGACGTCGCCACCGAGCGTGACGCGGACCGCATCCGCGCCCTCGGCGTGCCCGCCCACCAGATCTTGACCGGCGGCGCCTGCCACCTCGATGCGCGGCAGATCGAGGCGGCGCTCGGCACGGCCCGGCTGCTGCCGGCCGACATCCTGTTCATCGAGAACGTGGGCAACCTCATCTGCCCGACCACCTATGACCTGGGAGAGGACTTCAAGGTCGCGCTGCTGTCGGTCACCGAGGGCGACGACAAGCCCTTCAAGTACCCGGCCATCTTCGCCCGCGCCGAAGTCACGGTGATCAGCAAGATCGACCTCCTGCCCCACCTTCCCTTCGATCTCGCCGCGGTCGAGGAGCAGCTGTGCTCGCTCAACCCGCACGCCACCGTCCTGCGCACGTCTGCGACCACCGGCGCGGGGATCGACGCCTGGTGCGAGCTCCTGACCGAGCGACTCGGCAAGAAGCGGCTGGCGTCAGCTCCGGTGTGATTGTGCATTTGTTCCAATACCGCCCTTCGGGCGCGGACGCATCGAGTGAACGTCGCACGGCGACTTCGCGAAACGACACCGTTCGCCAGCGCGCCCGAAGGGCGGAATTGGAAAGGAGGTCGAACCTGAGGCCGAGTCCGGAGCGGAGACCGTGAAGGGCCATGTGATCCGCCTCCGGATACGATGCCGTGGGGCGGTCCAAGGCGTCGGCTTCCGGCCGACCGTGCACCGGATCGCGACCGCATCCGGGCTGGCAGGCTGGGTCGTCAACGACCCTGGGGGCGCGACCGTCGAGATCGAAGGCCCGGCGGCCGTGGTGGTCGCCTTCCCCGAGCGGCTGCGCGCTGCCCTGCCCCCGCTGGCGCGGCTCGACGCCATGGAGGTAGCCGAAGTCCCGGTCGTCGGCGAGGCCGCTTTCGCAGTCCGCGACTCCCGAGAAGGCCGCCGCGCCGGGGCGCTCGTGCCTCCCGATGCCGCTCTCTGTCACGACTGCCGCCGCGAGCTTGACGACCCCGCCGACCGGCGCCACCGCTACCCCTTCACCACCTGCACCAACTGCGGGCCGCGGTTCTCCCTCGTCCACCACCTCCCCTACGACCGGCCGGCGACCTCGATGGCCTGCTTCCCGATGTGCCCGGCCTGCGACCGCGAGTACACCGATCCCGCTGACCGGCGCTTCCACGCCGAGCCGATCTGCTGCCCCGACTGCGGGCCGCGCCTGCGCTTCCTCGACCCGACGGGAGCCGAGCTCGAGGCCGGAGCCGGCGCGATCCAGGCAGCGCGCCGGGCGCTGCTCGACGGTGCGGTGGTCGCGGTCAAGGGCCTCGGCGGGTTCCAGCTCGCCTGCCGGGCCGACCGCGGGACCCCGGTGCAGACGCTGCGTGCCCGCAAGCGGCGGCCGACCAAGCCCTTCGCCGTCATGGTCCGCGGCCTCGACGAAGCCGAGCAGCTCGTCCGCCTGACCGATGCCGACCGCCTCGTGATGCGGTCGCCCCGGTCGCCGGTCGTGCTCGCGCCCAGGCTGCCGGGGTGCGCGGTCGCGGATGACGTGACGCCGGGGATCGATGACCTCGGCGTGATGCTGCCCACAACGCCGCTCCACGTCGAGCTGCTGCGCCCCGCCGAGATGCCGCCGCTGGTCATGACCTCGGCGAACCTCAGCGAAGAGCCGATCTGCCGGGAGAACCGGGAGGCCCTCGCGCGCCTGGCCGGCATCGCCGACGCCTTTCTGGTGCACGACCGTGACGTCGTCCGCCGGATCGACGACTCGGTCGTCCGCTCCTGCTCTGACGGGCCGGTGGTCGTGCGCCGGGCCAGAGGCTGGGTGCCCGAGCCGCTGCCGCTGCCCGAGGCGGCGCCGGCGCCGATTCTCGCCGTCGGCGGCCACCTCCAGGCGACCGCGTGCGTGGCGGTCGGGGCCCAGGCCTTCCTGTCGCAGCATTGCGGCGACCTCGACTCCGAGGCTGCGCGAGGCTTCCACCGGGAGGTGATCGCCGGCCTCGAGGACTTCCTCGAGGTCGAGCCGGCGGTGATCGCGTGCGATCCGCACCCCGACTACTTCACCACCTGGCTCGCCCGCGAGATCGCCGAGGCCCGCGGCGGCCGCGTGATCGAGGTCCAACACCACCTCGCCCACGCCGCCGCGGTGCTCGCCGAGCACGGCCGCTTCCCGGAGGTCGGCGAGGAGACCCTGGCGATCAGCCTCGACGGCACCGGTTGGGGTCCCGACGGCACGGCCTGGGGCGGCGAGTGGCTGCGCCTCGCCGGTGATCTGAGCTGGCAACGCGTTGCCCATCTCGAGCCGCTCCCGCTGGTCGGAGGCGAGCGCGCGGTGCGCGAGCCGTGGCGGGTGGCGGTGGCGGCCCTGGCCCGCGCCGGCGCCGCCGACGTGATTCCCGAGCTGCCGCTCGCCCGCTCCGTCGACCCCGATCTCGCTGCCGGGGTGGCGCGGCTCGCCGCGAGTGACGCCGCCTGGCCCCTTGCTTCGGGCGCCGGTCGGCTCTTCGAGGCCGCCGGGGCGCTCCTCGGACCGGTGGTGCGCAACGACTGGGAGGGCGAGGCAGCGGTCGTCCTGGAGTCGCGAGCAGCATCCTGGCCCGGCGAGGCCGAGGTCTGGCCGCTCGCGATTCTCGAGCCCGGCGGCCCTCCCCTGCTGCCGACGGTCGGGCTGCTGGTCGAGGCCGCGCGGCGGCTCGTCGCCGGCGAGCCCGTCGAGCGTGTCGCGGCCTCGTTCCACGCCACCTTCTGCGCGTTGGCGGTCGAGCTCACGCGGCGCGTCGGCCGCGGGATGACGGTCGCTCTCGGCGGCGGCTGCCTGGTCAACCGGCTGCTGCGCAATGGCTTGCGCGTCGGGCTCATCGATGCCGGCTTCGAGCCCCTGCTCGCGACCTCGGTGCCCCCGGGCGACGGCGG
>PQAJ01000027.1 GCA_003105185.1 Holophagae bacterium
TCGAGTCCGGCCCCGGATCGGGCCGACGGGGGGTCCTTCCGACACGACACGACGGCGGCAACGAGCACGACGAGGACGGCGATGAGGAGCACGTGGTCGCGCATGACACCTCCGGTCCTGCCGGCGAAGGTACCATAGGCCCGAGTTCCCACGGCGGTCGGCAGCGCCGAGAATCGTCCGGCCGCCGGCGGGGTTCTCCTTCGTCGGATGCACGGCACCGAGAACGGTCGCACGGTCGCGGCGCGCTGCGTCGGGCTGGTCAAGCGCTACCCGGGGGTGGTGGCGGTGGATGGCCTCGATCTCGAGGTCCGGCGCGGTGAGTGCTTCGGCCTGCTCGGGCCCAACGGCGCCGGCAAGACCACCACGGTCGAGATCCTGGAAGGCTTGAACACGCCCGACGACGGGGTGGTCGAGGTGCTGGGCCAGCGCTGGGGCACCCGGGACGACCGCCTGCTGCGCGAGCGCATCGGCATCCAGCTCCAGGAGACCCAGCTCGCCGACAAGCTGACGGTGGCCGAGACGGTGCGGCTGTTCCGGTCGTTCTACCGGCACGGGCGGCCGGTCGACGAGGTGATCGCGCTGGTGAGCCTCGACGAGAAGCGCAGCGCGCGGGTCGGCAAGCTGTCCGGCGGCCAGAAGCAGCGGCTCGCGCTCGCCTGCGCCCTGGTCTCGGCGCCCGAGCTGATGTTCCTCGACGAGCCCACGACCGGCCTCGACCCGCAGGCCCGCCGCCACGTCTGGGACGTGGTGGAGAGCTTCCGCCAGGGCGGCGGGACGGTGATCCTCACCACCCACTACATGGAGGAGGCGGCGCGGCTGTGCGACCGGCTCGCGATCGTCGACCATGGCCGCCGCATCGCCCTCGGCACGCCGGCCGAGCTGGTGGCGTCGCTCGGCGCCGACCAGATCCTCGAGCTGCACGCCGGCGGTGAGCTCGACCCCGACCGCCTCGGCACGCTGCCCGGAGTCGCCGGCGTGAGCGCCCGCAACGGCGGCTGGATGGTGCGGGTGCGCGACGTCGGCGCCGCCCTGCCGGCGGTGCTCGGTGAGCTCGAGCGGGCAGGGGCGCCGCTCGAGCAGCTGACCACCCACCAGGCGACGCTCGAGGACGTGTTCGTCCACCTCACCGGACGGGGCCTGCGCGATGGTTGAGCCGAAGGCCTCCCGGGGCGGCGCCCTCCACCCGCTCGCCGAGCTGACCCGGGTGCGGATGCTCGAGTTCCTCCGCGAGCCGGAGGCGGTGTTCTGGGTGTTCGTGTTCCCGGTGCTGCTCGCCCTCGCGCTGGGCATCGCTTTTCGAGAGTCGGGCGCGACCAGCTACCGGGTCGGGGTGACGGACCCCGCGATCGCCGACCGGCTCGCCGGCGCCGCCGGTCTGACCGTGATGACGATGGAGCCCGCCCCGGCGCTCGAGGCGCTCGGGCGCGGCCGGCTTGACATCGTGGTCGAGGCCGCGCCAGGAGAGTCTCCCCTGCCCCAGTTCGTGTTCCGCTTCGACCCGGCCCGCCCGGAAGGCCGCTCCGCCCGGCTCGCGGTCGACGACGCGCTGCAGCGGGCCTACGGCCGGAAGGACCTGGTCGAGCACCGCGACGAGCCGACCGCCGAGCGCGGCTCGCGCTACATCGACTTCCTGATCCCCGGCCTGATCGGTCTCAACCTGATGGGCAGCGGCATGTGGGGCATCGGCTTCTCGATCGTGGTCGCCCGCACCCGCGGGCTGCTCAAGCGCTTCGCCGCGACGCCGATGCGGCGGCCCCACTACCTGGTGTCCTACGCCCTGTCGCGGCTGCTGTTCCTGGTGCTCGAGGTGGCGGCGATCGTCGGCTTCGGCTGGCTGATCTTCGGCGTCGCGGTGCGCGGGCCGCTGCTGGCCCTGCTCGCGGTCGCCATCGGCGGCGGTCTGAGCTTTGCCGCGCTCGGCCTGCTGGTAGCGGCGCGCTCGCGCACGATCGAGTCGGTCTCAGGCTGGATGAACCTGATCATGCTGCCGATGTGGCTGCTGTCCGGCAGCTTCTTCTCGTACGAGCGCTTCCCGGAGGCGTTCTGGCCGGCGATCCGGCTGCTGCCCCTGACCGCGGTCAACGACGCGCTCCGGGCGGTGTTCCGCGGCGAGGCGCTCCTCGGTGGCGCCCTGCCCGAGCTCGCCGTGCTCGCGGTGTGGGGCCTGGTGTCCTTCGCGATCGCGGTGCGCCGCTTCCGCTGGCATTGAGCCGGCGAAATGCCCGGGCGCCGCGAGGCGTTGATCGATTCCGGAGGGCGTCATGGAATCACGGGAGCTGGGCAGGAGCGGACTCGAGGTGTCGGCAGTCGGCCTCGGCTGCATGGGCATGTCCGAGTTCTACGGTGCGAGCGACGACGCAACCTCGATCAACGTGCTCCACCACGCTATCGACATCGGCGTCTCCTTCTGGGACACCGCCGACATGTACGGCACCGGTCGCAACGAGCAACTGGTGGGTCGCGCTCTGCGCGGCCGGCGCAACCAGGTGGTGCTGGCCACCAAGTTCGCCCTCCAGCGCGGGCCGGACGGCAGCTTCATCGGGATCAGCGGCCGGCCCGAGTACGTCCGCTCGGCCTGCGATGCGAGCCTGACGCGGCTCGGCGTCGACCACATCGACCTCTACTACCAGCACCGGGTCGACCCCGAGGTGCCGATCGAGGACACGGTCGGCGCGATGGCCGGTCTGGTGCGAGCGGGCAAGGTGCTCCACCTCGGGCTGTCAGAGGCCTCTGCAGAGACCCTGCGGCGCGCCGCCGCGGTCCACCCGATCGCCGCGCTCCAGTCCGAGTGGTCGCTGTGGAGCCGCGATATCGAGGACGACATCGTCCCCGCCTGCCGTGACCTCGGCATCGGTCTGGTCGCCTACAGCCCGCTCGGCCGCGGCTTCCTGACCGGCGCCATCCGCAGCCTCGGAGACCTCGCCGCGGACGACTGGCGGCGGGCCAACCCACGCTTCGAAGCCGGCAACCTCGAGCACAACCTCGAACTTGTCGCCCGCGTCGAACGGCTGGCTGAGAACAGGGGCTGCACCCCGGCGCAGCTCGCGCTGGCGTGGGTCCTGGCGCAGGGCAACGACGTGGTGCCGATCCCAGGCACCCGCAGCCGCTCACGCCTGGCCGAGAACGCGGCGGCGCTCGAGGTCACACTGACCGCAGGTGAGCTCGCGGCGATCGACGAGCTGGTCCCGCGGGACATGGCYGCCGGCACCCGCTAYCCCGAGGCCGGCATGRMGCTGSTCAACGGCTAGCGATCGCCGCGCCCGTCACTCGGCCATCTCGTAGGCGTCGGCGAGGGTGTAGACCTCGTTCTCCCAGACCCGCCGGAAGCGCTCCGGGTCCACGGCCGGCTTGCGGATCATCGCCATCGCCCGCTGCTGCTGCTCGGGGCTGGTGCTCGGCTTGTGCGCGAGCTGCAGGGCATAGCGGGAGAGATCGCGGACCATGACGTCGAAGATCTGGTCGACGAGGTCGCCACTGACACCCTCCAGCGGCGCCTCCTCGAGGATGAGCTGGCCGTAGGGCACGAGCGTGAACACCTCGCCGAGGCTGAGCTGGAGATCGACGTCCTGCTGCTGGGCCTCGCTCGGCGGCGCCTCCATGAGGAGGCGCTTGAGGGCCTCGACCTGCTCGCTGAAGATCCTGACGTTGGGCAGATCGACCTGATCGTAGGCGAGCCTCCAGTCGTGGAAGCGGACCTTGCCGAGGCCCTTGGCCGGCCCCTGGCGGAAGAAGAAGCCGTCGTCGGCCGGTTCGTCGCGGCGCGGGATCGGCGGGTAGGCCGCGGGCCGGAACAGGTAGTTGACGAGGAACTTCAACACCAGCGCCATGTTGACGTGGGCGGTGCCCTCGAGCTTGGGCAGGGCGCGGATGTCGCGGGCGGCCATCTCGAAGTAGGGCTCGTTCTCAAAGCCGCGGGCGGCGATCACGTCCCACAGCGCATTGATCACCTCCTCGCCCTGCATCGTCACCTTCATCTTCATGATCGGGTTGTAGAGCAGGTAGCGGCGGTCGTCCGCGGAGGCGCTGCGAAAGTAGTCGGAGGCGCGCAGCGCGTAGAGCTTCATCGCGACCAGCCGGGCGTAGGCGTCGACGAACAGCTGCTGCACGTGCGGGAAGTCGGTGACGAAGCGGTCGTAGAGGCGGCGGTTGGCGGCGTGGTCGATGGCCTCGTAGAAGGCGTGGGTGCAGATGCCGATCGAGCCCCAGCCGAGGTTGAACTTGCCGACGTTGACCGTGTTCAGCGCCGCGTCCCAGGCGTCGGAGCCGCGCGACAGGATGTCGGCCGGGCTCACCGGGTAGTCGCGCAGCGCGAACTCGGCCACGTAGGACTGGACGTTGACCAGGTTGCGGATGCAGTCGAACGTGGAGTGCTGCGAGTCGGCGGCGAAGAACACGTACTCGCTGCCGCCGGCGAAGCGGCCGAAGGTGGAGACCATGCGCGCCACGTTGGCGTTGCCGATGTAGTACTTGCCGCCGCGCGCCCGGAAGCCCTCGCCGGCGGGGTAGAGGGTCATTTCGGTCGAGTAGACGTCGGCCCCGTGCTGCTTCTCGGACAGCCCGAAGGCGAAGACCTCGCCCTGGCGCAGGTAGTCGGCGGCCTTGCGCTTCGCCTGCTCGTTCGCGCTCATCCAGATCGGCCCGAGGCCGAGGATCGTCACCTGCCAGGTGTACCAGTAGTGGAGCCCGTAGAAGGCCAGGATCTCGTTGAACTCGTTGTTGCGCCAGTTGTCCCACCGGCAGTCGGGCCCGCCACCGTAGGCCGCCGGGGTGAGCAGGGTGGAAAAGACCTGCTCGCGGGCCAGGAACTCCAGGAAGTCCGCGTACCAGACGCGATTGCGGTCGTCCTCCTTGAGCCGGCGCAGGCCCTTGGCCTCGAAGAACGCGATCGTCTTCGCCATGATCTCGCGCGATGGCTCGTCGGTGCACCGGCTGGCGTGTCGGTTGGGATTGAGCAGGATCATGACCACACCCCCGTCGTGGGACCAGCCCGAGTGTAGCCTTCCTGCCGCGCCGCGTCACGCCGTCCGCCGCGGCCCGGCGTCGCTTGCGCCAAACCACGGAGGGTCCATACTGAGCCGCGGCGGCCACCCGGCGCCGGACCGAGGGAGGACACCGCCCCGTGGGCTCGTTCGCATCGCTGGCAGCGCTCTACGACGCCGAGCACCGCACCCTGGTGGCGGACATCGACCTCTACCTCGACCTGCTGCACGAGGCCAGGGTCCGCGGGCCGGTGCTCGAGCTGGCCTGCGGCAGCGGCCGGGTCGCGGCGCCGCTTGCGCTCGCGGGCCACCGGGTGACCGGCCTCGACCTTTCGCCCGAGATGCTGCGGCGGGCGCGCGCCCGCCGACGCGCCCTGCCGCCCGAGGCGGCGGCACGGCTGCGGTTCTCCCGGCAGGACATGCGCAGCTTCCGCTTCCGGCAGCCGTTCGCCGCCGCGATCATCCCGTTCTCGAGCCTCGCCCTGCTCCCCGAGGCCGCGGACCGCGCCGCCTGCCTCGGGTGCACGGCCCGCCACCTCCAGCCCCGCGCGCCCCTGGTCATCGACCTGCCGAGCCCGGTCTCCAGCGCACCGACCGGTGGGCCGCGCATTGTCGTGAGCCACTTCCGGCTGCCGCGCTGGGGCGAGCCGATCGAGAAGCTGGTCGAGGAGACGATCGACCTCGGACGCGGGACGACCCGCGTCCGCTACCGGTACCGGCTCGTTCGACCTTCCGACGGCACGGTGGTCGAAATCGCCGAGGCCTCGTTCGAGCTGGCGCGGATCGAGCGGCGGCAGATCGAGGCGCAGCTCTACGCGGCCGGCTTCGACGTGGTCGCCGTCGCGGGCGACTACCGCGGGACGCGTCACGGCCCGTCCAGCCCGCGGCTGGTCGTGCACGCCGAGCGGCTCGTCTAGCCCGCGTTTCTCACCGCCCTCCCCAATCCAGGCGAAAGTGAACGGTAGGCGGTGCCACAGGAGGTCGATGAGAAACGCGGGCTGTGGAGAAAAGCGGGGATGTGGGTGACTGACTTCGTCAAGCGCCGAGGAGCCGGTCAGCGGCTGCGCCGATGACCGGCGAGTGGCGAAGCGACATCCCCGCCAACAACAGATCGAGACACGACGGACGCTGAGTGACACCTGGGCGCCGATCGTCGACAGCGTCGTGGGGATCGCGGCCACCGGGCTCGACGCCGGCCGGCGCCACCTCCTCGATGGCCCGAGCCGTACAATGCCGGTGACGATGCCAGCACGACGCCCCGCACCCGCGCTCGCGGCCTTGCTCGTGGCGGTGAGTACGCTCATCGGCTGCGCCGGCTCGAGGCCGGAGGCCGCGGCCACCGTGCCCTCGGGCTGGCCGCTGCCGCGGGACGTCGCCACCGTCAGCTCGTCCTTCGGAGCGCCCCGTGGGCGAGCGACCCACCAGGGTCTCGACCTGAGCGCGCCGCGCGGCACGAAAGTCCTTGCCACCGCGGACGGGGTGGTGACCTTCGCCGGCCGCTCCGGCGACTACGGAAGGCTGGTCGTGCTCGACCACGGCGGCGGCTGGGAGACGCGCTACGCCCACCTCCACCGGATCCACGTCGAGGAGGGCGACCGGGTACGGCGCGGCCGCAAGCTCGGCACCGTCGGCCACAGCGGCAACGCCGGCGGCAGCCACCTCCACTACGAGGTCCGCCGCCGCGGCGTCCCCATCGACCCGCGGCCCACGCTCCAGCGCTGACCCGCCGCCGGGAGCGGCGATCCGGCGCACTGCGGCTATCATGAGTCGTGATGCGAAGGGCCCTGCTCGCGCTCTTCTTCCTGGTGGCGACCACGCTGCTGGTGCTGGCGGCGGCGCTGCGGCTGCGGTACGGCGGCGGCAGCGCCTATCCCGATCTGACGACGACGCCGCTGCTCGACGAGTCCGCGCTCGAGGTCGTGGTCGACTTTCCCGAGCCGATCGGCAACGTCGCGGTCAGCGCCGACGGCCGCGTCTTCTTCACCGTGCACCCCGAGTCGCGTCCGGAGGAGCACCGGTTGATGGAGTGGACCGGTGACGGCGCCCGGCCGTTCCCGAGCGCCGCCGAGCAGCGCGAGCTCTTCGACACTGCGCTCGGCGTCGTGATCGACCGCTCCGGCAGGCTGTGGACGATCGACCACGGCAACCACGGCCTCCGCCGGCCCCGCCTGCTCGCCTTCGACCTGGCGACCGGTAAGGTCGTGCACGACCACGCCTTCGACCGGGCGATCGCGCCCCGCGGCTCGTTTCTCCAGGACCTCCGGGTGGACGCCTCGGGCGACAAGATCTTCATCGCCGATCTGAGCTTCTGGCGCGGCCGTCCGGCGCTGGTGGTCTACGACGTCGCGTCGCAGCGCGCGCGCCGGGTGCTCGAGCGCCACCCGGCGGTGATGCCGCAGGACTGGGTGATCACGACGCCGGCCAAGCGGATGGTCTTCTTCGGCGGCCTGGCGGCGCTCAAGCCCGGCGTCGACGGCATCACCCTCGACCCCGCGGGCGACTGGCTGTACTTCGCTGCGATGGCCCACGACGGGCTCTACCGGATCCCGGTCCGGGACCTCAGGGAGTCGATCCTCAGCCCGCGCGTGCTCGCCCAGCGGGTCGAGCGCTTCAGCGACAAGCCGCTGAGCGACGGGCTGACCGTCGACCTCGAGGGCAGGGTCTACATCACCGACGTCGAGCACGGCGCGGTGCTGCGAGTCGGCTCTGACGGCGTGCTGCAGACCGTGATCCGCTCGACCAGGATCCGCTGGGCGGACGCGCTCTGCTTCGGGCCGGACGGCTGGCTGTACCTGGCCGACAGCGCGCTCCCGGAGGTCATGCTGCGCTCCAAGCGGCACATCCGCAGCGCGGCGCCGTATCACGTGTTTCGCTTCCGCCCGCCCACCCAGGGGTAAGGGTTCGTTTCCCGCCCGCTCCTGTCACGGCGTAGCCCGCAGGACGAAGCCGGATCCGCTTCCGCGCCCGCTCCCGGTTTGGCATTGCGCATCGCGCGTTTTCGCGCTAGGGTGGCCAGCATGAAAACGACACGCCTTCTCATTGCCATCGCCCTGATCACCATCGCCACCGCCGCCGCCGCACAGGACATCGCCGCGCCGGCCGACGTGGCCAAGCCTCCCGCGGATGCGGTCTGCACGGCGAGCGGCCTCTGCTCGAAAGTGCTGGCCGCCGGCACCGGCACCGAGCACCCCGACGCCTGGGACAAGGTCACGGTCCACTACAGCGGCTGGACCACCGACGGGAAGATGTTCGACTCGTCGGTGAAGCGCGGCCAGCCCGCGACCTTTCCGCTCAACCGGGTGATCCCGGGCTGGACCGAGGGCGTGCAGCTGATGGTGGCCGGCGAGCAGCGCCGGCTCTGGATTCCGGTCGAGCTCGCGTACAACAACATGCCCGGCCGGCCGGCCGGCATGCTGGTCTTCGACGTCGAGCTGATCTCGATCGAGGACCAGCCCGAGCCGCCGCCCCCGCCGGCTGCTCCCGCCGACGTCGCGGCGCCGCCGGCCGACGCCCAGACGACGGCCAGCGGCCTCGCCTCGAAGGTGCTCAAGCCCGGCACCGGCACCGAGCACCCGACCGCCAGCTCGACGGTCACGGTCCACTACAGCGGCTGGACCACCGACGGCAAGATGTTCGACTCCTCGGTGGTGCGGGGTCAGCCCGCGACCTTCCCGCTCAACCGCGTGATCCCGGGCTGGACCGAGGGCGTGCAGCTGATGGTGGCCGGCGAGCAGCGGCGGTTCTGGATCCCCGAGGCACTGGCCTACAAGGGCGCTCAGGGGGCGCCGCAGGGGATGCTGGTCTTCGACGTCGAGCTGATCTCCATCAAGTAGCCGCGCCGCGCGCTCACCTGCCGCGCAGCGCGAGCAGGGTCTCGAGGTAGCGGGACTTCAGCTGCCGGCTGGCCAGCGCCTGCTTGAGCGGCGGCAGGCGGAGGATGACGCCGAGCACCGCGGCCATCGCCCGGTGGCTGGCCAGGGTGCGGTTGTCGAACACCAGGTCCTGCAGCGTGCCCCGCTCGATCGCCATCACGACCGTGCGGTGGACCGAGTCGACCGGCGTGATGACGCGCTCGGGGCGCGGCTGCAGCTTCAGGCCGTGCTCCGGGCAGGCCGGCACGCACACCCCGCAGCCCAGGCAGATGTCGGTGTCGAGCCTCGCCCGCTTGCGCTTCGGCCGCGCCGGGTCGTTGGCGGACGCCAGGGTCAGCGCCTCGACCGGGCAGGCCTCCACGCACTTGCCGCACCCGGTGCAGGCGTCGGCCGGCAGCTCCGGGATGAAGTTGGTGGTGTGCACCGGATGCAGGTGGCCGAAGCGGCGCGCCGCGATCAGGGCCTCGCAGCAGCAGCCGCAGCAGTTGCAGATGAAGTTGACCCGCTGGCGGACGTTCTCACCGAACTGGACGAGACCGCAATCGCGCGCCTGATCGAGGAGGCCGCGGCACTCGGCCGCGTCGACCCGGCGCGCGACTCCGTGCCGGATCAGCGAGTCCGCGGTGTTGTTGAAGGTCATGCAGATCGACATCGGCGCGTCGCAGGCGCATCCGAGGTGCTCCATCTTGTGGCGGCAGTAGCACAGTCCGATCCCGATGTGGGCCGCCTCGGCCACCACCTGGCTCGCCCGCTCGTGGTCGAGCACCACCAGCGACCCGTCCGGCGGCAGCGCCGGCTCGGACACGAACACCCGGCCGAGCTGCGTCTCGCCGTTGGTGAACAGGGCCTTGATGAACTCCTCCTCGACCGTGATGTACTCGTAGAAGAGCTCGGCGAGCAGCTTCTGGTCGAGGTCGCCGCGCAGCCGCATCATCGAGAACTCGAAGAAGCCGGCCATCGGCGGCGGCAGGACGTAGGTTCGGCCGTCGTCGGCCTCGACGTCGATCAGGATCGCCCGGCCGGCGAGCTCGTCGAGCACCGACTGCGCCTCGGCGACCGGCATCTTCCAGACCAGGGCCGCCAGTTCGGCCGAGAAGGGCTTGATCGGGAGCTGTGCCACCAGGGAGGCCTCGCGCTCGGAGAACAGCATCGCGAGAATGCGGAACAGCAGCTCGGACGGCGGCGCCCCCTGGGGAAAGCGATTCAGCCGCTCGACCAGCTCCTGGTACCCGGTGCGGACGGTGCGATGGGCCACGGTGCTCCAGACGCCTCCTGCGAGTCATTCCTATTCTACCCGTGTCATCGGCGGCGCGGGGTGGACGTCTCCCGGTCGACGACGTACCTTCGATGTCAGGGACCGCGCGAGGATGCGGACCATCGGAAAACCTCCGAGACGTTCTCATGACCGGGCAACCACCGGGGAGGTAGACGTGATCCGTAGCTTGATCTCCTGCACGCTGCTCGTCGGGCTCGGCACGGGGTTGGTGGTGGGCACGCTGCTCGTCGTGCTGCCGTCGGTCCGGATCGCCGGCGACGGCGCCGCGATCGACGGTTCGATCGTCGTCCGCGCGGTGCTGGTCGACGACCTACCCGGCGTCCGGGCGCTTACCGCGCCCGAGGCCTGGCGCCGGTGCCCCTACCTGGCCGCCGTGGCCGCCGGCTCGGGATGCCCGTACCTGGAGGGCCTGCGCCGCAACACTGGACGATGCCCCGCCCTGCCGCCGCCGTCATCGGAGCAGGTCCTGCCGCGGGGCGCGGTGCCGCCGGCGCTCGAGCCCGCGCCGCGGCGGCAGCTGGAGCGAGCCGTCAGGGCCGCGTTCGCGCCGGCTGCCGAGAATGCGCCGCCCGCCGACCCGGCCTGACCGGCGGCGCGCCTGCCGCCCGGGCGCCGGTCACGGCATCACCGACTCGCGCTCGCCGAGCAGGAAGACGGCGTCGCCGCTGCCGTTGTCGACCCGCGAGATGTAGGCGAAGAAGCGGCCGCCCGATCCGGCCGCGGCAGCCGCCTCGAGGCGCACCCCGCTCATGCCCGGCGGCACTCCCATCTCGCCGAGCACCCGGTTGACCTGGGTGTGCGAGAACGGCTCGAGGGTCAGCGTCAGCGGCGTGCCGACGGTCTGCTCACCGAGCATCGCCCGCACCTCCACTGTGAGCGGAGTGGCGGCGACGCTGGCGATGCCGAGGTTGGTCCGGAAGCCGGCGTCCTGGCGCGCCTCGAACAGGTAGAGGCGGTCGCCGTTGGGATTGAAGCCCGGCACGTCCTCGTCGTCGACCGCCCAGCTCGCCGGCAGGCCGGGAACCGCCTGCCCGAAGGTCCCGATCTCGCTGCCGACGTTGGCGATCCTGGCGTGCGCGATGACCGGCGCCGAGGCGACTACGTCGACCGACCCGACCGCCTCGTCGAGCCCGAAGCTCTCGGCGATGAGGTCCTCGACGATGAGCGTCGCGCGCGGCGGGACCGCGACCTGCGCCGAGGCGGCGGGGGTCGTGTTGTCGCGATCCGACAGGTTCAGGAAGAGGGCCACCGTGGTCTCGACCGCCGCCGTGTTGAACAGCTCGAGCCGGGTTCGCCACACAGTGCCGCCGAGGCCTGGCGTCCGGCCCACGACCGGCACGACGAGGTCGGTCGAGGCGGTCGCCGGGACGTCGGCGAGGTGCGAGCCGGCGGCGAAGATCGACGGCGAGCCGATGCCGGTCGAGAACAGGCTCGAAGGGCTGGTGCCGACGTCGCCGTCGGCGGCCAGGACCAGGCCGTCGGCGAACGCGTCGGCGCAGGTCGAGTCCGGGCAGTAGCACCCGATGAGGTCGTTGCGCGCCACCGGGATCGAGCAGGAGAAGGTCGCGACGCCGCCCGCCGGGACCGTCTGCAGGGCCGAGGTGCCCACCAGGAGCAGGCGCTCGCCCTCGGGCCGGAAGACCTTGAGCATGACCCGCGCGCCCGCCGACGACGCAACTCGCCACATCCGGAGCTCGCCGCTCGAGGTCACGGGATGGTCGAGGTCGACGTAGGTGACGCCGCCCGCCACCGGCGACCCCGCTTCCGGGTCTCGCCCGGCGGTCTGCGCGAGCGCCGACGTGGCCGCGGCCACCGCGAGCCAGCCAGCCAGGAGGCCGATCCAAACTCGGCCGGATCTCCAGTGCATGGTTTCCACTCCCCTCACGCCGGACCGCGTCGCACCGCGGATGGTCGACCCCGGCTCGCGGCCGGTCCCCGCTGCCGCGGCCCGCGCTAGGGTGCCCGTACCAGTGCGAGCGCAGCGTACGCGTCGAGCATCGTACCCGTCCAGTCGCCGTCAGTCACGGCAACCCCGGATTGCTCAAGGGCATTTCGCACCAACAACGGGTCGAGCCCGGGGTCGGCGCTCAGCAGGAGGGCGGCCGTGCCGGCAACGAAGGGAGCGGCCATCGAGCTTCCGCTCCAGGTCCCGAAGCTCTGCTCGTCGAGGGCGCCGTAGACCGTCTCGCCGGGGGCGGCGAGGTGCACGAGGTGGGAGCGGTTGGTGAAGGGAGCCAGGCTGAGCCCGTCCTCGCCGATGGCGGCCACGGCCAGCACGTTGCTGTCGGAGGCCGGAAACGGCACTACGGTGGAGCCATCGTTGCCCGCCGAGGCGACGACCACGATCCCGAGCTCGCCGGCGCGCTCGAGCAGCAGGTCGACCGCGGAGGAGCGCTCGCGGTAGACGAGCGAGAGGTTGATGACGTCGACCCGCCGCTCGATGGCGTCGGCGATGGCGAGCGCGAGGTCGTACGCGGTGCCAGACCCCTCGTCGTCCAGGACCCGGTACGGGAGGATCAACGCCGCGGGCGCCGCGAGGCCGACCAGCGACGCGACGAAGGTGCCGTGGCCCGCCGCCTCGTCGACGTCGCCGTCGCCGTCGTTGTCGACCTGGTCGCGCTCCTCCCACGGTGACAGGTCGCCATCGACGAGGTCGAGGCCTCCGGGAAGCAGCTTCCGGCGCAGCGCCGGGTGCAACGGGTCGACGCCGGTGTCGATCACCGCCACCACGACGCCGCCGCCGTCGGCAAGCTGCTGCGCCGCCGGCAGCCCGATCTGGTGGACGGCGGGCTGATCGACCAGCTTCTCGGTGCTCGGACTGCGGTCGACCGTCGGGTAGCGGCGGCGGACCGACTCGGGGTCCTGGAAGTGGTAGTTGGGCTCGACCGCGGCCACCTCAGGGTCGGCGGTCAGCGCCGCCAGCAGGGCATCGGTCAGCGGCTCCGGAAACCACAGCAGCGCGCCCAGCCCACCGACCCGTCCCACAACCTGGGCGCCGAATCTCGCGGCGATGGCGTCAACGCTCGCTCCGGGAACCGGCACCACCAGGGCCTGCTGGGGCTCGAAGTCCTGGCCGCCGGTGGTCGCCGACTCGCGGTCGTCGGTGCGGACCTCGAGCGCGGTCATGACGCCCACGTCGTCGAGCAGTGCGTAGACCTCGGCCGTCCAGCCCGGGACCACGTCCTGCCACGAGTCGGCGTCGCCCTTGAACTCGGTGGCCGGCGTGATCGTCGCCGTCGTGCCGTCCTCGAGCTGGAGCTCGGTCGCGCCAATCGACAGGACCACGCCTTCGAGCTCGCGGTAGCCCTGGCCGGACTGCATGTCGCCTTCGTACTCGACCTCCACCACGAGGTTGCTGCCCGACGGGCCGCGCCTCGCCTTGACCTCGAGGTACTGCCCCACGGCGAGCCCGCTATAGCTGCCGAGGGCGGGGTCGAAGAGGGTGGTCTGATCGACCGTGTAGATCCGGCCATCGTCCATGACGAAGCGGTCGGGCGGCAGCAGCATCGTGAGCAGCCCGCTGAACTCGAAGTCGACGCCACCCTCGAGCAGCTCGAGACGGGTCGCCGTCAGCACCAGGCCCGCCAGCGTGCCGCGTGCTTCGATCTCGTCGCCGATCGCCAGCTCATCGAGCGAGCCGAAGTTGTGGAGCTCGGTCTGGCCGGTAACGACCACCTCGAACACGGTCCCGCCGGAGTTCATCTCGAGCCCGTCGGGCGTGAAGGCGACGATGGCGCCGCGCAGCCTCGTTTCCTCGCCACCCGACCGGAGCTTGACGCGGCTGGCGATGATCGTCGCGCCTTGCAGCAGACCCCTGACCTCGACCTCGTTGCCCACCTCGAGCTCGGACAGACCGCCGAAGCCTTCGAGCTCGGTCTGGTCGGTGACCACAACCTCGTAGACCGATCCCTCGGCGATCATTTCGAAGCCATCGCTGGTGAAGCCGAGGATGAACCCGCGCAGCGTCGTCTCGTCGTCCTCGAGCTCGGGCACGACCGCGCCCCTGCCGCCGGCAGCGAGCGCTCGCCGCCAGCCGGGCGACCCGGCAGCGCTCCCTGCGAGTGATGCGTCGACCACGACCTCCACGCCCCCGGCGCGGACCAGGCGATCCGCGCTGCCCGGGGTCCGGGCGCCGACCACCTTGACCCGAGGATGGTCTCCCTGTGCAACCTGGCTCGCCAGCTCGTCGAGCCACGGCGTCGCGCCGGCGAGCTCGACCGTCCACCCGCCCTCGAGGCCGAGGCGCCGCGGCGGCTCGACCCAGCTCACCGTGCCGACCACCACCACCGTGACCTCGGCTCTGCCGGTCCGGCTTCGAGGCTCGCCCTGCACAGCCGCGGCGTCCGCGTGCAACGCCGTTGCCGCGAGGGCAAGCGCGAGGACTCCCGCCAGGCGGCTCCGTCGGTCTCGTCCGTTCATGCAATCCTCCAGCTTCGCAGGTCGCCATAGAAGTGGAAGTTCCCCCACGTCGCCGGGTGCGGGTCGCCCCGGCGCAGCTCGCCGACGGCGCCGCAGTAGGCAGCACCCGGGTCGTTCCCCTTCTCGAGGAGCCGGAAGAACTCGAGGTCGAACTCGTAGGCCACCTCGTCCCGCACCGGTGAGATCGCCCCGACCACGGTGCGCACCCCGCCCGCGAGCAGGGCGCGCAGGAAGCCCTCGTACCGTTGATCGGTCCGGTCGCCCATGCGGACCCCCGAGCACACGCCGAAGCTCACCAGGCTTGCCCGCATCCTGGTAGCGGCGAGGTCGTGCACCGTGATGTAGCCGTCGGCCATGCGGAGGCCCGAGGCGCCGGGCAGCCCGTCGAGGAACACGGCGTGCCCCGCAAGGTGGACCGCGTCGTGCGTGGCCAGCATGCCGAGGAAGTCCTGGCGGCTGGCCCCCTCCACTACCGACGCCGTCGCGTCGAGGCCGGCGAGCGCTTCGAGCTCGCGGCCGACCATCGGCAGGTCGTCGCTGCCGACGCCGCACAGGCCGACCGTTGCCGGCTTGCAGGGCGCCTCCTGGAGGAGCGCGGCGACCACGCTCGCCCCCGGCGTCAGCGAGAACCGCGCGCGGTCGACCAGCACCTCGCCCGCGGGAAACTCGAGCGCCGCCCACGGGATGTGGAAGAGCTCGGCGTGGGGCGCGGCCCAGAGCACGCGCCAGCCGTCAGCGGGGAGCGGGCTCAGCAGCACGCGACCGAGCCGCTGCAGCCGGTCGCGCAGCGCGGCTACCGACGCCCCGGCGGAAGCGGGCGTGCGCCAGGTGTTGGTGTCCATGTGGAAGCGCACCGAGGCCACCAGCTCGCGAACCTCGTCCGCCACCGGGCTTCGGGTGACCTGGAGGGCGCCTCGGCTGGCCACGAAGGTCAGCAGGTCCCGCGGGCCGAGGAAGTACTCGACGAACACATGCCCTTCGGGCAGCCGCTCGAGCAGCGCCTCGGCGACGGACTGCCCCCGGTCCTCCGAGAACAGACCGGGCCGACGCCGCGCCAGCACCAGCTCGCTCGAGCGCAGCTCCTCCTCGAGGCTCCGCAGCTCGTTGTGGATGGTCATTCCAAAGCGCCGCACCCGCGGCTCGTCCTGACCTTCGACCTGCCGCAACAGGGCCGCCAGCCGCGTCCGCAGCTCCTGCCAGCGCCGCACCTCGGGGTCGTCGCCGCGATCGGCGCGCCGGGCGAGCTCGTCAACCAGCCAGCCCGACCGGAAGCGGGACAGCATGTCGAGGGCTCGCCGGCGGTCCCGCGGCCGCCCCCGATCGAGCAGCGCCGCCACCAGGTCGAGGTAGACATCGCCGCGAAGCTGAAGGAACGCACTGCGGTCTGCGGCCGCTGCGAGCCGGCCGTGGAGACTGTCCGCAGACCCGACGGCGCGGAAGAGATGCCTGGTCGCCTCGGCGCCGCCTGCACGCCCGAGCACCTGGTGGGCCACCATCCTCACCCACGCCGAGGCGCCCGGTCCTGAGAGCGCCTGCCTGGCGCGCCGCAGCGCGGCCCGCTGGTCGCCGCGCTCCTGCAGCCGCTTCGCCGCCCACGCCATTCCGATGGCGCCGCGGTGATGGAGGCCGGCCGATCGCAGGCGCAGCGCCGCGCGCGCCACCTGGCCGGGATCGCACGAGGGGTCGAGCTGGGCGAGGTCGACCATCAGCAGGTCGCGCTGGAGCTGCAGCCGCTGTCCCGCCAGCTGCGCGATCGCCTGCCGCCACCCGCCGCGCTGCCCGCGCGCCGCCTGGAGCACCGCCAGCAGCCGGAGGATCCGCACCTCCTCGCGCCGCAGCCCCACCTCGCGCACCCGCGGTAGAACGCGCTCGAGCCGGCGCTGCGCGCCCTCGAGATCACCGAGATCCGTCTCGGCGCTCGCGAGGTCGACCTCGGCCACCAGCTCGGTCCCGCCGTCGTCGCTCTCCTGCGCGGCGGCGATCACGGCCTGCCACCGGTCGAGGGCGGCGTCCACCAACCCGGTCGCAAACTCGCACTCGGCGAGGTTGAGCTCGGCCTGCAGAGCGAGGGCAGGGAGGCCGAGGTCCCGGGCCGACCCGGCAACGGCGCGGTGCTCCGCCATGGCGTCGGCAAAGCGCCCCGCCAGCGCGGCCGCGTTGGCCAGGTTCGCCCGCGTCAGCAGGTGCCGCAGGCTGCCCGGCTCGAGGCGGCGCGCGGCCTGATGCCAGAGGGCCTGCGCGCGATCCACCCGGTCCGCGGCATCCTCCGCGCAGCCGAGATTGGAAAGCGCCACCGCGCCGCGCTCGTGGTCCCCCCGCTCGGCAAAGCGGCGCTCGAGCTGACGGGCCATGGCCCGCGCGCGCCGCAGGCGAAGCTGCTCGCCGTAGACGTCCACCAACAGCAGCCGCACACGATCGGCCAGGTCGGCGCGGCCGGCGCGCGACATTGCCCGCGCGGCGCTCTTGAGCTCGCCCTCGGCTCGTCCCGGCTCACCCACCAGGTGCCGGACGATGCCGGCCGACCAGCGGGCGTAGGCGGCGAGAAGCGCGTGCTCGAATCGGGCCGAGGCGAGCCGTTCCGACCAGCGGCGGGCCAGCCTCGGCGAGCCCCGCGCCATCCGCTCGGCATGCGCGCGCAGCAGCTCGCCCGCGGCCTCCAACTCCCCCGAGTCGGCCAGCCGAGCCACCTCCTCCGGGAGGAGCGCAGGAAGCTCACCGGGCCTCATCGCCGCCGATCGAGAGGTCGAAAAGCTCGATCGCCCCGCCGTCGACCCAGAGCAGCGCGCGGTAGCGCCCCGGAGACACGCCCTTGAGGTGGAACTCGCCGAAGCGGTCGATATCGCAGACGTAGGCGCCGCTGTCGGCCGAGCTGAGCGCCATGGTTCCGCCGCTGCCGGCATCGCCGCGCGTCGTCGTCAGCTGACCGTGCACCGAGACCGTCGAACCCCGCCCGGCCGGGCCCACCCGCATGAGCAGGTTGTAAGGCCCCGCCTCGTACTCGGTGATGCTGCCCGAGACCACGCCGCGCACGGCCGTCGGCTGCATCGCAGACCCGCGAACCAGCCGCGCCGCCCAGCGAAATCCCTCGACCGGCTGCGGGCCGAGCTGGCGGTACATCACGCGCAGGCGGTGCAGCTCCGCCTCGTCGAGGCTCTCGCGGTGAAGATCCCGCAGCGACTCCATCCGCTCAATCCACCGACGGTGGAGCTTGCGACACCGGGCACAGGCCGCCAGGTGCTCGCGCGCACCGGCGATCTCGCCGCCGCCGATCAGATCGACGATTGTCTGTTCAGTGATGTGATCCATCTCCACTCCACACCTGGACAGTGGGCTCAGGAGGCCGATTGAGACAGCTGCTCGACGAGTCTGCGGAGCCGCTGCATGCAGCGCCGGCGGATCGGCCCGATCGAGGTTTCGGATAGGCCCTCCGAGCTCGCCACGTCGCGGTACGAGTCCGGCGGCTCCTTGAGCTCGAGCCGCTGGAGCAGGCGCTGGCACCTCTCTTCCAGCTGCCCGAACGCCCGCTGCAGCAGCGCCAGCTCCTGCTCGCGAATCAGCTCGTCGTCGGCTCGCGGATCGACCGAGGGCCCGACGCTGTCGAGGTCCTCGGCGGGCCGCCGCTGCCGGACCACCTCGAACGACTGGAAGCGCGCCACCCCCGCCAGCCAGCCCGCAAGCTTCTCGGGGTTCTTGAGCGAGCTCAGGCTCTGCAGCGCGACCAGCGCGACCCTCTGGACGACGTCCCGCGCCTCCTCGGCATCACAGCCGGCGCGGCGGGCCACCGCCTTGACCAGCGGCCCGTACCGCTGCCATACCGCCACCCACGCCTCCTCGTCGCCCCGGAGGCACGCGCTGACGAGCCGCTTGTCGAGCGCCCGCGATTCGCCCCAGCTGTCGCCGTGCACCACGATCCCTTCGATGAGGTCCGGATCCGCACCCTCGCGGGAGCGGCGCGATCCGGCCACTGATCTTCAATATACCGGCAACGGCGAGTGATTCCGCCAATCGCGCAGCGCGGGCCGGGTTTCGCCCGTCAGCTTCCGCTCCGGCTCAGGGCACCGAGGTCGACCAGGCGCCCAGGTCACCCGACTCGAAGCCGTCGCTGAACAGCGACTCTCCGGCGACGGTGAGGGTGCCCTCAGCCACCGGCCCGGCGTTGAAGGCGCTGTCGACCGCCCGCACGCTCCAGACATAGCTGCCGGGCGCAAGACCGGTCAGCAGCCAGCTCGTGACCGCGCTGACGTCTCCCGGCTCCGGCGGGCGCCCAACGCCCATCGGGGCGCCCCCGACCGCCCTCAGGTCGAGGTCGTAGGTGATCGACTCCGGCGGCGTGGAGTCGTCCTCTGCTGGCGTCCACGACAGCGCGACGCCACCGCTTCCCGGAGCAGCCGTCAAGCCCGTGGGCGCCGTCGGCGCGAGGTTCTCCAACCCCGCCTCGTTCCGGTAGAGGTGCATGCGGGCCTCGACCAGCCCGTTGCCGCCGGGCACGTAGTAAGCCCCGGCGACCAGGTAGTCGAGGTCGCCGTCAGCGTCGAGATCGAACCAGGTGAAAGTCCCGCCGCGCCCGACCGACGAGATCGGCGCGGGCAGGTTGACGCCAAGCGCCGTGAACACCCCGCCGTCGTTGCTGAAGATGTCCGACTTGCCCTCGATGTCGACGGCACCGACGAAGTTGCCGGTGACCAGGAGGTCGACGTCGCCGTCGGAGTCGTAGTCGGCCCAGGTCGCGGCGTGGAGGTCGAGCCAGTCGGCGTTGGGGGCGTCGATGAGCGTGGTCTCGGTGTAGCTCCCGCCGTCGTTGCGGTAGAGGCGGAGGACCGTGTCGTAGGTCCCATCCGCCTCCTGGATGTTGCCGGAGACCAGGATGTCGAGGTCGCCGTCGCCATCGCAGTCGCCCCAGTCGGCCAACCCGTACTCGACGCGAACGGCGAGCAGGTCGGACGCCGTGAAGGCCCCGCCGTCGTTGCCGAAGCGGCGCACGAAACCGGTCCCGATGTAGGGGTCGACGTTGACCAGGAAGAGGTCGAGGTCGCCGTCGGAGTCGTCGTCGGCCCATGCGCTCTGAGCGTGCACGGTCGGGTCGATGGTCGCGGCGGCATCCGTGAACAGCCAACCGCTACCGCTCGCCCCGTCGTTCCGCATCAACACCGTCCGCATGGAGGAGGTGTCGGGGTCGAACACCGACGGGATCAGCAGATCCTGGTCGCCGTCGTTGTCGGCGTCGGCCCAGGTCAGCGAGCGGAGGTCATAGGCGCCGGTGTAGCCGGAGTCCTCCCAGTAGCCCGGCAGCGCGCCGTCGAGCGGCGTCAACACCCCTGCATCGTTGCGGTAGATGACCGTCGCCCCGTCCGAGCCGACCGCGAGGTCGTAGTCGGCGTCGGCGTCGAAGTCGGCCCACGCCAGATCGGACGCCCCGGCGGTCAGCGACCCCATCGGCAGCAGCTGGTGGGAGAACGACCAGCCGCCACCTCCCGGGTCGGGACCGTCGTTGATGAAGAGCACGAGCCGGTCCTCGGCGCTGACGTTGTAGACGACGTAGAACCCGATGGCCGCGAAGTCGAGGTCGCCGTCGCCGTCGACGTCGGCCGGGGCAACGGCGTTGACCCAGAAGTCCTCCTCCGGGGGCGTGACGAAGTAGGGGTCGGCAGGCGGGGTCACCTCGAGAAACGAGGTCTGGGCGGTCGCCGCTGACGCCACGCCGAGCAGCACCGCGAGCAGCACCGGCCGGCAGCGCGCTCGTCGCCGGTTCGGCGACACCTTGGGCCGGGGGCGACCGTTGATCCGAGATGTTCTCGATCGCTCGTTGCTCATGTCCCGACCTCCCCGAGGCGAACTGTCAACCCTACTGTGAAGAGAACATGCCATTCGAGACAACAATGCCCGGATGGCGACGGCTCGGCCACGCGGGGTCGGCCTATACTTCCTGCGCCGACACGCGCCGCGCCGGAGGTGCACATGCAACGACTTCTCGCAACCTCGATCCTCGCCGCACTGCTCCTGGCGGCCGGCAGCGGGTCCGGTGAGGAGTGCACCGCGGCCGTGGTCTCCGCTGCGGGCAGCGCCGAGGGCGCCCCGCTGCTGTGGAAGAATCGCGACACCGACGCGCTGTCGAACAAGCTGGTGTGGGTCGACGAGCAGCCGTTCGACTACCTGTGCCTCGCCAACGCCGACTCGGCCTCCGGGCGGATGTGCTACGCCGGCCTCAACACGGCCGGCTTCGGGATCATCAACACGGTCGCCTACAACCTGCCCGAGGACGACGGCGAGATGGCGGACCTCGAGGGCGCGATCATGGCCGACGCCCTGCGCAGCTGCCGCACCGTGGCCGACTTCGAGGCCTACCTCGCCGCCAACCTCGGGCCTGACCTCGGCAGCCTCGCCAACTTCGGGGTCCTCGACGCCGAGGGTGGCGCCGCCGTCTATGAGGTCCACAACCACGGCTTGGAGCGCCTCGACGCCGCAGCCGCGCCGGACGGGCGGCTGGTGGTCACCAACTTCGCGCGGACTGGCGCCGAGGGCGAGGGCGCCGGCTACCTGCGCTTCGAGCGCGCCACCGAGCTGTTCGGCGAGCTCGCTCCGGAGCGGGTGGCGGCGCGGACCATCCTCGAGCGCTTCAGCCGCGACCTCGGCCACACCCTGCTCGACCACCCGGACCTCGAGGACCTCGCTGCCCAGCCGGCGTCGCCGCCGCGCTGGATCTCGAGCCGCGACTGCATCGACCGCCCGGACACCTCGGCCACCGTGGTCATCGTCGGCCGGCGGGCCCCGGTCCCGGCGACGCTGTGGGTCATCCCCGGCGAGCCGCTGACCGCGATCGCGGTCCCGGTGTGGGTCGAGGCCGGCGCCTCGCCGGCGGTCCTGTGGCGCGGCGAGGAGGCCGAGATGTGGCGCGAGTCGCTGCGCATCAAGCGGCTGCTGCGGCCGTCGACCGAGGGCCACAAGGGCGACTACCTCGACCTGACGCGGCTCGACAACGCCGACGGCACGGGCTGGCTGCCGGCGCTACTGGGCACCGAACGGGAGATCCTCGACCGCACCGAGGCGTTCCTGGCCGAGCCGCGCGGTCCGGCCGAACTGGCGGCGTTCCAGGAGCAGATGGCCGAGCGCGCGCTGGCCACGCTGCGCAGCGTCCGCTGAATCAGACTCCCGGGATCAACTGCGGCCCCTGGCCGGGCGCGACGTCGCGGGCCTCACACGCCGGCGAGGTAGCCGTTCTTCTCCAGGTACTCGATCACTCTGCCCGCGCTCTCTTCCTCGGACTCGCTGCCGGTGTGGAGCACGATCTCGGGATTCAAGGGGGCTTCGTAGGGCGCCGAGATGCCAGTGAACTCGGGGACCAGTCCGGCTCGCGCCTTGGCGTAGAGCCCCCTCGGGTCCCGCTGCTCGCAGACCTCGAGCGGGCACTCGACGTAGACCTCGATGAAGTCGCGCGGCTCCTGGATCTCGCGGTTGCGGTCGCGGTCGACGATGTAGGGCGAGATGAACGCGGTCAAGTTGATGATTCCAGCCTGGGTGAACAGCTTCGCCACCTCGCCAATGCGCCGGATGTTCTCGTTGCGATCCTCGGGGCTGAACCCGAGGTCGCGGTTGAGCCCGTGCCGGATGTTGTCGCCGTCGAGCACGTAGCAGTGCTTGCCCCGGCCGGTCAGGATCTGGTCGACGGTGATGGCGATCGTCGACTTGCCCGAGGCGGAGAGGCCGGTGAACCAGATCGTGACCCCGCGCTGGCCGAGCGCGGCCTCCCGCTGCGCCCGGGTCACCAGCAGCTGGACCTTGGAGATGTTCTGGCTCTTGGGTTGACTCATCACTCGCTCCCCCTTCTGTCGCCGCCGCGCGGGCGGCAGCTGTCGATCTTCGGTCTCGTACGCGCGAGACGCTGGCAAGCCGGCGCCGCGCGTCGCGCCATTATGCAGGGTCCCTCGGTACGTGGGAAGTGGTCGGCGGTCCCGGGCGCCGCCCACCGGTGCTCCCGGTCACCGCCGGCTTGCCCGGCCGCGCTACCATGGAGAGAGTCCATCGGGGAGGACCCATGAACGACCACGCCCTGCCGAAGCTGCTGGCGGCCAGTCTGGTGACGCTGCTCGCGGTCGCCTGCGACGTCGAGTTCATCGCCGGCCCGAGCCTCGTCCAGGGCGGCGAGCGGGTCCAGTATCAGATCCTGGTCCGCCCACAAGACAACAACAGCGCCACCAACGCCACGGTCCACCTCGCCGGCGACGTGCCGATCGGCTGGGCCCTCGACACCGCCCAGTTCCAGGCCTCGATCGGCGGCGGGGCGAGCGGCGACCTCACCGTCTACGCCACCGACCCCGGCGTGATCACCGGGCTGCCGGCGGTGCCGACCGGCCATCGCCGGATCTACCTCTCGGCCGGCCCGTTCACGACCATCACCGCCGACGATGCCGGCACTGCGCTGCTCACCTTCATCGCGGCCGGCGCCGCGGGCTCCTACACCATGACCTTCTGGGCCGGAGTTACCGGCCAGCAGAACGACCCTGACCTGTTCTTCTCCAAGCCCTTGACCGTCACCCCCCCGCCACCGGCCAACACGATCTTCGCCGACGGCTTCGCGGCCGGGACCGTCGAGCGCTGGTCCCGCCGCGTCGGCGGCGACGCCAGCACTGTCGCCTTCCTGCCGCTGGACGGCGACGCTGACGACGAGAGCAGCTACGCCAACCACGGCACGGCGATCGGCGGCCCGACGGCGACCGCCGACCGTTTCGGCACGCCCGGGGCCGCCCTGCTGTTCGACGGCGACGACGACCAGATCATCATCGCCCACTCGCCCTCGCTCAACCTCCGGGAGGCGGCGACGCTCGCCGCCTGGATCCGGCCGGCGCCGACCGGCAACCACTACGTGGTCGGCAAGATCAACCTGTCGGGCAGCGGCTTCCTGTACGCCCTCGACTACGTCCAGGGGCCGGCCGCGAGCCGCATCCGCGACGCCCTGGGGGAGGCCTGGAACGCCGAAGGCTACCTGCCGATCCAGCCCGAGGAGTGGCAGCTGCTGGTCTTCACCTGGGACGGCCAGCACCTGCTCTGTTATGTCGACGGACGGCTCGAGGGCTTCCAGGCACCGACGACCGCGGCGATCGGCACCAACGAGGGCGACGTCGAGATCGGGTCCTATGAGGATGCCCGCTACCGGGGGGTGATCGACGAGGTGCTGATCATGAACCGAGCGCTGACCTTCCGCGAGGTGCAGATGATGCTGCCGTA